>JAZRFH010000017.1:0-47221 GCA_045661245.1 Eubacteriales bacterium | reverse complement strand
TCGGTCACGCTCAGGGTCTGACAGCCGTTTAGGCTGTCATTCAATACCTTCGCGCCGCTACGCTACTCGCTGCGGCTCGGTCACGCTCCGCTACATTTTCTCGTCGTTCGTCTTGATTTTGCATTTTGAATTTTGCATTTTGCATTTTCTTACAGGTAGCTTCTGAGGTCTGTTGCAAGTTTTTCCTCAAGGTTGATAAGGCGCTTGGTTATATCCTTTGAAAATTCGTCTGCCGCCTCGTACTGGTTAAGATACTTATTTAGTGATTTTACACCCATATTGCATCCGTCTGTCATAAGGTCGGCGATTGTGCCGTCACTCTCGTGCATGGCAAGCTTCATATTCGTTTTAAGCCATGACATTCCCGAAGCGATAGGGTTTGGCTCTTTGCCCTCGTCGTGATAGCGAGAGAGCGCGTTTTGTATCTCGCGGTCAAGCCCCTGGTGCTCGTCAAGACATTTATCAAGCTTTTCACGCATTGTATTGCTTTTAACGTAGTCAAGAACCTGCTCAATTGACGAGGTGCCCATCTTAACGCCTGCATCACACTCGCGCAAGAGCCTTACTGTATCCTTTTCAATCATAAAAAAATCCCCTCTTTCCTTTTTTAAGCATTATGCCCGAGGATAGAGGGAGTTATTCATATTTTTGATACGTTTTTGGGATAAAAACGGTGATTTATGAAAATATAAGAAGGGGGTGATTTTTTTGTGTACTGCAATTTACGATAATATCGGCGGCGCGTTTTTAGGCAGAACTCTTGACGTTGAGAAGGATTACGGGCAGAGTGCCGTAAGTGTACCTATGGGTACAGAGCTTAACACAAGGTATGTTGGTAAAGTAAAATACGGTTTTTCTGTAATAGGCACTGCTTTTATGGCGGGCGGTGTACCGCTATTCTTTGACGGGGTAAATTCCGAGGGGTTAGCCGCCTGTGCCTTAAATTTCGGCAGCTCTTGTAGCTATCACAGCGCAAGGAGTGATGCGCTTAATCTCGCGTCCTTCGAGGTGATACCTTATGCTCTCGCACAGTTTTCCACAGTAACGCAGATAGAGCAGGCTTTTTCGAGCCTAAACGTAACCGATGATAGCTTTGGTAATCTGCAGCCGACTCCCTTGCACTGGATTTTTGCCGATAAACAAGAGGCTATTACGGTGGAGAGTGTAAAAGACGGTACTAAAATTTATAAAAATGAGGTAGGCGTGCTTACAAATGCTCCGAGCTTTGAATATCAGCTATACCGCGCGTCTGAAATTATGAATCTCTCAAACGAGGGGCCGAGAGATAATCTTACAGACGGCTCTCTTTTCAGATACAGCCGCGGTATGGGGGCTATAGGCCTGCCGGGTGACAGCTCGTCTGTGTCGCGCTTTATGCGAGCTCTCTTTAATAAACGCTTTGCAGAGAGTGGCGGGGACGGTGTTACACGTATGATGCACCTTTTTGACAGTGTGGGCGTTACTCGAGGTACTGTTATATGTGAAGACGGCACACCGTCCTTTACCGCTTATACCTCAGTTATGGACTTAGACAAAAAGGCGTATTATTTTACTACCTACGGCAACCGCCAAATGCGCGGTCTTAGTATCAAAAACAGCCATAAATGTAAACAAATATGTGCATATCCAATGAAATCTGAGCAAAAAATCAAGTTTATAGACGCAGATGTTTAAGTGAAAACCTAACTAAAATTGACTTATCTCCCTGCTTTTCAGAATGTATATACTATAGTATAAAGTGTTACCCGTTTTCAAGAGGCAAGAGAAAAAAGAGGAGTCCAAAGCGGCTCCTCAAAATATGTAGCGTCAGTTATTTAGTGCTGCCATTGCGGTGCCCGCACCAAGGGCATTGTGCGGTATCTATTAACTCGTGGCATATTTCACAACGGTATTTATCTGCTTTTTTAACAACGTTATTATTTGTCTCGGACGATTGGTTATAAAAGGGTTGATTTTTTGGTGGATGGTAGACTGCGGCGGGCTTTTTTACGTTTAATGAAGGTAGGCAAAGTATGATTATCATGCCTATCCAACCGAGTAATAGTCCAATAGCGACCCAAGCGCCAATATTTCGTCCTTTGTTGTTTGCCTGTATAGCACAGACTACGGGCGGGACAAATAAGCTTGCAAGGCTAATCAGAAACAATATTATAGTTAAAAATCCTAAACCACCTGAACCGTAAGAGCCGTACATAGTAATCTCCTTATAATTCTTCAATATATTTAAAACGCGGGATGTCTTAATTATACTCAATTACTGAGTAAAAGTCAATACTCAATTTATGAGTATGTTAAACTTTTTTAAACGAAGATAGTTTTCAGGAGCTTTTATGAATTACAGAGTTATAATGAGAAATTTACGTGAGGATAGAGATTTAACTCAGCGTGAGGTTGGTCTTGTAATAAATAAATCTCAGCAGGGCTACAGTCATATTGAAGACGGTAGGGCAGAGCTGAAAATTGAGGATTTAATAAAGCTTTGCCGATTTTACGGAGTTAGTGCGGATTATTTTATAGGGCTTAGGGAAAGGTAAAATAAAAAAACCGACCGCTAGGGTCGGTTATGATTTGGAGGCGTCACCCAGATTTGAACTGGGGGATAGAGGTGTTGCAGACCTTTGCCTTACCACTTGGCTATGACGCCGCATTTATTGCGCTTTACTAGTATATCAAAGGTTTTAAGATTTGTCAAGGGGTTGGGGGATTTTTGTTAGTGAGTTTTTTTATATGCCACTCAGGTTCATGCTGCTATGTATATAGTATGCTAGCATCGGTTTATCTGTTCGAGTTCATAAAATCCCAAATTAAAGAAAAAAGAAGTGCCGTTGTTTTAATATTTTGTATTAAATTAAAAAGGTTAGTTTAAACCGGTGGCAACACGTAGATATTGCCGATAAGGACAATAAATGTGACGTATCAGCAGAATAAGTGAAACCGTTATAAAAGCATCTAAAAAAATTTTTTAAAAATATTCACTAACCCCCTTGACAAACAAAAACCTATTTGATATAATGTATAGGCGTTTAGCGGAAGGTTAGCTCAGTTGGGAGAGCATCTGCCTTACAAGCAGAGGGTCACAGGTTCGAGCCCTGTACTTTCCACCAAGGTTGAAAAACCTATCGAGAAATGGCTTGGTAGCTCAGTTGGTTAGAGCGCTAGCCTGTCACGCTAGAGGTCGTGGGTTCGAGCCCCATCCGAGTCGCCATTTCCGAGGCTACACGCCTCTGTAGCTCAGTTGGTAGAGCAGAGGACTGAAAATCCTCGTGTCGTTGGTTCGATTCCGACCGGAGGCACCATTTATATGCGGATTTAGCTCATTTGGTAGAGCGCCACCTTGCCAAGGTGGAGGTGGCGGGTTCGAGCCCCGTAATCCGCTCCAAGCAAAGACAGAGTCGCAAGGCTCTGTTTTTTTGTTTGCTTTTTTATTATCCTGCGGCGCTATGCTTGACAGGTCAAAAATCATAATATATAATATTTAATAGCATTCTCGGCTTTGATAATTAAGTATTTTCGTAGCTTGGAATGCATTTTTCTTATCTCTTTGTTTTTTGACTCGGTAATAACGTACAATCCTATGGAAGGTTTTTTGAGTTGACGTAAATTATGAAAAGGTTGATAAAAAGACACGTATGCCTGCCCCTTGCGGTGTGCTTGCTTTTCTCTCTGGCGACGGCTTTATTTGCATGCAATAAGAAATTTGAGCCTGTATCGAGCTGGGTCGACCCCGACGTATACTCGCCGAAGGACGGCGGCAGCATTACTGCGACTTACAGTGATAGCGATGCTATTCCAAATGCGGCTTATACGGGAGTCTTTGGCAAGGATTACACCGATATAAATTTTTACACCTATAACACTTATATTGATAGTGACGGTGGGATAAGTTGGAGCCCGATTGCACCAAAAACCGAGGGCGGCAAAGCTATTCTGGCTTATCAGTCTATGGGTTTGTACGACTTTGTGCTCGGTGCTGATAAGGCGAGCTATGCCGTGGTGTGTGAAATGGCGGCAGAGCTACCCGTTGACGTTACACGGCATTACGTCGGCAGATACGGCATTAAAGACGGAGAGTCTGCTAAGGCTTGGAAAATTACGCTCAACCCAAATGCCGTGTGGAATGACGGCACGCCAATAAACGCAGAGAGCTACGTGTATTCAATAAGAGAATTTCTCGACCCAATAGCACACAGCGCGTGTGCAGAAACCTTTATTGATGGTCAGTTTGAAATATTCGGTGCGAAGAGTTATTATTTGGGCGGTAGCTGTGCACGGACCCAAAATTATCTTGCCGGCGGCCGCTATACCTTTAAAATCTCAGAGCTTTCGGATTACAAGTATAACGGAGCTGACGTTTATATCAGCTATAAGGGTGCTCTTGATTATCTTAACGGCTACTCGCTTGACGATTACGTAACCGCATACGGCAGTGCGTTCTTTGACCTTGACGCTTATCACGCGCTTACCGAGCTTGATACGGATATGGACGGCACGGTTTTGCTTGACGGGCGCTCGCTTGGGTATCTTGTTGACGTGATAACCGAAACCGAGTATTTTGGCGAGAGTGCCGAGAGCGCTGCCGCGTATCTCGTTTACGATTATACCTACCCGAGAATTGATTTTAGAGAGGTTGGTGTGGTTACCGAAGGCGAGTATGAGCTGGTGATTATTTTTGACTCACCCATCTCGGGCGCGCAGTTCAATTTACCATACGCATTGTCACGCATAAGACTAATTCATAAGGAAACGTATGAGGCAAATACGGTGTATTTTAATGTCGAGGGTGAGCTTGTGCCCCGTGGCTCGGCTGATGCAGTTGCTATGGAGAGCGCATACTGCAGGAGTGCAGAAGCAAGTATGTCATACGGCCCGTATATTCTCCATAGCTATAAAGAGGGAGAAGAACTTAATCTAAAGAGGAATGACAGATGGTACGGCTATCGTGACGGCAAGCACCTTGGCCAGCTTCAGGCAGACGCCATTCATATCCGTGTAATCGCAGAGCACTCGGATGCTTTAACAGCCTTTAGTCTTGGCGAGGTTGACCGTATAGATTTGAATTCGCAAGACCTGCAATTTTACGGTGGCTCTGACCGTATTTTTTATACTCCCTCAGCAGATACTGTGGGGTTAACCTTTAATACAGATTATGAGGCACTTTTAGCTCTCGGCGGCAATCAGCAGATTTTAGCTGTCAGCGAATTTCGCGGGGCGCTTTCTTTATTAATTGACAAGAGAGAATTTGTGAGCGTCTTCAAACCCTCGGCACGGCCGGCCTGTGGCCTTTTTGGTGGCTTTTACGTTGGTAATCTTTACACGGGTGTGGCTTACCGCGAGAGTGACACCGCAAAGTCGTCCCTTGTAAATCTATTTGGCTTAACTTGGGGTGCAGGTGCTGATTACCCCACTCTTGACTCTGCGTATGAGGCTCTCCCGGCCTCAGACTTACCTCTTTCAAGAAAGCTTATGCAGGCGGCATACGACAAGGCTACCACGGCAGGGATATATGACGGTGAGTCTGAAATAAAGCTTAGCGTACATCTTTATGATAGCAGCGGAATTTACGGTCGGATTTTTGACTACCTTAACAGCCGACTTAAAGAGGCTTGTATTGGAACAGATTTTGAGGGCAAGGTGTCCTTAGCTTTGACGGCAGACAAGGATTATTACAATACGATGTATCAGGGCAAGGCGGCGATTATACTGTCAAGCTTTGGCGGCGATGCGACGTCACTCTTTGCTCTTTTGCATCAGCGCTATGCAGACGGCTCGGGCAATCAGCTTGAATACGGCTACAAAGCCGAGGATATTCCTCTCTCACTCACTGTAAACGGTGCGAACTATACCGCCTCGCTTGGCGATTGGGCCGTTTGGTGCAGCGGCAGAAGCATAGATACACTCTGTGCGCTTGGTAGGTTTGATAGCTACAGCTACGAAACAAGGTGCGAGATATTCGCGGCACTTGAGAGAGCGTATCTTGAGGGGTATTCGACCGTCACTTTATGCTATGAGGGTGAGGTGTCTTTGATTTCACGCAAGATTGAAACCGGTGCGGATAGGTACATATATCTTATCGGTGACGGCGGCATCAGATATTTAACCTTCAATTATACAGACGCACAGTGGGCACAGATGCGTTTTGACGTCACCTACTGATTTTGGAGGTTAAAATATTATTATATTATTTAGTCGCGTAATTGACTTTGATATAATTTTATGGTAAAATAAAAACGCAGTAAAACCAGAGAGGTGATAATATGCTTACAGTAAGTAGAATATCGGTTATGAATATGGAGAATGCCATAAGAGGTGCGCGTAATCCTATGAATAGCTGGGCGCGTATGGACTCATATTACGGCGAGGGCGGAGAATTCGTTCTTGGCGCAAATGACCTGGCTCTTGCATCTCGTCTTGCGGCCGCAGGCAGTGACCATAGAAAGTTTTTGAGGCAGATATTCGTATCGATGGACATTCTTGCACCGCTTTATTGGTGGAAGGAGTTTGATACCTATAAGGTTGGTACTGTTGCAAATTCGACCTCTACTATGCATAAAATACAAGCGAAGGAGTTCAGCCGCGAGGATTTCTCCTGTGATAGACTGTCGACTGAGGCCCTTGACGTGCTTGACAGCATAATAGAGTTTCTTGAGAAAGAGAGGCAGGCATTCGTTGCTACTAAGGATAAGGCTCACTGGCATAATATGATACAGCTTTTGCCCTCTTCTTACAATCAGCTGCGTACCGTTACTCTCAATTACGAGGTGCTGATAAACATTTACTATGCAAGGCGTAACCACAAGCTTTCCGAGTGGCGCGTGCTTGCTGACGCTATAGAAAAGCTGCCTTACGCAAACGAGCTTATTCTTGTTAAGGATGGGGCTGAACAGACGCCATGAGCAATATTTTCGACCTTTTCAAGAAGATACAGTCGTCCGACACTCACGCACCAATCAGTGTGATAATTGCAGGGCTTGGCAATCCGGGTGCAAAATATGAGCGCACACGGCACAACGCGGGCTTTATGGCAATAGACAGAATTGCAGAAAAATGCGGAGTGAAAATCGACCGCTTGCGCTTTCATGCACTGACTGCCGAGGCCAATATCGGGGGGGCGCGCGCCTTGCTTATGAAGCCTGAAACGTTTATGAACCTTTCGGGTACGGCGATTAAAGAGGCGGCCGCGTTTTATAAAATACCCAACGAGCGTGTAATCGTTTTGCACGACGAGATAAGCTTTGACCCCGGAATTGTGAGAATCAGACGGCGCGGCTCCGCGGGCGGTCACAACGGACTTAAAAGCATTATAGAGTGCCTTGGCGGTGAGGATTTTCCGCGCATAAAAATAGGTGTTGGCAAAAAGCCCTCGCCCGAGTATGACCTTGTTAACTGGGTCCTTGGTGTAATTCCTAAGGAAGATATGGACAAAATAGGCTCTAGGCTTGACGATATTGCCGCGGCTGCCGAGCTGATTATACGGGGTGACATCGAAACCGCAATGCAGAAATTTTCAAATTAGTATACCTAAAACCTGGCGAGGTAAAACACAAATGCTCAGGGTTTGTTCGCTTATACGCGAGGATAGGGAGTTTTCGGAATCTCTCCTCGCAATCAAGGAAGCAAGAGCTAAGGGAACGCACGCACCTGTGGTTATAAACGGGCTTGCGGGCGGTGCTGAGGACGCGTATCTTATCGAATGTATCCTTGATTTAATCTCGGACGGTATTGTACCGACGTTGATTTTACCTACTGACGACGAGTGCGTAAGGGTGCTTGCTCTGTTAGACGGGGCGGATATCGACGCGGTAATATACAAGCCGAGGGAATTTATCTTTAATAATATTTCAGCCTCTCATGACATCGAGCGTGAGAGGCTATCGGTCTTGCACTCGCTTATCTCGGGCGGCAAGAGCGTTATAATAACTACACCTGCGGCAATGATGTCGCTTACTATGCCAATGGATATACTTGAGTCAAGCTCGCTTTCACTTAAGGTTGGTGACGTCATAGAGCCGAGAGAGCTTGCAAAAAAGCTTTCTGATATGGGATTTTCACGCTCGGATATCGTTGAGGGCAAGGGAGCATTTTCACATAGAGGCGGTATAGTTGACTTTTATTCAGACGGTGATATGCCCGTCAGATGCGAGTTCTTCGGTGACGAGGTGGATAGGCTTGTCTACTTTGACCCTATAACTCAGAGGTCGCTCGATATATGCCCCCGTGTGGAGATTTTGCCTGCACGTGAGGTGCTGATAGACGAAAAAAGCAGAGGCAAGATGTTAAGAGAAGTTGACATTTGTCTTAAAAATAGTGAAATCTCAGAGGAGATGCGCGCAAAGCTCGTACACGAGCGCGCGTCTATAGAGTCGGGTGTTGCAATACAAAGCGCAGATAAATATTTCGGTGTGCTTTACGAGAGCTCTGAGTGCCTTTTTGACTATCTTCTCTCCTCGGGCAGAGATACCTTACTCGTGCTTGGCACGTCTGCCTGTAAGGAAAACAGTGAGGCGTATATTAAGTCGATAACCGACAAGGCACAGGGTCTTTTATCCTACGGCGCGGCAACACCGAAAATGGCAAGATATATCTCACCACTCGGGTATGACGGCGCGCTTGACTCGTCATTCGTTATGCATATCAATTCCTTTGCAGGCGGCATTCATAATACTACGCTCTCAGGGCTTTTTGGTTTCCGCTCGCGCAGATGCGTGTCTTACGGAGATAACCCCCGAATGCTTATTGAGGATATATTGGCACTAAGGCGAGGTATGTACAGAATACTTCTGCTTGCCGAGTATCCCGAGGCTATCTCGCCGCTTGTAGACGCCCTTTCCGAGGCAGAGATAAATCCCGTGGTTATAACCGACACAAGACAGGTGGATTTTTCACACGCCCCCGCAGGCTCGGTATTCATTACGGTCAGCGATTTCAGAGGATTTGACCTTGTAACACCCAGAATTGCGGTGCTGTCTATGGCCCGTGATAAGGGGCGTGCGGTTATGGCAAACAGAAAGCGTCAGCGCGTACTCAAAAGGCTTGGCGGTGCGGCAAAAAGGCTTATGAGCCACGCAGAGCTCACGCCGGGCGATTACGTAGTACACGCAAGCTACGGTATTGGACTTTTTGAAGGTATTGAGGCTGTAACCGTTGATGGGGTTACAAAGGATTATATAACCATTCGTTATGCAGGAACGGATAAGCTGTTCGTACCCTGCGACCGCCTTGAAATGATAGGCAAATATATTGGTGAGCGCGAAAAGGACGGCACGGTAAAGCTATCCAAAATGGGCGGTACAGAATGGGCGCGTACAAAGGCGCGTGCTAAATCTGCGGCTAAGGATATTGCTAAAAATCTTATTGCGCTTTATGCCGAGAGGCAGAGAAGACCGGGATTTGCGTTCCCTGCGGCGTGCGATATGGAGGACGAGTTTGACAGTAGGTTTGAATATGAGGAGACCCCATCTCAGCTTGCCGCTATAGAAGAAATAAAGCGCGATATGATGCGCCCTGTGCCTATGAACAGGCTTTTGTGCGGCGACGTTGGCTTTGGCAAGACCGAGGTGGCTATCCGTGCGGCGTTTAAGGCTATCCTTGCGGGTAAGCAGGTGGCTTTACTTGTGCCTACCACGATACTTGCACTCCAGCATTATACTACCGTGCTCTCACGTATGCGCGGGTATGCTGTGAACGTTGAGATGCTCTCCAGATTTAAAAAGCCAAAGGAGCGTGAGGCAATAATCAAGCGCACCGCAAAGGGAGAGGTTGACCTGCTCATAGGCACGCACGCGCTTTTATCAAAGCAGATAAGCTTCCGTGACCTAGGCTTACTTATTATAGACGAGGAGCAGAGGTTTGGCGTTGTACAAAAGGAAAAGCTGCGTGAGATGGCAAGAAACGTTGACACCCTGATGCTCTCCGCAACACCGATACCGCGTACACTCAATATGTCAATGACGGGTATCAATGATATATCCATACTTGACGAGGCACCCGGGGAGCGCCACCCTGTTGAAACCTACGTTCTTGAGCACAACGATGCTCTCATTTACGACGCACTGTCGCGTGAGCTTGCACGGGGCGGTCAGGTGCTCTATATTTACAATAAAATTGAAGACATACATCTGGTTGCAGGGCGTATACAGGATGCATTACCCGAGGCCCGTATCGCATTTGCACACGGAAAAATGGAGCGCGAGGAGCTAGAGGATATATGGCAGATGCTCACCGCGGGCGAGATTGATATACTCGTATGCACAACCATAATCGAAACGGGCGTTGACCTGCCTAACGCAAATACGCTTGTTATAGAAAATGCAGATAGGTTTGGCTTGTCACAGCTGCACCAGATAAGGGGCAGAGTAGGTAGGAGCGAAAGGCAGGCTTATGCTTATTTCACGTTTAGGCGCGGCAAGGCTCTCTCAGAGATTGCGGAAAAACGCTTGCAGGCAATAAGAGAGTTTGCAGAATTCGGCGCGGGCTTTAAGATTGCTCTGCGTGACCTTGAAATACGCGGTGCGGGTAATATACTCGGTGCTGAGCAACACGGATATATCGAGAGCGTCGGCTACGACTTATATATCAAGCTGCTTAACGAGGCGGTGCTTGAGGAGAGAGGCGAGAGTAATAAGGCTAAGTGTGAGTCCACGATTATAATCAACCTTTCGGCTCATATTCCCGAAAGCTATATTTCCTCGGGTGAACTTAGAATGGAAATGTATAAGAGAATATCCGCGCTTGAGTGCCGCGAGGATGCTGACGATATTTACGACGAGATGTGCGACCGCTTTGGTGACGTGCCGAGGGTTACAAAGAGGCTTATTGACGTTGCACTCTGCCGTGCACTTGCAGAGCGTGCGGGTATACGCAAGGTTGAATTTAAGGACGGCAGAATTACCTTTGTAAGCGGTGCACCGAGGCTTGATATATGGAGCGAGGTGTTCGCAGAATTTCCTCAGCTTGCCTTTTTAGGTGTTGGCTCGCCGCTTATTGCTTACAGAATGAAAAGAGGCGACGACCCTACAGAAATTGCATCGGCTGTTTTGTCAAAATACGTATTGGTAATGGAGGATACAGATGGAGCAAAATAAGAAAAACGACATAAAAAATTTGACCCGTGTCGCAAAAAACAAGCGCATTCTGATAATTTGCATATGTATAATGCTTGCACTTGTGGTTGTTTTGACCGCTACGGTCAGCACGGTTGCAATAGTCCGAGATTCGCGCGCTGTTATAAAATACGGCGGCACGATGGTTGATAAAGGCGTTGCAACGTACCTTGCCGCCACCTATAAATCGGTATTTATGAGCGGCCTTAAGGGGGCTTATGATACACCCTTGTTTTGGCAAAGTCAGGTCGAGACTGAATCCAGGCCCTTTACCTACGGTGAGCTGCTGGAGCAGGAAACAGAGAGCTACATTAAGCGCGTTGTTATAGGTGCTTACCTATTTGACAGATACACCTCACTTACGAAGGCGGAAAAGGATGCTATCTCCCGAGCTTGCGAAGAGGTGCTTGCTGACAGAGTTGGCGGCAGTGAGGAGGAATTTAACGAGGAATGCAGTCAAATGGGCTTTACCTACTCCGACTTTAAGCGCGCAACAGAGCTTATTTATAAATCGGAGAAGGCACAGGATATAATTTACGGTCCCGACGGCACGGCACTTAACAATCCTGACAGATACTCCGAGTGCGATACCTATTATTACAACGAGTTCAGCCACGTAGAAATACTTTTTATCCCTACGAAAATTGAGCTTATCAAGGACAAGGACGGCAATCTTGAAAAGGATAGCGACGGATTTTATAAATATCAGTATTTTACTCAGCTTGAGATTATTGAAAGGCGTGCTGATATTGAAGAAATACGCACTCTTATTGAGGGGTACCAAAACGGCAACGGTGAACAAATCAGCGAGTATTATTTTGACTCAATGCAGGAAAAATACAGTATAAGCAACGATTTTCTCGACACGGGTTATTATTTTTCGCCCTATTCAGCCTTTTCCTCACGCTTTGCCGAGGAGTCAAGCAGGCTCTTGCCAAGCGGATACAAGGAGGCGTTTTTTAAGTGCTTAGAGGCTATAAGGGACACCTCTTACGGTATGTCAAGCGGTCAATATTATGAAATAGAGGGTGACTACGGCTCAGCATTTATACACAGGCTTGATAACACAGAGCACGGGTATCTGTCAAGTGAGCATACGGCACAGTTTCACGACTTCTTCTCGGATGCCGCAGACTATCTTTACGGTCAAGCGGTAGAAAAAATTACACCTGACGTTGAAGTGCGTGAGGAATACGCTGGTATTATTGTCACCGAAATTCCTTACAACTATTATTACGTTGCAAAGGTTGGCGTAACGGAGTAAAAATGAATAAGAAATTCAAAGTTACAGGCATGTCATGCGCTGCTTGTGTCGCAAGGGTCGAGTCCTCAGTTAAGAATATAGACGGAGTGCAGAGCTGTGCGGTAAACCTTTTAACGGGCTCGCTTACGGTTGTTGGCACGGCTGACGGTGATGCAATTAAAAAAGCGGTAGAAGGTGCAGGATACGGCATAAAAGACGACACGGGTGACGTTTTTTCGCAAAAAACAGATAAAACCGGAGAGATTCGCACGGGTCTCTATAGGTTAATTATATCACTTGCGCTCTCAACAATTCTTATGCTTATATCAATGGGCCACATGCTCGGCTTGCCGACCCTGTTTGAGAGCAATCCCATAATAAACGCCTGTATCCAGGCGGTGCTGGCTCTTGTGATAATGGTTATAAACCGCAGTTTTTTCATAAGCGGAATTCGCAGTGCTGTAAGGCTATCACCAAATATGGATACGCTTATCTCACTCGGCTCGCTTGTTTCGTTCGGATACAGTGCATATCTTACGGTAAGAATTGCCTTGGTGACAACGGGTGAGGGGGTGCATCTGTTACACGGATTGTATTTTGAGAGTGCCGCTATGATTTTGGCGCTTATCTCTCTCGGTAAGCTGCTTGAAAACGTGGCTAAGGGAAAGACTACGAGCGCAATACAGGGGCTTATTGAAATGGCACCCACTACTGCAAACCTTCTTATTGATGGCAAAGAGGTTGTAACAGATGCCGCACTTGTCAAAATTGGTGACGTTTTTATTGTAAGACCGGGTGAGAGAATATCCTGCGACGGAGTGGTTTTGTCGGGTTACACAAGCATTGACGAATCCTTTCTCACTGGTGAAAGCGTCCCAAAGGAAAAGCAAGCAGGTGACGCAGTTTTTGCGGGTACTATAAACAAAACAGGATTCATAACCTGCAAGGTGGTATCTGAAGCAGACGGCACGGTGCTTGCCGGAGTTATAAAAATGGTCAGTGATGCCGCGGCTACAAAGGCACCTATTGCAAGACTTGCAGACCGTGTGTCTGGAGTCTTCGTTCCGTTTGTGATACTTGTTTCGCTCTTAACTCTTTGCGGTTGGTTGATTTTTTCTGATGCGGGTATTGGATATGCTATAGAACGCGCAGTATCAGTGCTGGTTATAAGCTGTCCGTGTGCTCTGGGGCTTGCTACCCCTGTGGCTATAATGGTAGGTGGCGGAGTAGGTGCGAAGCACGGCATACTTTTTAAGGATGGCACAGCTCTGGAAACACTTGGTAAAGTGCACACAGTTGTATTTGACAAAACAGGAACGCTGACCGAGGGGAGAATGTCGGTTTGTGACGTCAGGGCCATCGGTATTGATTCCGACGAGCTTGTATCACTGGTGTACGGACTTGAACAATATAGCGAACACCCTGTGGCAAGTGCTATAGTGGTGTATGCTGAGAGCCTTGGAGTGGATAAGGCGAAAATACACAGCTTTTCCAACCTTGAGGGCAGGGGCGTATATGGAAAATCTGGCAATTACGAGCTTTATGCCGTTAGTATCTCTTATGCTAAGACGTTAACAAATGTTGACATAAATATAATAAACGAATGTGATGCACTTGCCGGGATGGGCAAGACTGTGGTTGTGATTTTGCGCGACGGTGTGCCTATTGGTATTATTGCGGTGCAGGATACAGTCAAGTCAGATGCAAACAGAGCCATCTCTGAAATTCGGTCTATGGGTATACGCACTGTTATTTTAACGGGTGATAATAAGGCTGCTGCCGCCCACGTTTGCGATGCTATAGGTGCAGACGAGGTAATAGCAGAGGTCTTACCTGCAGAAAAAGAGGCGAAGATTTGCGAGCTCATGAAAAGCGGTAGGGTTTGTATGGTTGGCGACGGGATAAACGACGCCCCTGCTCTTACCCGTGCTGACGTAGGTATTGCTATAGGAAACGGTACAGATATTGCTATTGACAGTGCAAATGTTGTATTGCCGCGAAGTAGTATTTCCGACGTATGCTCAGCAATATATATTAGCCGTGCAACCCTTTGCAACGTTAAAGAGAACCTTTTCTTTGCGTTTGTCTATAACTGTATAGGCATTCCGCTTGCGGCCGGTCTGTTCGGTATATCCATGCCGCCTATGCTTGGTGCGCTTGCTATGGGATTATCCTCGTTCTCGGTGGTTATGAATGCGTTAAGGCTTAATTTGTTGCGACCGAAGTTCAAAAAAGGAGATAATACTTCTATGGAAATTAAAAAGACCTATTCCGTAAAGGGCATGATGTGCCCGCATTGCGAGGCAAGGGTCAAGACCGCGCTCGAGGCCCTGGATGAGGTTATACTTGCTGTGCCCTCGCATAAGAAAAAAAGCGTATCTCTGACGCTTAAATGCGACGTTGATGACGCTCTTATAAAAAAGGTTATTGAGGACGCAGGCTATACTGTAGTATAAATCATACACCTAATTCTGTGAATTCATATTTACAATTATTTTATATTTAAAAAAGGCCCCCAATAACGTTGGGTGCCTTTTGGTTTTATTCCTTTTCTCTTTTAAACGATTCCTTAAGCACTGACGGCGAGAAAAGCAGAAGCAGCGGTAAGAGCTCAAGTCTGCCCGCCAACATATCAAATATAAGCACTAGCTTTGAAATTGGATTGTAGAAAGCAAAGTTAGATGCAGGTCCTACCATATCAAATCCGGGTCCGATGTTGTTAAGAGCTGATGCGGCGGCTGAAAGGTTTGTAACCATTTTGCTACCCACAGTACACTCATATCCGTCAAAGGAAAGAATGAAAAATGATACTACAAAAATCAAAACATAGGTAACAAGATAAGCATTTACAGAACGGATAACCTCATGTCCTACAGGCTTTGAGTCAACGGTTATGCGTTTTACCTGTTTTGGGTGCACGAGATTGCCTATTTCGCGAATCATACCCTTGAAAAGAATGATAACTCTCGATACCTTGAAACCGCCACCCGTGCTTCCTGCACATGCGCCTATAAACATGAGCACAAGCAGTATAGTTTTTGCAATATCCGGCCAGACATTAAAATCAAGAGTTGAAAAGCCCGACGTTGAAATTATACTTGCGACCGTAAAGGAGGAGTGACGCAGGGCTTCGCCAAAGGTTTGTGCACCTTCGGTGCCTGAGATAAGCAGGCTGCAGGTTATAACAGAAATGGCAACTACAACAATTCCGAGAAAAACCTTAATCTCTGAGTTTATAGCCTCACGGAATTTTCGCGAGAGCAATAGGTAGTATGCATTAAAATTTATTGAGAACAAGAGCATAAAAACGGTAACAATGACTTGCGAATAAACTCCAAAGCTTGCAAAGGAATCGTTACGCAGTCCGAAACCGCCTGTGCCTGCAGTACTGAATGCAGAGTTAATAGCTTCAAACGGTGTCATATCTCCGAAGAGCAAAAGGATAAACTGCATCATAGTCATAGCTATATAAATAGCGTAAAGAATAAGTGCGGTTTTTTTAACACGTGGTACAAGCTTTGATACAGATGGCCCGGGTGATTCCGCACGCATAAGATGCATATTTGCCGCACCGCTGATAGGCATAATCGCCATAACGAAAACAAGTACGCCCATGCCGCCTATCCAGTTTGTAAAGCTTCGCCATATGAGCATAGATTTTGGCATAGACGATACAGCAGGTAATATGCTGGCGCCTGTTGTGGTAAATCCTGATGCTGTTTCAAAAAGCGCGTCTATATAATTTGGTATAGAGCCGGAAAATACAAATGGCAGCGCGCCAAAAAGGCTGAGCATTATCCAGCCAAGAGCAACAATTATAAAGCCGTCTTTTGCGTAAATCACGGTATTGAGCGGTTTTTTACGTGCTAACAATACACCTACACCAATGCAAAGTGCGGCGGTAGCCAGTATTGCAAGCATACAGCGCCATTCGTCGCGTGCATAGCACAGTGAGGTGATAAGCGGTACAGACAAAAACGCCGCCTCGAAATAGAGGATAAGACCAAGCGTGTACCGTATCATTTTGAAATTCATATAATACCTTCCAAATGTAAATATTTATTTACATTAAGTTTTTATTGTAATATATCGCCTATGTCGTGTAGGCCCATAACGCCGGATATAATTATTACCGAGTCTCCCTCTTCAATCGTATCGTATCCTCTCGGAATTATAACATTGTTGCATCTGATTATAGCACCTATCAGTACACCCGGCTTAAGCTTTAATTCGGAGAGGCGTTTGCCGACAAGCTTAGACCTTGATTTTACGATAAACTCCGAGGCCTCAGCCTTGCCCTTTATAATGTTGTGAAAATTCTCCATATTACTGCCGCGAGTGTTATTGGCAGAGCGTATAAATCTTGCTATATTATCTGCGGTAATATTTTTGGGGTATATTATGCTGTCAAGCTCCAGCTTTTGCATAATACTGTCATAATCAATGCGCTTGATTTTTGTTACGATTTTATTGGCATCTTTGGAACGGGCGTAAAGCGAGAGTAAAATATTCTCCTCGTCAAGGTCAGTCAGTGCGATAAAAGCCCCTGCTTTGTCCACGCCTTCTTCGTTCATTATCTCTTCGTATCCCGATGCTGCGTGAATTACGGTCGTGCCGGTAAAGCTCTCGGAAAGCTCGTCGCAAATTTCGCGGTCACGCTCAATAATCTTTATGTCCATGCGGGATTTTTTCAGCATTGACACAAGATAGTGTGTAATCTCGCCGCCGCCTGCAATCATTATTGATTTTACAGCCTGCGTTTTGTAACCTATTTTGCGCATCAGCTCTTGAATATTTTTTGGCGCACCTACAACAGAAATAACGTCCTTTGGCTCAAAAATAAGCTCGCCGTTTACAATATGCACGCCGTCACTGCGCTCAACTGTACAGAAAAGAACATCGGATTTGTACTTTGCCGCGGCATCTTTTACCGACATATCAATAAGCGGTGATTTTTCGGGCAATCTAAATCTTACAAGCTCTACCATTCCCTTGGCGAACGGCTCAACTGACAGTGCCGACGGGAAACGCAAAACTCTTACAATTTCCTCTGCCGCAGCGCGCTCCGGGTTTATAACCATAGCAAGCTCGAGCTCCATCTTTAAAAAGTCGGTTTCAAGACTGTACTCGTGACTGCGCACTCTTGCAATTGTCTGGCAGCTGCTTGCTTTTTTTGCAATAATACAGCATAAAAGGTTAAGCTCGTCCGACCCTGTAACAGCAATAAGCAAATCGGCACGGCTAACGCCTGCTTCCTTCTGCGTCGTGTATGAGGCACCGTTGCCTATGACGCCCATTACATCTAAGCGGTCAGTAACCTTTTTAAGATTTTCTTCATTTTCGTCTATAACCGTAATATTGTTGTCTTTTTCATTTAACTGCTCGGCAAGTGCGCGACCTACCTGACCGCAGCCTACGATAATAATATTCATAAAAACACCTCACTAATGCGGTAATATAATTATACATATTTTAAATAAAATGTCAAGCATTCCGAGCACAAGACGGTGACTCTACAGTGTGTATACCCGTGCTTCGGAAAAATATTTACAAAAGGTCTTGCATTTTTACTCGGATTGTGATAAAATACATCTGTGAAAATAATTTTCGGATAAATTACACAAATTATCCGATGTTGAAAGGAAAATAAAATGGAGTACGTTCTTTTGGCAGTATTACTGCTTTCAGCTGTTTTTATCGTAGTTGCGGTTCTTTTTCAGAAATCGGCAGACGAGGGGCTATCAAGTACAATAGCTGGCGGCAGTGAAACATATTTCGGCAAGGATAAATCCAAGCATACCGATAAGCTTTGGTTTAAGTGGACCTTGATAGCAAGCCTTGTATTTGCACTTGCTGTTATTGCAACCTACGTTATTCAGCCTGATTATACCTTCGGTCTTCCCATTAATTTCTGGCAGGTTGGCGACGGTAGCCAGTGGCTTCAGCCCATATCCGAGTTCTCGGGTGTATTTACAAAGTAAAATGCTGATATAAGAAAGTGCTGTTGCACGGTGGTGAGTTTGTTTTCCCGCCCATGTAACAGCCTTTTTTATTCGCCGGGAATTAAGCTTTGTATAACGGTAAAACTAAGCTTATGAAAAAGAGGTATCGGCTATGAAAAGGAAAGTAACTAAGAGAAATCAAGAAAAATTTGTAAAGGTAAATACACATAAAAGACGTGCAAGGGAAAAGTCAAGGCAAGAGATAATTCGTGCACTTGAGAGTATAAACGTAAGCTTTGACGGCTTTGCATACCGTGAAAAAAGTGACACGGGTAGCAAAAAAACGAGAAAAACAACACAAAATAGCGAAAAACGTATTCTCGGCACTTATTGCGGCTCGCGCTCGGGGTTTGGCTTTGTTGCTCCTGAGGGAAATGTGGAAATGCGAGATATATTTATTCCGGAGGGCGCATCGCTCGGTGCAATTGACGGTGACTTCGTTGAGTGCAGCTACCGTAGCTTTAAGCCGGGCCGCGGTGAAGAGAAGACCGAGGGGCGTGTTACAAAAATTCTGCAAATTGGCAGGGAGACTATAATCGGTACACTTTCTGTTGAGCGCTCACAAATGCGCGGTAGGCACAGAGCTCCCGAGGTATGCTATCTTATCCCTGACGACGACAAGGTAAATTTGCGTCCCGTAGTGCGTGATATGATGGGTGCCTCTGACGGCGATAAAGTTGAGGCTACTGTTTTACGCGGCACGGGTACGGGTTTTTCTCCTTTTTGTGAAATTATACGCGTCTTCGGTTCGGCACAGAGCAAAGAGGCAAATTATATGGCCGTGCTTGCAGAGAGTAAGATGCCGCTTGAGTTTTCGGGGGAGGAGCTCTTTGAGGCAGAGCGCGTTGCGGGTGAGAAAATCTCTGATATCGGCCGTTCGCGTTACCCCGGTGCCGTAATATTTACAATGGACGGTGAGGGGGCAAAGGACTTAGACGATGCTGTTTCCATAAGAAAGCTCGGTGGCGGCTACAGGCTTGGTGTTCATATTGCTGACGTAAGCCATTACGTAAGGGAAAAAACACCGCTCGACAGATGCGTTAACAAAAGAGGTACAAGTGTATACTTTACCGATAAAGTAGTGCCAATGCTACCACCCGTGCTGTCTAATATGGCTTGTTCTTTAAACGCGGGAGAGGAAAAGTATGCCATAAGTGCCCTCATTGACTTGTCCTCTGACGGGGAAATTCTTCGCTTGAAGCTGGAGAAGAGCATTATTACCTCGCGCGTAAGAGGCGTTTATTCCGAAATAAATAAAATTCTCGCAGGTACAGCTGACAAGGGGCTAAAGGAAAAGTATCGTGCGGTAATACCGTCGCTTGAAAAGATGCATGCGCTTTATACCGTGCTTAAGAAAAAGGCACAAAAGAGGGGTGCACTTGAGCTTGAGGTCGCTGAGGCCGAGATTGTTCTGGGTGAGGGCGGTGAGCCCACCGATATAATTAAAAGGGAGCGCGGTGTTGCTGAGCGAATGATTGAGCAGTTTATGCTTACCGCAAACGAAGCGGTAGCCGCGTTGCTTTTTGAGCGCAAAATACCTTGCGTTTATAGGGTGCACGAGGCACCACCGGAGGATAAAATACGCGAGCTCTTCAGATATTCTCACAGCTTGGGTCTTGATATTAGGGGCCTCGACCCCGAGAAGATAAAACCGCGTGAGCTTGCGGGTCTTTTGACTGCCGCTTCCGAAAAGGGTATTTTATCACCGCTTTCATACACGATGCTCCGCTCACTTTCAAAAGCTCACTATTCTGAGATAAGCAGTGCTCACTTCGGTCTGGCGATAGAAAAATACTGCCACTTCACGTCACCGATAAGGCGCCTGTCCGACCTCGCAACGCACAGAATTATTACTAGGTGCCTCTTCGAGGGCAAGAATACGCAGCAGTATAGGTCATATGCCGCTCGCGTGGCAGCGATTGCTTCGGATACGGAGGAAAGGGCTGTTGCCACCGAGCGCAGGATTGAAAATCTTTACAAGACCGTCTATATGCAAGGACACCTTGGTGAAGAGATGTGCGGAATGATTTCGTCGGTCACACGCTTTGGTTTGTTTGTTGAGCTTGATAATACCTGCGAGGGCCTTATTCCTATGTCCTGTATGCCCGGAGTTTTTACCTATGACGAGGTTAGTAACAGAATTTACGGCTCCGGGCTTGCCTTTAAGGTTGGCGACAAAGTGAAAATAAGGGTTGAAGAAGTCGATATATCTCGGGGAAAGCTAAGGTTCTCACTCATTCTCTAAATATAAATTATTAAAGAAAATTGTGTTGAAGCATGAGTAAAAATATAAAAATTCTAACTGTTTTGGTTCTCTTTTTGCTGCTTTTTCTGGCACTTTCGGGCATTGTCGGCGGTCCGTTCTCTGAGGTGCTCTATCTTGCGGGATTTGCACTGCCACTATTTTTTGGTTATGCATATTCGGTAAAGGATAGAAAAAGACGTGAAGAAGAGAGGGGGCTCAAAGAGGGGGCCGACCGCCTGTTTTTTATTTCGAGCCAATCCCTGCTGCTGATGCTGCCGCTCGTTTTTGCCGCTGTAGGGCTTATATTTTTAATTTCGTTTGTTACGTCGCTGTTGCTCGCGTTATTTGGAATGGCGCCTGATGCAAGGATAGAGGGGAATTTTCTCTATCTGGTCGCGGCTTATGCCTTTGCCCCTGCCGTTTTGGAGGAGCTGGTGTTCAGATATTTGCCTATAAAGCTCTTATCTCCCTACTCGGGTAAGGCGGTGCTCATAGTGAGTAGCATTTACTTCGGATTTTTCCATATGGATTTTGCAAAAATTCCTTATGCGCTCGCGGCAGGTATAATTTTCATGTGGATAGACCTTGCGCTGGGAAGCGTGTGGCCGTCTGTTATAATGCATTTTGTAAACAACGTAACGTCACTTATTTGGCTTAGATGCGATGGCTATAATGCGATAATTTTTGTATCAGTGCTTGCTGTGCTGGTTGCGGTATCAATTATTTTGATTGTTCTCAATCGTAAAATATACTTAATAGTATTCAAAAAGGTTATAAAAGACGACACGGGTGCGAAAATTTCTCACATAATTTGGATTGTACCGCTTATATCCGTGATAGAATCGATTGCTAAGCTTATATTCGGGGAGGGAGTATGATTTTAGAAAACGATATAAAATTTATGCACCGTGCAATTGAACTCGCTCGGGAGGCTGAGAAAATAGACGAGGTGCCTGTCGGTGCCCTTATAGTACGCGACGGTGAAATAATAGCCGAGGCATACAACACGCGCGAGAGCTCGAAATGTGCAACGCATCACGCAGAAATTCTCGCTATTGAGCGCGCGTGCTCAGCACTTGGCGGCTGGAGATTGCCGGGTGTTACGCTATACGTAACAATGGAGCCCTGCGTTATGTGTGCGGGTGCGATAATCAATTCAAGAATACCCCGTGTTGTTTACGGTGTGCCGGATTTGCGGTTTGGTGCATTTGGGTCGCTTCTCAATCTGGCAGAGGTTCCGCTTAACCATACACCCGAGATTGTCGGCGGGGTGCTGGAAGAAGAAAACCGAGAGCTTTTACAAAGCTATTTTAAAAAGAAGAGAGTGAAATAAAATTAGCGCTGTGCATTTTAAATTATTGCATGGCGCTTTTATTGTATAACTGCTAACTATTAGGCTTATACTTTCATAAAATGGAGGTGCCTATGCTTATAGTACACGCAGTGCCGCGAGATATTGACCCCGAAAGAAAACAAATACTCTACAATATTGTAAAAGAGCTTAACGGCGAATTTGATTTTGTGCTCGCCGTGCCCGAGGGAGAGGAACGGAAATACGGTGATTTTTTGACCCGTGTCGACTTATTGAGTATAAAAAGCGACGGTGACGACGGAAATATGTTAAGAAATGTTTACAATTATAAAAGGTTGTTTGACAAGATTCTTCCCGACGTTATTCACTCTTACGGCTCGGTGTGTGCAAGTCTTGGCTCTTTTTTGTGCTCCGGCAGGGATACTGTTGCGATAAAGGATTACTATACCTCTGCGATGTTAAGACGGGTGTTTGAGTCCCTAAGCCCTCGTATCCGCCTTTCCTTGACTCTCAGCTATTCCCCCTCAGACAGGCAGGTGCTTTACAGGGGCGGGGTGCGTGATGGCTCAATTATCGAGTTGCCGTACGGTGTGCCTGTGCCTGAAGTATTACCAAATAAATTGTCACGGGTATCTAAAACACCGCTTGTTATAGGCTGTTTTGGCGACAGTGAGGAATGCGCTGTCCTGCTTTCTGCTTTTGCCGCGGTCCATAAGCAATCGGGGGCTCTGTTTTACGTATGCGGTCCATCGCACCTTGGTGATTTTGCCCTGCATTTAGCCGCTGCTGTCGGAATAGGCCGCAGGGTTGTGTTTTTTTCTAACGGCAGTGTGCCTGAAGAATGCCTGGCTGTAGCTGATACTTTCGTTTTTTCCAGTCTTAATCCTGACGTTATTCCGATTTTTGCTGCCGAGCAAATGGCGTATGCCACACCGGTGATTTTACCCGATACGTCACGTTGCCGCGACCTTGTGAGATGCGGAACTGACGGATACCTTTATTCCTTCGGAGATTCTTTTTCGATGGCTGCAGAAATTCTAAGGCTTCTTTCCTCTCTTGCAAACGCGAGAGCTATGGGAAAAGAGGCACGTATGCGAGTTAGCGAGTCCTTTGATATTAAGTTAATGACAGACAGACTCAGAAGCTTGTACTCAAGCCTATAACATGTGCGTAATAATGAGTTGACTTTCATGGTGTTATGTGGTAGAATAGGCTTATGAAAAAAATGTATTTGGAATGCGGCCGTGTTGTAAACGCTCACGGCGTGCGCGGAATATTAAAGGTTGAGCATTGGTGCGATAGCCCGCGTGTGCTCGCAAATCAGTCGCGTGTTTTCCTCGCTAAGGAGGGGGAATACAGAGAACTCAAGGTTCTCTCTGCGTCTGTATCGGGGCAAATGGTGCTTATGACTCTTGGGGGAGTAGAAAGCCGCGAGGATGCTATTGCTATGAAGGGGACCGTACTGTACCTTAAGCGCGAGGACATACCTCTTAAGGCCGGTGCTTTGCTTATCCAGGATATGATAGGAATAGAGGTAAGGGATGCCAATACAGGCAAGGTTTACGGAACTTTAAGCGACGTTGAGGAAGTGCCGCGCGGTAGACTTTTCTACGTAAAAACCGACACGGGTACGGTGCTCTTACCGGACGTGCCTGCTTTTATAAATAAAATTGACGAGAGCTGTATGCTTGTTACACCCATACCCGGCTTCTTTGAGGATTGATATGAGATTTGATGTATTGACTCTTTTTCCCGAGATGGTATCGGGCGTGCTGGGAGAAAGCATAATAGGCCGCGCGCAAACTAACGGCTTTATTGACGTTCACTGCCACAATATACGCGACTTTTCGCTTGATAAGCACAGAAAGACGGACGACACACCGTACGGCGGCGGTATGGGCATGGTAATGACCTGCCAACCGATATACGATTGCTTTATGCATGTTAAAAGTGAGCTTGACCCCGACAAAACAGTGCGGGTCATATATATGTCGCCAAAGGGCAGGGTGTTTAATCAGAAAATTGCCCGAGAGCTT
Organism: Eubacteriales bacterium; assembly: GCA_045661245.1. Classification (GTDB taxonomy): domain Bacteria; phylum Bacillota; class Clostridia; order Oscillospirales; family CAG-272; genus UBA1740. Next base: position 23,284 of record JAZRFH010000017.1, on the reverse strand, counting down.
GCTTTTTATGATAACCTTATTATTTTGTGCGGGCACTACGAGGGTGTTGACCAAAGAGTGCTTGACGAAATAATAGACGAGGATATTTCCATAGGTGATTATGTTCTGACGGGCGGTGAGATACCCGCTTGCATTGTAATAGACGCTGTGTCAAGGCTTAAGGACGGTGTGCTTGCCGATGCTGAATGTTATCTTGACGAGTCGCACGAGAGCGGTATTCTTGAATATCCGCAGTATACAAAGCCTCGTACTTTTATGGGGCGCGAAGTTCCGGAGGTTCTTTTGTCGGGTGACCACAAAAAAATTGAAAGATGGCGACTTGAAGAGGCTGTTAAATTGACACGGGTGAGAAGACCTGAGCTTTTAGAGCTACACCCGGAATTTGAAGAGGCACTTAAGCCGAAAGAAAAGAAACGCAGAAAGTGTAAAGAATAGTTTACATAAATGCGAGAAGGGAGAGAATGTGTCACACAAAAGCATATTTGAGCTGTTCAGCGGATACACGCACAGTGAGGGTAACGGTGAGGGTAAGCGTTTTATCTCCAAGAGCATTACAGGCTCCTTTGCAGGCAGAAAAACAAACCGCTCGTTGCGTACACTTTTTAATGTAACGGCAAGGCTTAAGGAGCTTTTTTCATATACATCGACAAGGTGCTACGGATTGTTTTTGTTAAGCTTTGGTCTGTCAACTCTTTTCGTTCATTTTGCGATGGACTATCTCGGTGTATATAATTCTGTTCCTCTATCTATTCTCATTACAGGTGCAATCAGTGCAATTTTAGGTGTGCTTGTCGTTGTGTTTGATAAGCCGCTATCTGTATTTTTGCAGGACTTCAAGGTTACGGATTTTATAGTTTACGAGTTCTTTTGTATTAAACGTAGTCATAAGAGAAACGACATACGGGGTATACCGTCCTTTGTGGGGCTTGTTTTCGGCGTAGCCCTAGCCTTTCTCTCGGGTGTTCTACCGTTTGGTGCAGTCGTTCTTGCTCTCGCGGCTATCGTATATATTTACGTTTCTTTTTTGTCGCCTGAGTTTTCTCTGTTTTCAACCTTTTTAATTTTACCGTATCTTTCCCTGCTTAATAGGCACGAATTAATTCTTGCTATCTTCGTTGGAATTAACGTTTTGTCATTTGCGAGAAAGGTAATGCTCGGTAAAAGAATTTTCTATATTGAGCAGTATGACGTTTGCCTTGCGGTATTTTTGATATTTATACTTATAAGCGGTATTTTCGTCAAGGGTATAGAGTCGTTTTCGAACTCACTCGTTATGATTGTTCTTGCCCTTGGTTATCCGCTTTCCGGGTGTATTATAGCCAACAGGCGACTTGCAGACTGTCTTATCAATGCTCTCATAGTGTCGTCGATACCTGTATCGGTTATGTCGATAGTGCAGTTCATAATTTTTATAATTTCTTCACCCGTGTCGCAATTTTGGGGTGCCAGTGCCACTTTTTCTTCGCCATCTGTATGTGCTGTCTTTTTGATAGTTGCTTATGTTTTTTCTCTTTATATGCTGAGAGCCAATCAAAGGCGAGGGGCGAAACTTCTTTATTCGGCTATTTCACTTTTGACTCTAAGTGCACTTATTCTTACTTATAATCTCTTTGCTATTGCCGTAGCACTTGCCGTAATACCGATATATTTGTTGATGCGCGGAATCAGACCCTTCATAATAGGTGCTGTTTTTCTTGCTCTTTTACCCTCTCTTCTTGTCATTATACCCGAGTCTATACTTTCACGCGCTTCGGGTGCGCCGTGGCTGGCTCCCTTTGGTTTGGTAGAGCTTTTTGAGATGTGGGCCTCGGCCAAAGAGATGTTTTTAAATAACCTGTTTACCGGCATAGGCATCGGTGCAGATTGCTTTACCGAGGAGCTTTCGGGGATAACCGGTGCTCCCGCCCTCTTCACAAACGGCAGCCATTTCCTGCTTGAGATTGCTCTTGAGGCAGGCGTGTTTGCACTGGTTGCATTTGTAATTATACTGCTAATAAGAATCAGGCACACGAGAATGTATCTTTCCTACACACGCAATTCTCACCTTAGCCTGCTTTCACCATTTGCAACTCTTGCTCTCTCTGCACTTTTGCTTTTTGGCGCGGTTAATTATCTGTGGGCGGATATGTCAATGTATTTCCTTTTCTGGTGCGTTTTCGGCATCGGCAGTGCTACCTTGCGTATCTCAAGGCAGGAGCATGACGACAGAATGGGCTACTACAGTGACGGCCGAAGTGCCGATGCTTCGTCGATAGACGTGGAAATACAGTAAAATTATAGAAGAAAAAGCCTATTTTATTTAAATAATCGGGTATTATTTTTAAAAAGCACTTGATTTTTACGGGTTGATTTGATATACTTTATTTACTAAAAGCTCGAAGGAGATGTTTTTTAATGATTTCTCGCAATGTTACAATAACCAACAGCGTTGGGCTTCATGCAAGGCCGGCGACCTTCTTTATACAGAAGGCTAATTCCTTTAAGTGCTCCATTTGGGTGGAGAAGGAGGATTGCCGTGTTAATGCCAAGAGCCTGCTCGGAGTTCTTTCACTCGGCATTTCCAAGGGCACAGAAATTACTATAATTGCCGACGGTCAGGACGAGGTTGAAGCAGTTGCAGGACTTGCTGAGCTTATCGACGGTGGCTTTAGCGAGCTATAATTTGAGATTAAACGATATAAGTTAAACCGAGCTTGAGATGGGATGTCCGTTTTCTTGCTCGGTTTACTCTTTTGAAAAGGGGGGATATGTGTGACGGTAATTGAAAAGCTGCGTAAAAAGGCAAATTCCTTGCCGCAGTCGCCCGGCGTTTATATAATGAAAAATGCCGAGGGCAATATAATTTACGTCGGCAAGTCGAAAAAGCTTAAAAACCGCGTAACAAGCTATTTCGTAGGCTCCTCTCATAGCTATAAGACTGCCAAAATGGTGAGCCTTGTGCGTGACTTTGATTATATCGTCTGCGACACCGAGATTGAGGCACTCACCCTTGAAAACGTGCTTATCAAAAAGCATTCCCCGAAATACAATATTAAGCTTAAGGATGCAAAATCCTATCCTTACATTAAGGTAACAAATGAGGAATATCCACGCCTGTACGTTACCCGTGAGAGAAAAAGCGACCGTGCGCGTTACTTTGGTCCGTATCAGAGCACTGCGGGTGCATACCTTGCGCTTGACACAGTGATGCGTATTTTTCGCTTGCCTACGTGTAAGCGCCGCTTCCCCGAGGATATAGGTAAGGAGCGCCCCTGCCTCTATAAGGAAATTGGCAGATGTGCCGCCCCGTGTGTAGAAAACGCCATAACTAATGAAGAATACAGGGGGCTTGTAAGGCAGGCCGAAAGAGTGCTTGACGGCAATATTAAGGAAACTGTCGGTGACATCGCAAGGGAAATGGAAAGGTGCAGTGAGGAGCTGGAGTTTGAGCGCGCCGCCGCCCTGCGCGATACTTTGCGTGCCCTTGAGGGTCTTGTCGAAAAACAGAAGGTTGTTGCCGACGGCAAGGTCGAGCGCGATGTTTTTGCACTCTACACGTCCGAAACTATGGGCGTGCTTGCCGTGCTTTCTATAAGGGGCGGCGCACTCGTCAGCAAAAACGAGTTTATACTGTCACTAAGTGAGCTTACGGGTGCTGAGGACGCAGTGTCGCTTATAGCAGATTTTTACGATTCGCGCGGCACGGTGCCGAAGGAGGTAATGCTCGACTTTGATATAACGGGCGACGACCTCGCTTTACTATCGGAGTATCTTTCGCTTAACACAAAATACAAGGTTAACGTACGTGTGCCCGAGAGAGGTGACGGTAGGGCGCTTTGCGATATGGCGCTTGAAAATGCTAAAGAGGCCGCACGCCAGGCGCGCCTTGAGGGTGAGCGCGAGGATAAGAGCGTTAAAAGGCTTGCGGAGCTTTTGGGTCTACCTGAAACGCCGAAGAGGATTGAGGCCTACGATATATCAAACATAGGTAACGAAAATATAACCGCTTCAATGGTTGTATGGCAGGACGGTAAAATCAAACGCTCGGACTACAGGCTCTTTACGATAAAATCAACCGACGGGCAGGACGATTACGGCTCGATGCGCGAGGCATTGACACGCAGACTTAAGCATATAGGCGACGGCACTGCGTCGCTCGGGGATATTCCCGACCTTATACTGCTTGACGGTGGGCAAACGCACGTTGCAACGGGGCGGTCGGTTTTATCCGAGCTTGATTTGTCAATACCCATTTTCGGCATGGTTAAGGACGAGTTTCACAAAACCAGAGCCATAACAGACGGGCAGACCGAAATTTCTATCGCAAGAGAAATGAACGTATATACGTTTGTTTACAATCTTCAAGAGGAAGCGCACCGATTTGCCTTAAAAGCATCAAGCGGTGCTAAAAAGAAAACCATGCGCCATTCTACGCTTGAAAAAATAGAGGGCATAGGTCCTGCCAAGGCGCGCCTGTTGCTTGCGGCGATGCCGCTCTCTATGATACGCGTGGCTAAGGTAGAGGAGCTTGAGGGTGTGCGTGGAATATCGAGGCGTGACGCTGAGAATATATTTGAATACTACCAAAAATACAGAAAATAAGCCGAGGAGGGCGTACCCGTGTTAAGAATTATAACAGGAAGTGCTAAGGGTAAAAAGCTAATTACATTAGAGGGAGAGGCAACGCGCCCGACCTCGGACAGAATTAAGGGAGCGCTGTTCTCGTCTATACAGTTTGATATTGAATATAGGCACGTGCTTGACCTTTTTGCGGGCTCGGGTCAGTTAGGGCTTGAGGCTATGTCGCGCGGTGCGGCAGATTGCACCTTCGTTGATATGGAGCGCGAGGCTATGGAGATAGTCAAGAAAAACGCACTTACAACGGGCTTTTTTCACTCTTCGAGATTTTCCGTCAGTGACTACCGCAATTTCATAAGAAAGGCCTCGGGCAGGGATAAATACGACCTTGTTTTTATCGACCCGCCGTATGCTATGCAGTGCTGTTCTGACGCTATGCGCCGCCTGGCTGAGGCTGATTTGCTTCTCGTTGGTGCTATAGTGGTAATAGAAAGCGGAGAAGAGGTTATCGACGTATCCGGTCTTGGTGAGCTTGGCTACGAGTGTACGAAGAACACAGCTTACGGTAAAAAAACTGCCTTACACGTCTTCATTTACCGCGGTAAGGACAAGAGCGCTATATAGTTTTTACGATAAATTTGCATGCGCGCTTGACTTTATGCGCGCGTTAGTATATAATTAAATGTTGTATTCAGGAGAAAAATATGAGCGTTATCATACCCGGCAGCTACGACCCACCAACTCTCGGACACTTTGAGATTATACGCGAGGTAGCAAAGAGGGAGCGCGAGGTTTACGCGGTTGTGTTTATAAACGAAAGCAAGAACTACCGCTTTTCGCTTGACGATAGAGTAAGAATGCTTGAGCTTGCTACAGAGGACATGCCTAACGTTTTGGTTTCTTATTCCACAGGCCGCGTTGTTGACTATATGCGCGAGCACGGGATAGAAAAAATCGTAAAGGGCTATCGTACAGAGGCTGACTTGCCGTGGGAAGAGTATCAGGCAAGCTACAATTTTGAGCATGGCGGATATGAAACCGAGCTTATAAAATGTAAGCCTGAGTTTACAAATATCAGCTCTACGCTGGTAAGACAGAGGCTTGACAGAGGCGAGGATATATCCGAGCTTGTGCCCAAGGCTGTAGAGAAATACATACATTCACTGACACGTACATTAACCGAAAGGACAAAATAAAATGGAAGAAAGAATTGAACAGCTGAAGCTGTCGTTTGCTGACGCAATTTCCGTGGCATCTGACAAGGAAGCGCTCGAGGCGCTCAGAATTGCTTACCTTGGCAAAAAGGGACATATTGCCTCTCTTATGCAGGGCTTGCGCGATGCGGCTGACAAAAAGGCGGCAGGTCAGCTTATCAACAGTTTAAAAACAGAGGTTGAGGCGGCTATTAAGGCGCGCGGCGAGGAACTTTTGCAGATAGAGATTGAGGCAAAGGTGCGCAGTGCCAAGAAATATAACCCCACCCTTGTGCGCGACGGTGAGATGGGCTCGTATCACCCCATTACTCTTGCTACGCGTGAGGTAGAGGCGGTTTTTGAGAGCATGGGCTTTACTATCGAGGACTATAACGAGATTGTAAATGATTACCAGTGCTTTGAGGCGCTTAATATACCTAAGCATCACCCCGCAAGAGATATGCAAGACACATACTATCTTGATAACGGCCAGCTGCTTAAAACGCATACGTCTGCCGCACAGAATGCTATTATGAAAAAGTACGGTGCGCCCTTGCGTGCGATTTTTCCGGGAAGATGCTTCAGAAACGAGTCGACTGACGCTTGCCATGAGAATACGTTCTTCCAGATGGAAGGTATGATGATAGACGAGAATATCTCTATATCAAACCTTATCTACTTTATGAAAACCATGCTCTCCGAGGTGTTCAAGAGAGATGTAAAAGTAAGACTTCGCCCCGGCTTTTTCCCGTTTGTCGAGCCCGGCTTTGAGCTTGACATTAACTGCGAGATTTGTGGCGGCGACGGCTGCCCCTCTTGCAAAAACTCGGGTTGGCTTGAGCTTTGCCCCTGTGGTATGATTCACCCTGCGGTGCTCAGTGAGGGCGGTATTGATACGGAAAAATATACCGGCTTTGCATTCGGTCTTGGTCTTACAAGGCTTGCAATGATGAAGTACGGTGTTAAGGATATTCGTGATTTCAACTGCGGTAATCTTAAGTCGTTATCGCAGTTCAAGTCGATTTAAGGAGGTGCCAGAATATGCTTTTATCAATGAATTGGATTTCTGATTTTGTCGACCTCTCGGGTCTTGATAAAAAGGCGCTTATCCACAATTTTACTCTTTCAACCGCCGAGGTTGAGGACTGTTATTCTTTGGGTGAGGACACCTCGGACGTTATAGTTGCTAAGATTGTTTCGCTTGAAGACCACCCGAATTCTAAGAAGCTGCACCTCTTAAAAGTTGACACGGGTAGCGGAATTGTAGATATCGTGTGCGGTGCGCCCAACGTGCGCCCGGGTATGCTCGTAGCTCTTGCAACAAACGGCGGCAAGGTTTCGGGTCACCCGATTTCAGAAGCTACTATAGCAGGCTATAAGTCATACGGTATGTGTTGCTCAGAGGCTGAGCTTGGTATCAGCGACGATAACTCGGGCATCTGGGATATAGAGCGCGATTTGCCCGCAGGTACGGCTCTTGGCACCGATATTAAGGATATATTCGATATTGAGGATATTATCTTTGAGGTAGACAATAAATCGCTCACCAACCGCCCCGACCTTTGGGGTCACTACGGTATCGCACGCGAGTTTGCAACCATAACGGGCAGAGAGCTTAAGTCGCCCGAGGCGGTAGCGCTTGAGAAATTTGCTGGCCTGCCCGAGGTTGCCGTTGACGTAAGGAGCGACCTTGTTTACAGATATTCCGCAATCAAGGTTGAGAATATAACGAGAAAAATCTCGCCCGCAAATATGCGTATACGTCTATTCTACTGCGGCTCGCGCGCTATCAACTTCCTTGCTGACCTTACCAACTACGTAATGATGGAGCTCGGCCAGCCGATGCACGCGTTTGACTGTAAAAAGGTTGATAAAATCGAGGTGCAGACCTTTAGCGAGGGTATGACGTTTACAACGCTTGACGGCATCGAGCGCTCGATAGACGATAAGATGCTTATGATTACCTCAGAGGATAAGCCCGTTGCTATTGCAGGCGTTATGGGTGGTGAGGAGTCTAAGATTGACGGTGATACAAGCTCACTTTTGCTTGAGAGTGCGACCTTTGACGGAGTATCCGTGCGTAAGACCACAACGCGCCTCGGCCTGCGTACAGACGCATCTCAGAGATATGAGAAGATGCTGGACCCCGAGCTTTGCTCTCTCGCAACTGCAAGACTGCTGGCTTTGCTTGAAAAATTTGACACGGGTGCCTCTGTAATCTCTGCATTTACCGATAAATACCCCAAAAAGTACCCCACGATTACTCTTAACTTTGATAAGAAATACGTAGACAGATACACAGGAATTGATATTCCTAACAAAACTATAGTAAAGACTCTTACAGGTCTTGGCTTTAAGGTTGATATCTCGGGTGACGACTTTACCGTGGTAGTTCCCTCGTGGCGCGCTACCAAGGACGTTACTATAAAGGCGGATATCATTGAGGAAATCACACGTATCTACGGCTATGACAATTTTGAGATATTCACCTCTCTTTCTCCTCTTAAGCCCATTCGCCGTGAGGTTTTGAAGAGTGAAGAGGATAGAATGAAGGATATTCTCGTTAAGTCCTACAGACTCCATGAGGTACATTCGTATATCTGGAGCGACAGCGGTAAAAATGACGAGCTTGGTATAGCTACACCTGCCAACGTAAGCATAATTAACGCGCAAACGCCCGACCACGCACACCTTCGCGTGTCAATGATACCTACGCTCCTTGCATTCGTTAAGGAAAACAAGGGTTATCGCGACGATTTCGGCATTTTCGAGCTTGGACATACGGTAGAGGGTCTTAATGACGAGGGCGACTGCCGCGAATGTCATAAGCTTGGTGCAGTGCTTTACTCTAAGACAAGAAGAGAAGAGGACTTGTTCTATCAGTGCCGCGATGCGGTGCGCGAGCTGGTTAACGATATTCTGCACTGTGAGCTCGAGTTTGTAAGCGCTGATGCAGATTATGATTTTGAGCATCCCGTAAACGCATTCGACGTTGTAGTAAAGGGTGTTAAGGTTGGTTATATTTCCGTACCTCATCCTACTGTCCTCAGCAACATTGATAAGAGATGCGCGGTTGCGTTCTTTGAGCTTTTGACAAACACGTTTGCTTCCGTGCAGGCAGGCACAAACAAATATGCTCAGCCCTCTAAGTTCCCCGGTGTTGATATTGACCTTACGTTCGTTGCAGACGTATCTGAGGTTGTTCTTCCCGAGGTAGCAAAGCGCAGTGCGGCAGTATCAGACGGCTTGCTCAGTGGCGTTAGCATGAAGGATATTTACACAGATGCCGACGGTGTAACGGCGCTGACCTTGCGTTTCTCATTCGTTTCAAACGAACGTACCCTCTCAAAGCAGGAGCTCCAGGGCACTATAAGTGCAGTAACCGAAGAGCTTGAAAAGCTTGGACTAAAGTTTAAAGTTTAATAACTGAAAAAGGAAAAGAGGTAAAGGTTGCGATATGCTTCCAATACCTCTTTTTATATTGATTTTTTTACACGGGTGCGCTTTATGCGCTGATTTGCGCCTCTTTTTCTGCTTCTTTGACCGCCTCATCTTGCATTTGCTTTTTCTTTTGGTTTCTGTCTATAAAATACCACGGCAGATAAGAAATTACAAATAATACAGCAACCACGGCTGCCATTGTCAATACTCTGAGTACGTAGTTTGACGGCAGAATTTCAAGCAGTGGTGACTGTGCCTCGCCCTTAGCCATAAAGAGATAGTTTGCTGCGTCGTGCTCGTATGGGGCAGGGGAGTAGCTGTCAAGCAAAAGGTTGGCAAATATAGCAACACCGCCGAGTGCCAGAAGAAAGCCGTAAGCCTTAAACCCTGACTTTATGCTTGGGCGCATCTTGTGTACAAACGTCATATAAAATACGGTTATGTAGCCTAAAAGATGCTCACACCAGAATTGATAGTATCTGAACCTCGTCGGGCCTGTAAAGTTTATAACCGTCGGTGTTATTAGTGCAAAGATTGTGCCTGCAAACACCCAAAAATAGCAGATGTCATATAACGTCTGGCTCTTAGTAACAACGAGAAAGCTTGAGAAAATGATTGCCCAGCCGCATATTGTAATTGGTAGGTGCTCATACGGGTTTGCATTAAGTGACGGCACGCCTACCAGTCGCCAGAAATAAGACATCTCGGTGATTATAAGCACAAATGCAAGGGCAAGCCTTATTTTATCCTCGTGCTTGTAGTCTGCAAGCTTTTTTCTGTAACGGAATATCAGATATACTACGGCTATACATACGAGTATTGGCAAAAAATGAGCAAGCGAGAAATTCTTGAATTCATACGGTCCATTCGGGTCTGCCGCACCGAAGAAATGCTTAAAAAAGCGTTCCATAATAATCTCCTCTCGTTATTCTAAGATGCGTCAGGGCGCACTGTCAATATCGTTTTTTTGACACAGTCTGTAAAACGCAATTGCCGCGGCTGCACCTACGTTTAATGAGTCTACACCGCGCGACATAGGGATACGTGTTACAAAATCCGCCTCTTTTATCGTTTCTGACTTAAGGCCTGTGCCCTCTGTGCCGAGAATAATCGCAAGCTTTTCTTCGTCAAGGCAAGGGTCGTCGATAGCAACCGAGTTGTCAGAAAGTGCCATAGCCACGGTTTTAAATCCGTATTCATGAAGAAGGCTCATTCCTTGCCCCGGCCAGTCCTCTTTTGCTTTGCCTATATAGCACCAGGGTATCATAAATACAGTGCCCATACTCACGCGTATAGCGCGCCTTGAAAATGGGTCACAGCAGGTCGGCGTTACAAGCACCGCATCAACCCCAAGCGCCGCCGCAGAGCGAAAAATTGCGCCTATATTGGTAGAGTCGGCTATCTCCTCAAGCACGGCAACTCTGTGTGCATTGCTCAGTATCTCGCGGATATCGGTTTTTTGCGGCCGCTTAAATGCGGCGAGTGCACCGCGCGTCAGCTCAAAGCCGGTAATGCTTGCAAGCAGGTCGCGCTCACCCGTGTATATCGGCACGTCAAGGCCCATGCTGTCAAGCCTTTCAATAATACCGCGCACGTCTGAGTTAATAAGCCTTTTGTCGGTTAAAATTGACACGGGTACACACCCTGCATCAAGCGCTACTCCTATTACCGTCGGGCTCTCTGCAATAATCAGCGCCCTATTAGGGTCAAGCGTGCTACGTAGCTGTGCGCCTGTTAATCGCACGTAGGGTGCGAGTTCACCTAGGTTTAAATCGTTTATTTCAATATATCTTGCCATTTTTATTTATAGCTGATAAGCTCTTCCTTATCCTTGCGGCGCTTGTCGCGCAGCTTGTCGTCGGGGTGGGGGTAGCCGATAGTAATTACAAGGCGCACCTCAGCTTGTGTGCCTATAGCCTCGGATATTTTCTTGCTGTCAAGCCAGCCGAGAATACAGCTGCCAAGCCCCTCCTCGCACGCTGCCGCGGTTATATAAGCGGCAACTATGCCGATGTCGATAGAGCGATAGTCGTTTTTCTTGATTTTTGCACCTACCGCGGCACTCGCATTATATGCCGCCTCGGAAATTACTATGCACACGGGCGCGTCGGGCGCAAAGCCGTTGATACCCATACCCATAGTTGCATGTGCTACCTTGTCCTTAATTTCGCCTCGGCACACGGTAAGGTGGTAGGGCTGTGCGTTGCAAGCCGAGGGCGCAAGCCTTGCTGCCTCTAAAATCGCCTCTATCTTGTAATCCTCAACCTCGCGCGTCTTATCATATTTCCTTGTGGACTGCCTTGTCCTTGCAATCTCGCTGAAATTCATAATATCCCTCCCTGTATTCTACTAACGAATATTTTATCACAAATTCCGGATAATTTCAATACCACAAAAACAATCATTCCCCTTGACATAATAGTCTAAAGGTGTTATAATATTAGAGCAAAAGAAAGCGTTTGCGCTTTAAGCTTGCAACAGTCAATTCATATTTTCGAGGTGTAGCGCAGTTGGTAGCGCGCCAGTTTCGGGTACTGGAGGCCTGGAGTTCGAGTCTCCACACTTCGACCATTTTAGCGGTTTTGACCGCGAAAGCCGCAATGAAAATCTTTGCGGCTTTATTATTTAGCGAAAAATATTAGTAGTAAAAAATGCATTGTTTTAATAGTTACTTTGTCAAGGTTTTAAAAAAAGATGGAATGTCTGCATCTACTAAAAGAGTTGCATTGAGCTAAATCGGTAGAAATGCGGAGAAACACCACTTGAATAAAGAACGATATTGTATTAAAATATGTTGTGGTCGAAAAAATGCTGATACAAAATAGGGTCGCGAATTCTTTTATTGGCTTAACTTATTTAAAATGCGGGACATAAAGATAAATTTGATATAGTCATAAAAAACATGAATGGAATATAAGAGGTATGAGAAAAAAACTTGTAATAATAGGCGCAGGTGGACACGCAAAATCGGTGGTTGACTCAATAGATGATACGGAAATAGAGCTTTTTGGATTCATTGACATGGCTAAGGAGGGCTATCATTGCGGTGTGCCTATCTTTGGCTCTAAAATTGAGCATGTCCCGAATTACAAAGACCAATATTACATAATCGGAATAGGGGATGTAATAGCAAGGCGTGAATGGTATAGGCGTATTTGCGATATGGGATTAAAGACTCTTAACGTAATAGATAAAACGGCGGTTATAGCAAAGAATGTCCAAATAGGAACAGCAAATTACATAGGAAAATTAGCTGTGATAAACGCTGATGCAAAAGTAGGAAATAATAACATAATTAACACAAAGGCTCTAATAGAGCATGAATGCAGGGTTGGTGACCATACTCACATTTCAACGGCATCGCTTGTTAACGGTAATGTAGTTGTGGGTGATGGAGTGTTTTTTGGAAGCTGTGCTATGACTGCTGCGCAGGTTACTCTGGGAGAGTATTCTATAGTAGGAGCAGGCGGTGTTGTTATTAAGGATATTCCTGCATGGACAACGGCTGTTGGAGTTCCTGCTAAGGTTATCAAAATAAGAGAAAAAGTGTAGGATAAATATATGTCGAAAATCAAAATAGTAGCTGAGATAGGCTGCAATCATAACGGAAATCTTGATCTTGCTTTTCAAATGATTGATCTTGCCAAAAAGGCCGGAGCGGATGCTGTTAAATTTCAAACTTTTGTTGCAGAGGAGCTGGTATCTGAATATGCCCCCAAAGCGGAATATCAGAAAGCTAGAAATGCATCTGAAAGCCAGCTTGAAATGCTTAAAAAGCTGGAGATTTCAAGAGAGGGGTATATTAAACTTAAAGAATACGCTGAGAATATAGGCCTTGAAATATTCTCTACACCTTTTGATTTCCCATCATTTGAGTTTCTGCGTGATTTAGGTCAGAAAATATGGAAAATTCCTGCGGGAGAGGTTACAAATCTTCCGTTTTTGGAGGCTATTGCAAAAATAGAAATACCCGGAAAACAAATAGTTCTTTCCACCGGAATATCTAGTTGGGAAGATATAGAAGGTGCTGTGCGTATTCTTGAGAAAAGCAAAAATACCGAATTTACTATTCTTCACTGTAACACTCAATATCCTACAGAAGATGCAGATATGAATATACGCGCGATGCTTGCTATAAAAGAGAGGTATCCTACCTGGAAAATAGGACTCTCCGATCATTCGATAGGCGATGTTGCTGCAGTTGCAGCAGTAACTTTAGGTGCTGAGTTCATAGAAAAGCATTTTACTCTTGACAGAAACCTCCCGGGTCCTGACCATAAGGCATCTATTGATTTTGAGGGTCTTTCGGGGCTGTGTGAGAGAGTAAGGCGTGTTGAGGTAATGTTGGGGGTAAGAGACAAATTTATTACTGACTCAGAAAGGCCAAACAGAAAGGTCGCTAGAAAATCAATTGTTGCAAAACAGCCTATTGCAAAAGGCGAGATTCTGACCGAGAAAAATATTACATGTAAGCGTCCCGGCACCGGAATTAGCCCTATGCGCTGGTATGATGTTCTCGGTAAGCCCGCGCCATCGGACTATAAGAGAAATGAGTTGATAATTCTTGAGGGCTTTGAGCTTGGTGACTAATAGAACCTTTTTAATCATAAATAAATAATAGGGCTATGTTTGTAAGATGTTGCGGTATCACTGCATTATCTCGTGCATTAAACATAGGAAAAAAGAATGGAAAAAAAATATAAGATAGCTTATATCAGCGGAACACGTGCTGACTATGGTATCGTAAGAAAATATCTTAAGTTTCTTTCTAAGGATGAGCGTATAGTTCTTGATATTCTTGTCACAGGAGCGCATCTTGATGAGAGATTCGGTCATACAGTAGATGTCATACGAAATGACGGATTCAATATAGAAGAGTTTCCAATACACATTAATAATGAAAGCACCTCTGGTGTTATAGCTTCTATGTCGGAGGCAATTCTATATTTTGGCAACCATTTTCAAAATCATAAGTACGATTTAGTTATACTGCTTGGCGACAGATACGAAATTCTTTCAGCATCGATTGCTGCTGCAATGCAGAAAAATAAGATTCTTCATTTTCACGGCGGAGAGATAACTCTCGGAAATTACGATGAGTTCATAAGACATTCAATTACAAAAATAAGTACATTTCATTTTACATCAACAGAAGAATACAGAAAACGTGTAATTCAGTTAGGTGAAGACCCGGAAAGGGTTTTTAATATGGGTTCACTTGGTGCTGAAAATGCAAGAGAGATACAAGAAGATAAAGTGGAGCAGAAGATTCTCGCTTTGCCTAAAGATGGATATTTCACGGTTCTGTATCATCCTGAAACACTTACGGATTGCAACGTTCTTGAAGAAGCAAATACTATTCTATCCGTTATGTCAAAGTATTCAGATACACATAAGATAGTTCTTTTGGGAAGTAATGCCGACACTGGTGGAAATTTAATCTCACAAGCTTTTATGAAAAAAGCGCAGACAGACAAGAGCTTCATGTATTTTGAAAGCCTCTCTCCTGAATCATATTTATATCTCGTAAAAAATTCCTTAGTCTTAATAGGAAATTCGTCGTCCGGGATAATTGAAGCTCCGAGTTTGGGTAACTACACAATTAATATAGGAAGAAGGCAGGACGGAAGAATACGTGCAAGTAGCGTATTGGATGTAAACTGTACCAAAGAAGAAATTGATTGTGCTATTTCAAAGGTTATGGAAATGAAAAAAGCTCAAATTCAAATAGTTAATCCATATTTCAAGGAAAACGCAGCTCAGAATTGTTACTATAAGACTTTGGAACTGCTCGCTAGAGAAGAAAGAGAACCTAAAAGGTTTTTTGACCTATTTTTTAACCAGTACTAATCATTTTATATAGTTTTAAACCGCCGCGGTTAGTTCCGCGGCGGTCCTTTTGTTATTCGGTTTTTCGGAGATTGTTTTCTCCGAGGTTTTTATTACTTAGTGCTGGGGTCGTACTTTACGTTGTAAAGATAAGCCTTACCTGCATCAAAGCCGGGGATACCAACGTCAAGCTCGATGTACTCGTGTGTGGTATCAAGCGCTCCCTCCTTGGGAAGGTCTTTTGCGTTAATGATACCGCCCGACTGGAATCCGGGGTAGATAACCTGGCTCTTGTTCTCTTCAACGCCGGGGTTATGGAACATAAAGGTAACGAATACGTAACCATTACCGTCATTGAGGTGCTGCTGCTGATAGAGGTTGAGGTCGGACGCGGAAACGCTTGCCGCCAAAACGTCGGGAATAGTGTAGTTTGTACCCTTAACAACGTAGTTAGCAAGATATTCGGTTGCGCCGTTATTGTAGAACTGTACGTTAACCTCACCTGCATAGGTAACCTGCTGATTCTGGTCACGGTTTACGCCTGCTTTATTTGAATCGTCGATTACAAGCTCAATTCCGGTTGCGCCGCAAGCGCCGTAAATCATATCCTCAAGGGTTATGATACTGCCGCCTACCTCCATACCGTTGGAGAAGCAGTTGTCTACCTTAGTATCCTTAACCTTACCGTCTACGATGTGCAACAGACGCATACCAACGTTCGCAGCTGTAGCGCTCACGTTCTTCATATCAAGGTAGTAGTTAGCTGTAAAGTCTTTGTCATAATCTCCGATAAGGATACCGATTTTATATACACCCTTCGGGTTTGCGGTTCCAAGACCTACGTTGATAGGACAGTTGCCTTTTACCTCAAGGTCGTAGATATTAACGCGATAGGTGTTGTGAGCGGTCTCACCGCCTGCTGTCCAAGGATAGATACCGAGAAGCGCTTTTTGATTCTCCCATCCACCGCCCTGAGCCTTGTGGTCTTCAATTTCCTGCGCGGTAGCTATACGGAGCTGAGATGCGTCAATCTTGTGCATATTACCGTTGAGGTATACGCCCTTATTCAAGAAAGCAATTGTGCCTGCACCGCTTGAAATTTCAGCAAAGGTCTGCTCGCTCTTTGCCTTAAGCGCAAGTGCGGGAACAAGGTCAAAGCCGTACTCGTAATTGTTTGCACTGCCGTCGGGCTTTGCAAGAACTACGATGTTGATAGGAAGGTTGCCTGTGTAGGTTGCGTCGCCTGCAAGGGCACTGAGCTCCTCAAAGGTGCTTACGTTGTAGCCCTCGTTGATGTTGAACTTATAGGATACAGAGGTCTCAACACGGCTGCCGGAGTCGGACGTAACGGTTACTGTAATCTCGCCTGTCTTAAGGAAGGTTATCTTGCCGTCAGCATAAACAGCTACGTCGTCGCCAACTGTGCCGTCCTTGTGTGTGAAGGTGTACTTAAGGTTCTCACATACGCCGTTGCCAAGAATGCCTGCTATAAAGTCAAGAGTTTCGGCAGCCTCTGTCTTGGGGTCAACCTTAGAGAAATTGTAGATAAAGCCGGGTCTTTGTGAAAATACCTCGGGAAGAGTGATGCTCTCGGGCGGAACGATTACGTTTACGGTCGCTGTCTGAGATACGGTAGTGCCGCGAATGGTTGCCTTAACCGTAGCCGTACCGTGGCCCTTAGCTACAAGAGCACATGTGTAACCGCTCGGGGAGAGCTGAAGGAATTCGCTGCCCGAAACAATCTCGTAGTCAATCGTAAGATTTTCTACAGGCTCAAAGTTGTAGTTGTATACGTTAAGCGAAAGAGAGCTTGACGAGGTTGCGTTTTTATCAAGAGTAAGCTTCTTCTCGTCAAAGCTCATAAGGTAACGGGAATTGTTAATCTCTTCCTGTGTAGCCGCAACTGTGAAGGTAAGCACGTTACTCTCAACACTGCCTGCTACAGCCTTTACCTTAATAACCGCATCGGTGGGAGCTGTTGCCTTAACTACAAGAGTCTTGTCGGTGATAGTAGCATAATCGCTACCCTCAACTATCTGCCATACGATTGATGCCGTAGGAGCGTTTGCAGGGGTTACGGTTTCGGTCATTGTTACGGTGTCGCCCTTAACGATTGTGGTTGAGCCGATAGCGTTAATCGAAATACCCGTAATAGGTGTGCCTACTACGAAGGTAAGCTCGTTGCTCTCGATTGTGCCTGCCGTAGCCTTTACCTTGATTACAGAGCCGGTTGCCGCATTTGCATTAACTACGAGCACGTCGCCCGAAATAGCACAGTAGGTGCTGCCCTCGGTAATAGACCAGGTGATTTCTTCCTTAGAAGCGGCGGGGGTTACGGTCTTCTGCAGAATAACACTGCCGCCTGCCATAATGTTGGTTGTGCCGCCTGCCGATATTACGATAGCTTCAAGCGGGATATCAACTGTAACGGTTACTTCGTTTGACGTAAGCGCCGCCTGCTTTGCAACTACCTTGATTTTTGCGCCGTCAGCGGCAGTTGCGGCTACCGTAAGAGTGTTGCCGCTTACAGTAGCATAGTCGCTACCCTCGGTGATTTCATACGTTATGTCGGTTGCGACTGCATCGTTAAGCTTTGCCGATAACGTAATAGCGTCACCGGGCTTAGCGGTGTTTTTGTCAATAGAGAGTGTTAGCTTGTCTTCCGTCGCCGCACATGCAATCATAGAAAGCATAACGAACGCAAGAAGGCAAAGGGCCAATAGTTTTTTTGCGTGTTTCATGGTGTATTTCTCCTTATTTTTATTGCTTTCGCAATATAATAATAAACAATTAAGGGTTGTGCATCAGGCGCACTTCGATTGCGTTTTGCGGCGCCGCGTCGGTACCCGTGTAAGCTTTAAGCACTATAAAGCCTATCTGATTAAAGGTAACTGTGTTGCCGGCAACCGTCGCGCAGTCTGTTCCGCCGACGATTTTTATTTTCACGTCGGCCGCAGTAAACTCCTCGGTGTTAACTCTGATATAAGGCGTCAGGTCAAGCGTTGTTAAGTTAACGATATATCCCGCACCCGATTGAGTAACGCCCGTGGCACCCGTGAAATCAAAGCTGATTTTCGGCACTGCGTCTATTACGGTTACAATACATTCGGCTGTAAAGCCGCCGTCCTCTGTGGTTGCGGTAATGGTGGCCACACCCGCAGTACGTGCCGTTACAACTCCGTTAACGTTGACAGATGCGACGTCGGGGTTGCTTGACGTGTATATAACGTGCTTGTTCAGCGCTGTGTAGGGTTCTACTATTGCCTGTAATCTTTCGGACGTTCCTGGTACAAGCTCAAGCTCGGTTTTAGGTAACGATACGCCTCTTACGTTTTCGTCGGTGACCTTTACGTCAAGAATCGCGGTCTTACTGCCGTCTACGGTTTTAACAAGAATATTGGTCGAGCCGATGGCAACGCCCGTCACGCGCCCGTCCTTATCAACGGTGCATACCGATTCGTCCTGCGAGGTGTAGGTTACAGACTTGTTTGATGCAAGCTCGGGGAATATATGTATATGGGTGCTCTTGCTCTCTCCCACGTTGACCTTAAAAAGATAACCTGCGTCCAGGTCTGCACCCAGCTCGTCAACGAATTTTATCTTTTCGACCGCAACGTGATTGTAAAGCGAGAAAATTCTTCCTGCGAAGGCAATCGATATTACCATAATGATTGGCAGCACCGCAAGAATAATTATTACGGTTTTTTTCATAATAAACTCACATTTCTATTTTGTCGTAAGCGAGATTGATACGCAGAATAAGTATCCATACGCGCCATACGGCAAATATAATTGACAGCAAAATTATCAGAAGGTAAGGCACAAGCATACTGCCCGACGAGGCACTCATAATTATAATAAGTCCAAGCACAAAGCCTATGATAAGGCCCACGATAAGGCTCTTCGGCGTGCTCTTGCTTGCGTTTGAAGCTTGCTCGTTACCCTGCATATTGATGCTGGGATTTTTAATATCCATATCAATACTCAGCGCTATATGTCCGACAGAGGCGAAAATGATAGCTACCGTACTGAGAATTACCTGCCATACAGGGTAGGTGAAGAAAGAGAAAATCATAGTCAAAAGCAATGCTCCGACCGTAAAAATCGCGTTAAAGGTAAGCTTTGCAAATATTTGCGTGTAGTAGCTTATAGGAACGATTTTTGAGGTGTAGAAGTTACCGCCGTCGCGCGAGATTGCGGAAGCGGAGATTAAGTTTGATAGCATCGCCATTATCGCAACTATCATAACGTGCGAGCCGGCAATCATATTTACGCCCGCCTGGTTTACCGATATTGTCATAAGCAGCTTGTCGTACGAAAGCACGATAAACGGCATAAGCAGGGTAAACAGGAAATACTCAAAGATGTCAGACGGAGAGCGGAAAATACATTTCGTTTCACGAATTATCAGGCTGACAAAGGGTGACCTTGCAACGAAGGCCTTAGGTCTTTGCTTACTCTTTACGCTGTTTTCAAGGCTCGACATAGCGATTTTAAAATAAAACGGCTTGATAATAAGCAGTGTAATACCCGTAATCAGCGCGCATATAAGCAAAAATACGGCTAAGTAAAACCACTTTTTAAAGCTTAGCATAGCGCCGGCAAGGCTGATGTATATAACTACTTTACTTCCAATCTCAAGGATTGTTGAGTTGATTTTTCTTACCGTTTCAAGCTGCTTGCTGGCTATGTTAAAGCTCTCAGCAAAGCTGCTTATCAACATAACGTATGCCGAGATGCAGGCAGACACAATAATAAGGATAATTATAATTGAAAGGGTCGGTCTTGATTTTAAGAATCTGATAACCGCCATAATCGGTATACTGATAAATGACGCGAGTGATATCGGCATTATCGGTAATAGCAGTAAAAGCGGTATTATTGAGAGATAAAAGCTTGCACCAAAGCCGCCGAAGTATCCAAGGCTGAAAAACAGCGGAATACAAATTACAGCGTTAACCGCAATTTCCTTTATGTATATCAAGAGGATTTTGGAGATAAACAGCTGGTTTGGCGTTACGGGCAGGCACACGAGCATCTCGTTATCTCTGCACATATAAAGCGTCGTTATGATGTTACCCGTGGCAAAGCAAAGCGATATTGCCTGGGTTATGAGAATGACTATAGAAATAAGCTCGGCATTAATATGAATACCAAGTAGGAAAATGCGAGCCAAAACCACTGCCGAACCGACCGTAATGGCAACGAGAAAGATAAGTGCCTTGATAATCGAGGCTGCCATTTTGCCGGGCGAGTAGGTTTTAAGCAAATCGGTTTTGTTGTCGATTTGCAGCCGCAAGAGCTTTAAAATCATACTCATATTACTCGTCCTCTTCAATTTCGCCGGTAATACTCATAAATATTTTCTCAAGCGATTTGCCGCTTTCTTTAAGCTCCTTAAGGTCGTAAATACCCATAAGGTGGCTCTTCTCTATGATACAGCATCTGTCACAGATGTTTTCAACAACGTCAAGAATATGCGAGCTGAAGAATACGGTGTTGCCCTCGGCGGCGTGCTGCTTCATTACCTTTTTAAGCTGATACGCGCTCTGGGGGTCAAGGCCTGTAAGCGGCTCGTCAAGCACCCACAGCTTGGGGTTATGCGCAAGGGCGGCTATAACGGCAATCTTCTGCTTCATACCGTGAGAGTAGCTCTTTATTGGGCGGTCGAACGCCTCTTCAAGCTTAAATACCTTCAAAAGCTTTGTGCAGCGTTCTTCAATATCCTTAGCCTCAACTCGGTAAAGATTTGCTATATGGTTTACGTATTCACGGCCGGTAAGTCTTTCAAATACGGCGTGGTTGTCCGAAACGTAGCCTATCTGCATCTTGGCCTCAAGGGGGTTATCCTTTATGGAAACTCCGTTTATAAGGATATCTCCGTGCTGGAAGGGGTAAATACCTACAAGACACTTGATGGTCGTGCTTTTACCCGCGCCGTTTGAGCCGAGAAAGCCGTAGATTTCACCGGGGCGCAGGGATATTGAAAGGTCGTCAACGGCGTGTACCGAGGAGTTACCGTATGATTTAGTTAAATTCTTTATTTCTACCATAAAATCTCCGTAAATAATAAGAGTTTTTTGTGTAACGCTATATCAGTCTATAAATTCCTTGGGTACGCGCGCCTCTTTGCCCGTGGTTTTCTCATACAAATCAATAGCTGATTTTCTAAGCTGTAGGTGGTCGTCTTCAATCTTGAATATAATTTTTGCCCCGTGATAGAAAACAACACAAAGCAGTAAAAAGCATACGTAAATAATACCGACGAACAGTGGGTAAAACTCAAATCTGCCAAACTGTACGTGAAAATTCTCTGCAAACTTCAAAAACGGGAATAGACCGAACGCCTTATCTAGGTCAAAGAGGAAGAAATAGTTTACCTCAAAGCCCGTCACGTCCGAGTAGCCGTTAAGGATTATTCCAGAGGTAAGACAGAATATGAAATAAATCGAAAAGCCAACAAGCGTGTATTTCAGCGCTGACCGCTCCGACCTTGGGAAAATTCTAAGACCCATGGCCAAAACGGGTATCATAAATACAAGCGAGTGCTCAAGCACGAAGTGCATATTCCAAAAGCCGAAGGCACCCGGTAACAGGTCGGGCAGAAAAATTGCCAACAGCGCACCCGTTACGTTTGCGATAAAGCAGAACTGGAACATTCTCTTAAGCTTAAAGGGGATTGCGATTATGTAGAAATAAGCCGCGAGGTTGCAAAGCTGTATCGGCAGCCTCGGAATGCTGAAGCCCATAAGATAGAGCGAGTCGTAATTAAAGAACAGTACAATCGTCAGGAAAATGCAAAGCATATAACGCTCGCGATAGGTCCTGAAGCGGAACGCGTAGTAAAGCGCCGCCGTTGCGATGAAGAGAAGTGCTATCCAGCCTAAGTGATAGGTAGAGCCCTTGCTCGCAATCATACTTGAGTAGCCGAAGAGAGATTGCGGTGCGTATACGGGCATCATAAGTATTATTATCAGGGGCACTGCTATTAAGAAGTTCTTCCACTCGGTTTTATCCTTAACCGCGAATACGTGCATATGCTTAATCATTATTATGACAGGAATTGCTATAGCCAGAGCCAGCTCCAAAACGAAATAAGCATATCTGAACCAAGGCACGAGGTGTAAGCCGTTACCCTTATCCGAAAGGAAATATTCCATATAATCGTTGAAGAAAATACAGCTCAGCACTGAGAAGGGTAGGCAAACGTAAGACGCGACGTTTCTGAAAAGCCTGCTGTCAAACAAAACAGCCATCGGTATTATCGCGTAGTTAAGATAGTATCCCCACCTTAAAATCGTTTGTAACGGGTCGGTAGCATCATAAAAAACATCTCCGTAATATCCGCCGTTGATTACGTAAACGAATGAGTCGGAAAGCATAAAACGGAAAAAGCCTATCGCGCAAAAAGCAATCATGAGCGACTTTATAAGTATACCGAAGGACTTTTTATTGTTCTTTACTGCAATTAACGATACGGCAACAACTGCCGCAGCCAAAATCAGAGTAATAATCTGATACATAAAAGCTCCTATATCGAAGAAAATAGCGCAAAAACGGTTAGTGAAATTTCAAAAAATCGGTTTGAAAATATCAAATACAAACTTCATTGTAGCATAAAACGACACAAAAAGCAAGTTAATGTCCGAATGTTTGTGAAAATACAACAATTTCCCCCGCGTTTGTTCGACTATTATTGACAACTAAACGCGCACATCGCGTACATATAATAATTAAATGTCAATTAAATTTATCGTGGGGTAGGTTTGATAGCTTGCTGTATGCACAGATGAACGTGCTGTTTTCAAATTGTAGCACAAAGGCGACCTTATGTCAATAATTTTAAATTATATCGCTCAAGCGCGCGTGCGCTCGCAAGCCCTGTAAGCCGAATTTGTTACAAAACGTGTACGCAAAAACCCGCACAAATGCAAATACTATTTATTTTGTGCCCCATGGCGAATAGCCAAATAAAAAGGAGAGAATATAGGCTTGACCGCATCTCTCCTTTTTAGGGGCGTTATTTAAACGATGGCGGATTGCTCTCTCCGCTTGCAAAGCTGTTGGGGCCGGGGTTTGAGAGGGAGAAGTACATTTTTGCCGCTTTCGTCGTGCCAAAGTCGCGGTTAGAGCCGCTTTCCTGCACCTTGTTGAAGGCATCGCGAAACATCTGATTGTGTGCTTCCTCGCGGTTGAGAAGAAAATCAATGGTCTCTCGTACCTTCTTGTCCTCGATCTGACGGTAGAGATACTCGTAAACCACC
>JAZRFH010000016.1:0-11797 GCA_045661245.1 Eubacteriales bacterium | reverse complement strand
AAACAAAAAAAGATATCCTCTCTAAGTGCAGGGTGGAAATTCCTAAGCCTTCAAAAATCTGGTACAGTATTCCGTAGCCGTCGTAGCCCTCAGCGGGCAAAAAATTTGATAATGCAGTAAGCAGGTTGATATATAAGAATATATGAATATATCCCTCACAGAAACGCATAAGCGGTATCAAAGATACAGCACATATTAAATTTGCCAGAGGTCCGCCTGCAAGTATCAGAATTTCACTTTTATACGGAAGTATGCCTTGCCTTTTTATTCTGAAACCGCTGATATGTCCGTGAGGCAAAAGGGGAGTGTTACTAAAGTAAAAAAGCGGTATTAAATGGCCTATTTCATGTATCAAGGAAGATAGAATTGTCAGTATTGCAACAAACGGTGTATCAAAGCCGAATATCACACAAAGCCAGAAAAGAGAGGGCAAAATATGATAGGTAACGTAGGATAATGCCTTTTTAACTACAGAAACGCCCATAACAAATCCCCCTTACCTTATAACGTGATTACTTTAAAGTTATTCCGTAGGGCTTGACTATATTCTGCCAGTATATATAAAAAAGAGCGGTGATACAGCCGGCCATATCCTCGCTCTTGGTTATTTACTATATTTAACTCTCTTCGGTTTTCTTTTTTACCGAAACTCTTTTCGGCATTATAACCGATGCGGGTGACACCACGTGCATAACTTCACCGCGCTTAAGCTCTATTATCAAAGCACCGCTGTGTGAGTCGACACCGAGTATCTTGCATTTTTTTCTGCCCGTGTCGGAAATATATCTTGCACTCTTGCCGCGTAGGATAAACCTTTTTGTGTAAATCTCCATAAAGCGCGACGATGTTTTCATATGAGAATAAAATTTAAAGAATTTTGAGAGTATATTTCTTGCGATTATCATAGACACCGAGGTGTTTTCACTCTCAAATACCTTTCGTACCATATCGGTCATTCTCGGTGGAAAGCTTTTGGGGTCGAGCCGCACCTTAAAGGTTACAATGACGTACTCGTAGGTGGTAAAGTCGTCAAGCTTGCCTTCGATAGCCGTATTGCCTATTTTAACGCCGTTGCAGTATACGTCGCTTACCCAACCTATTCCAATTTGCTTTGTAGTATGCTCCTCAAGCGCGCTTGCAAGTGCAGTTGCGGATAATGCGCCTAAAAGCGAGGCTTGGCTCGGGAAAAGAGAGGGGCGCAGAATACAGGACATAAAAACGCCGTTTTCGTACTCGTTTTCGTGAGAGTGCGAGGCCGATTGCTTTATTCGCTTTTCGGCAAATACCACGTATCTGTCGGGATAACCGCGCTTTGCATACTCACGCGCAAGCGCAGCAGTTGAGGGCAGAGCATCAAATATTTCCATTTGAACGATACTGCCATCCCTTTCTCTTACCGTAATAAGCTTGCTCTTATCCATTTCGCTCCTCCTTTCATAGCATTTCGGGACTGCAACTAACAGTCCCGATTTTTAATCATAAAATAATATCAGTACGCCTTGCCCCAGTATACGAGCTTCTTAGCCTCGCGGCCGCAGCATACGCACCTATCGCCTACGGGTGCAACACCAAAGGGAATACAGCGAGAGGAAACGTCTGCCTCTTCCTTAAGCTTAAGCTCACACTCAAGCTCACCGCACCACATCGCCTTGATATATCCGGGCTTCGAGTCTGCGATGCTCTTAAGCTCGTCAAAGCTTTCTGCAACGTAGGTTCTTTCCTCGCGGTGTGCAAGCGCCTTTTCGTAAAGTGCTGTGGTGAGGTCGGCAAGACCTGTGTTGACCTTATCTACAAGCTCGTCAAGCGAAACAAAAGATTTCGCTCTGTTATCGCGCCTTACGATAACGCACTTGTTTTCTGCAATATCGCGCGGTCCGATTTCAATTCTGAGCGGCACGCCCTTCATTTCATATTCGGAGAATTTCCAGCCGGGCGATTGGTCAGAGTCGTCCATCTTAACGCGAATACCTGCCGCCGCAAGAGTGTCAACGATTTTTGAAGCTGCCTCAATCACGCCTTCCTTGTGCTGCTGTACGGGTATAACTACAACCTGTATAGGCGCAACGGCAGGGGGCAAAACAAGGCCGGAGTCGGCACCGTGGGTCATGATTATACCGCCGATAATACGCGTTGAAACACCCCAAGAGGTTTCGTGGCAATATTTGAGTGTATTGTCATTGTCAAGATACTGTATTCCGAATGCGCGCGCGAAGCCGTCACCGAAGTTATGCGACGTACCGCCCTGGAGCGCCTTACCGTCATGCATAAGCGCCTCAACGGTGTAGGTGGATTTAGCACCCGCAAATTTTTCCTTTTCGGTCTTCTGACCGCGAATTACCGGTATACCGAGGTCCTTTTCAAAGAAATCGGCATATATATTAAGCATTTGTATCGTTCTCGCCTCGGCCTCTTTTGCACTTCTGTGCACGGTGTGACCCTCCTGCCACAGGAACTCGCGTGAGCGTAAGAAGGGGCGTGTGGTTTTCTCCCAGCGCACAACAGAGCACCACTGATTATAAACCTTAGGCAAATCTCTGTAGGACTTAACTATATTCGCGTAATGCTCGCAAAACAAAGTTTCCGACGTCGGGCGAACGCAAAGGCGTTCTGCAAGTCTTTCACTGCCGCCGTGTGTAACCCATGCAACCTCGGGTGCAAAGCCCTCAACGTGGTCCTTCTCCTTTTTGAGAAGTGACTCGGGTATAAACATAGGCATATAAACGTTTTCTACGCCTGTTGCCTTGAATCTAGCATCAAGTATTTTCTGTATGTTCTCCCAAATCGCATAACCGTAGGGTCGTATAATCATACAGCCCTTTACGCTTGAATAATCGATAAGGTCAGCCTTCTTTACAATGTCGGTATACCATTTCGCAAAATCCTCGTCCATCGAGGTAATTTGCTCAACGAGCTTCTTGTTGTCCTGCATAAACCAAACAGTCCTTTCAAACGATAATCTAACAGCATAAATTATATAACAGAATCTATATTTTGTCAAGAATAAAGGCAAAAAAATAACTCACTCAGTGAGCGAATATGTGCAAAATACCAAAAATGCAAGAAATGATATACAAAATTGCAAAAACTATTGCAAAAGGCAGAATAATGTACTATAATATAAAAGAATTACGTGTCATGCCTGTCAAAAATGAATTTTAGTAGGCAGATTTATTGCAAAAATTGAGATAGGACAAATAAACTGAAAGGTAAAAAAATGAAAACTTACGCATCTCTTACGGCAGTGGAAAGACAGAAGGAATACGAGCTTTGTCTTGCCGAGTACAATAAATATCTCGAGAGGAATTTAAAGCTTGATTTATCACGTGGCAAGCCCAATTCTTCACAGCTTGACGTAAGCGCAGGTCTTATGTCAGTTGATATGTCGGGTGATGGGGTATATTCTGCTGCTGGCTTTGACTGCAGAAATTACGGTATACTTGACGGTATTCCCGAAATGAAGGCTTTTTTTGCTGAAGCGTTCGGTCTTAATAGCGAGGATATAATCGTAGGCGGTAACTCCTCACTACAGCTTATGTACGGGGCTCTTAGCAGAGCTATGATTTACGGTGTATACGGCAGTGAGCGCCCCTGGTCGCAGGAAAATGGGCTTAAATGGATATGCGTTACCCCGGGGTACGACAGGCATTTCAGAATTACCCAGCTTATGGGCTTTGAGCTGATTTCCGTACCTATGAGGGCAGACGGCCCCGATATGGATATGGTAGAGGAGCTTGTGCGTGACTCTAAGGTAAAGGGTATATGGTGCGTTCCTAAGTATTCAAACCCCACAGGTAACACCTATTCCGATGAGGTTGTGCATAGACTCGCTAAAATGAAATGTGCCGCACCGGATTTCAGAATTATGTGGGATAACGCGTACGGCGTGCACGATTTTGAAAAAGACGGTGATAACCTTGCAGACATTATGTCTATAGCAGAGAGCTACGGTAATAAGGATAGAATCTTCTATTTCTCCTCAACCTCAAAGATTACCTTCCCGGGCGGCGGTGTTGCTATGATGGCCATGAGTGAGAATAATCGCAAGCAGGTTTTGCCATATCTCGGTGCTGAAACTATCGGCTACGATAAGCTAAATCAGTTAAGACATCTTAAATATTTTGGCAGTGCTGATAATATGCGCGCTCATATGCTAAAGCTTGGCGGAATCATTAAAAAGAAATTCGATATTACACTTAAAAATCTCAATACTCTCAAGGGACTTGGTATTGCTGAGTGGACTGAGCCGCGCGGTGGATATTTCGTGTCACTTGACGTAATTCCCGGTACTGCAAAGCGAGTATATGAGCTTATGAAAGGTGCGGGGGTAACACTTACACCCGTTGGTGCTACACATCCTTACGGAGTTGACCACGAGGATAAAAACTTAAGAATTGCACCGACCTATCCTACAGATGCTGAGCTTGCTTTGGCTACTGAAATTCTTGCTTTGTCGGTAAGAATTGCCGCTCTTGAGAAATATTCGGCATGATTTTTTACCGAGGGGTAGTGTATGATAGACAAATATTATCTTAACCCGGGTATTGTTGAGTGCGATATAGGTGATATGCGTGTTTCGTTTATCGACGCAAATTACCCAAATGATTTTGACGGTCCTGTACCGCATTTTCACTCGGTCTTTGAGCTGCAATATGTTAAGTCGGGCAAGCTCATAGTAAAAAATAACGTTAATACAGTATCTCTTACAGGCGGCGAGTTTATACTTTTGCCGCCTAACTTCTTTCACCGCACCGAAACAGAGGATTTAGAGAGATACGCACTTTTGTTTTCAATTTCACCGATATCAGAGGGCGCGGGCTCATTTTCGGAATACGAGTACTACTCCTCACTTTTAAACGGTACAGACGATTGCGTAGTAGCAAACAGTGAGGAGTTAGCGAGTATAATAGATAAAATAACAGAGATTGGATTAGATGCTAAAAAAGCGCACAGACTTAAAATTCTGTTACAGATGCTATTTTTGACTCTTACGGATATGCTTTCACAAAAGCAGCAAAGTAAAAGCAGTGCTTCACGTAAAGCCAAAGGCGGCAAAAGCTCACGTGCGGAATTGCGCGGTATACTTGACGACTATATATCTAT
Organism: Eubacteriales bacterium; assembly: GCA_045661245.1. Taxonomy (GTDB): domain Bacteria; phylum Bacillota; class Clostridia; order Oscillospirales; family CAG-272; genus UBA1740. Next base: position 6,697 of record JAZRFH010000016.1, on the reverse strand, counting down.
AAATTATGCTGAAGAGGGTCTGATTGAAAAAATATCCAATTTATTACATATGTCACGCAGAAATACCACCCGCGTGATAAACGATATTTTTGGAGCATCGCTTTCCGAGCTTATCATAAGGCAACGTATGAACTGTGCTCTGGTGTTTATTGCAGAGAGCGATATGACCCTTTCCGAAATAGCGGACAGAGTAGGGTACAATTCATACAGTGCTTTTTATAAAGCGTTTGTGAAATACTACGGAGCATCGCCGGATTCATACCGAGTGTGAAAAAAAGGACATAAAAATATCTAAAGACGGCGCAATAGTAATTTACAAACATAGTTTTCTTTGATATAATGTAGTTGACTACTATTCAAGGAGTAAGCTATGAAAATTATCCATTCTTCAATTATTTACGATAATCCCTTGCCTCAGCTTCGTTCAAGGCAAAGCTTTTTTCCCTTTATTGCCGAGTGTGAGGACGGCACCTTGGTTGCTTTACATCAGATTGGCGAGGCTTTTGAGAGTGTAGATGCTACATCATACGCTTCATTTTCCTCGGACGGCGGTAAGAGCTGGTCAGAACCTGTTGCAATATTTAATAAGTCGATTTATTCGCGTCCCGTTTCAGACTGCTCGAAGCCTACCCGCTTGCCTGACGGTAGATTGATAGCATTTGGCTATTCTTATTACCGCGATAACCCCGATTTACCTCTTGGCAACCCGGAAAACGGCGGCTTGCTTGACGATTTTATTTTCTATATGATTTCCGAGGATAACGGTAAAACATGGTCTGACCCCTGTGAGGTGACATGTGCATGGGGGCCTCACGTTGAGGCATCAGCTCCCGTTACAGTGCTTGCTGACGGTACTTGGGTATCTCCGATTACAGGCTTTCCCGGCTGGGACGGCAAAATGACAGGTCCTATGTGCGGCAGACTGATTACCTCTTCCGATAACGGCAAAACATGGTCTGACGATGTAATTTGTATGCAGTTTGACGAGCCCGTTACTTGCTATGAGCAGAGGGTATGCCAGCTCGAATCCGGTACTCTAATAAATATAGGCTGGAATGAGAATGCCGTTACAGGTGAGAGGCTTGATAACCATTATACCGTGTCTTACGATAACGGTAAAACCTGGTCGAAGCCGATTTCTACGGGTATTCGCGGCCAAGCATCAATCGTTTGTGCCATAGGCGGGGAGCGGCTTTTGGCTTTGCACGCGGTAAGGCGCGATACAGACCGCCCAGGCATCTATGCCTGCATTGTTGATTTTTCTGATAAAACCTGGAATATCGTTGAAAAAGAGGTAATATGGGAGCCGCCCACACCTATGGTTAAGGATACCAAGATGGCTGAGATATTCTCCTTTTTAAAGTTCGGTCAGCCGGGTGCAATACTTCTCTCTGACACAGATATTATGATGTCGCACTGGTACGCAGACAACGGCAGCTATAAAACCGTTGCGACGAGAATAAAGCTTTGATTTATCTACAGTTTAATAAAATGGGTGAGGATAGAGTATTAAAGTATTCTGTCTTCACCCTTTTATAATAAATATTTGATTGACAAGCGTAATAAAAAATGGTACAATATTGGTGTATTATTCCGGGTATATACCGAAAGGAAGAGTTATGTTAAAAGAGGCTGAAAAAAGAGTAAAATACCTCAGAGAGCAGATTATATATAATTCCAAGCTCTATTACGAGAATGACGCGCCCAAAATCTCGGATTACGAGTATGATGCGATGTTCAGAGAGCTTTGCGAGCTTGAAGAGAAATATCCCGAGCTTGACAGCCCCACCTCACCAACAAAGCGAGTTGGCGGCAGGGCACTCGATAAATTTGAAAAATTCACCCATACAGTTAAAATGGGCAGCCTTACCGACGTATTTTCTTACGACGAGCTCTTGGATTTTGTAAATAAGACCAACGGTATTCTGGGCGAGGATACTGAGTATTCGGTAGAGCCTAAAATAGACGGCCTTTCCGTATCGCTTATATACCGCGACGGCAAATTCGTTCAGGGCGCTACGAGGGGTGACGGAATAATAGGCGAGGACGTTACCGAAAACCTTAAAACAGTAAAGACTATCCCGCTTGAGCTTAACGAGCCCGTGCCGTATCTTAACGTGCGCGGTGAGGTGTATATGCCGCGTGCGGTATTTGAAGATATAAATAACGAAAGAGAAAAAGAGGGAAAGCCCCTTTTTGCAAACCCACGTAACTGTGCCGCAGGCTCGCTCCGTCAGCTTGACCCAAAGATTGCCGCGTCAAGAAAGCTTGCTATCTTTATATTCAATCTTCAAGAGGGCTCTCTGTATATGGATAACCGAGAGGTTAGGTCGCACAGTGAGTGTCTTTACAGGCTTGCAGAGCTTGGCTTTACGGTTTTGCCCGAGAGAGTTACCGTTTCGGGTTACGAGGCTGTACAAAATCACGTAAGATACCTTGGAGAATTACGTCCTGAGCTTGAGTTTGATATGGACGGTGCGGTAATTAAGGTAAACGACCTTGAAGGGCGTAAGACGGTGGGTGAGGGTACAAGCACGCCTAAATGGGCGGTTGCATATAAATATCCGCCCGAGGAAAAGAAAACCAAGCTTTTGTCAATTGATATACAGGTCGGCAGAACGGGCGTTCTTACACCTACGGCAAATCTAGAGCCGGTAAGGCTTGCGGGAACTACTGTGTCGCGCGCAACGCTTCATAACCTTGGCTTTATCAGCGAGAGGGATATAAGAATCGGTGACACGGTTATAATCCGCAAGGCGGGTGAAATTATTCCCGAGATACTTGAGAGTATACCGAGCGAGCGCGACGGCACGGAAAGAATATTTGAAATGCCGAGCTATTGCCCCTCGTGCGGTCACCCCGTAGTGCGTGACGATAGCGGAGAGGGTGCCGCGGTAAGATGCGTTTATCACGCTTGCCCAGCACAGATTGCCAGGGGTATCGTTCACTTTGCCTCAAAGGGCGCTATGAATATAGACGGCCTCGGACCGCAGGTAGTAGACTTATTATTGCGAGAAAATAAAATTAAAGATATTGCAGACCTTTATACCCTTAAGACCGAGGATATAGAGGAGCTTGACAGAATGGGCAGAAAGAGCGCTGAGAACCTTATTTCAGCTATTGAGGAGTCGAAGTCACGAGGGCTTGAAAGACTGCTGTATGCCCTTGGAGTTCGCCAGGTAGGTGAGGTTGCGGCAGAGAATATCGCCGCAAAGATGCAAACGCTTGATAACTGCTTCACTGCAACGCACGAGCAATTTGCACAGATTACGGATATAGGCGATATTACGGCAGGAATGCTCGTTGAATTCTTTGCTGACGATAATACACGTATACTTTGCGAAAGACTAAAGGAATACGGTGTACGCACCGATGCGGTAGCTGAGAAACCGTCGGATAAGCTTTCGGGTAATACCTTTGTTTTAACGGGCACTTTACCTACTATGACAAGAGATGAGGCAAGCGAGCTTATTAAGAAAAATGGCGGTAAGGTATCGGGAAGTGTATCTAAGAAAACCTCTTACGTCGTAGCAGGGGAAGAGGCAGGCTCTAAGCTTACTAAGGCGCGCGAGCTTGGTGTTAAGGTGATTACCGAGGCTGAGCTTGTTGAGCTTATAGGCGACTGATTCACAATAAAAAGAGAGAGCATAAAACAGAGGCAGAACTCTGTAATAAGCTCTCTTTTTTAATTCTGTATACTTAAAACCAAGCAGAAATGTGTTAAAAAGTATAATTTGCTTTTATTACAATTGGCAATTTGGTATATGGGTGAATGAATTCAATGCCTGAACAATGTAATTTATATGTTCCTTCAGATGTTTTTTCGCCGTACAAGAAGTCGTTAACAAGGGGGTGGCCGATATGCGCCATGTGTACTCTTATCTGATGCGTTCTGCCTGTTATAGGCTCAAGCTCACATATAGTGTTTGAGTCCTTTGTGACACTTATTACTTTGTATTTTGTAAGGCTTTGTTTACCGTCAATTCTTACAATTCTTTTGATTGAGCCCTCATTTTCCCTCTCAATCGGGGCGTTAATTAGACCCCCTTTTTCAGATGGTACACCTGTAACCAAACCCACGTATTTTTTCGTAAGGCCGCCATTTTTTATGGCCCTGCACATTAGGGCGGCGGTTAGAGGGTCCTTTGCAATCAGCACAATTCCCGATGTATCTCTGTCGAGCCTGTTTACCGCCCTGAACACAAAGGGTGCGTTTATATATGCCATAACCGCGTTTGCAAGAGTAGGCAATGAGTTACCGCGTGAGGGGTGTACAGGCATATTCTTCGGCTTGTTTACGGCTAAGAGGTATTCGTCCTCATATACAATATCAAGCGGTATTTCTATAGGCGGTATGTTTTCGCTTTGTTCGTCAGGGAAGGCTACGCTTAATTCGTCGCCGTTATTTAATACCGCACGCATCGTAACGGTACTTTCGTTTATTTTAATGCCGCCGTATTTCACCTTGGCTATAAGAGAGGTAGAAAATCCAAGCTCACGCCGCATATAGTCGCGTAAGCTGCGCGGTCCGTTAAGACCTGATATTTGAATTTTAAATATTTGCACTTTCTTCTCCCCCCTTTTTAATATAAATTATATCATTTCTGTGTTATGTTTTCAATAAAGTAATAGCAAATAAAACTTGATTTTTTTATTTTCCTATGATATCATATAATAAAACATTGCGAGGTACATATATGGATAACAGAGAAAGATTTATAGAAATTTATAAGAAAAATATAAAGCGTGACGGTGCTGATAAGCTTCTCGATTACCTTGTTTCGGGCTCTGACTTTTTTACTGCTCCTGCAAGCTCACGCTTTCACTCAGCCTATGAGGGCGGCTTGCTAGACCACTCCTTAAACGTATATGACTGCCTTGTTTCTTATCTTAATTCCGAGAGTGCTAAGCGCTTTGGCTTTGAATATTCTGACGAGAGTATTGCGATTGCCGCATTGCTTCACGACTTATGTAAGGTAAACGTTTATAAAAAAGGCTTCCGTAACGTTAAGGACGAGAAGGGAATGTGGCAAAGAGTTGATACCTTTGAGTTTGACGACCAGCTCCCATACGGCCACGGCGAAAAAAGCGTATACATAATCTCGGGCTTTATGCGCCTTACAAGAGAAGAGGCGTGTGCTATCCGCTATCACATGGGTTATTCCTCTGAGCGCGAGGACCCGAGAAACGTTTCTGCCGCTTTCGAAATGTTTCCGCTTGCGTTTGCTCTTTCCACAGCCGACAGTGAGGCAACCTATTACCTTGAGAGCGATAAAAGAAAAAACAACTGATTACACTATATATTTAAAGCGAGGATGCCGATTTAAGCATCCTCGCCATTTTTTATTTGATTAGATATCAAATTTCTTACGTGCTACGTAAGAGGTATGGAGTGCGTGGTGTGCTGCATGACAGCCGTAACCACCCTTGAAGTAATTGTCGTATACTTCCTTGTTAATGGGGTTGATGTGCTACTTACGAATCTCCATTGCCTTATCCTGGTCGTAGAGAGCCTTAGCTCTTACTGTCTTAAGGTCAACAGTATCACGTACGTGCTGGGGCTGGATAGGCTGACCGCCGCCGTTTACACAACCGCCGGGGCATCCCATAATCTCAACGAAGGTCCAATCTGCCTCGCCGGACTTAATCTTGTCCATAACAAGCTTAGCATTTGCGGCACCCGAAGCAACGGCAACCTTGATTTCAAGGCCTGCAATGTTGTAGGTAGCTTCCTTAAGACCGTCAGTACCTCTAACCTCACAGAAGTTGATTTCCTTGTTGTCCTTACCTGTAAGAACGTCGTTAGCAGTTCTGAGAGCTGCTTCCATAACACCGCCCGTTGCACCGAAGATAACACCCGCACCGGTATCAATACCAAGGGGATTGTCAAATTCCTCGTCGGGTAGGGCAGTGAACTTAATGCCGGCTCTGCCAATCATTCTCGCAAGCTCACGTGTGGTGAGTGCTACGTCACAGTCTGCAATGCCTTCGCCTGCAGCGGACATATCGTCTCTGCCAACCTCGAACTTCTTTGCTGTACAAGGCATAATCGAAACTACGAAAACGTCCTTGGGGTCATATCCCATCTTGTCTGCCCAATAGGTCTTAATGAGAGCGCCGCCCATCTGCTGAGGAGATTTGCACGAGGAAAGATGTGCAATCATATCAGGATAGTAAAGCTCACAGAACTTAACCCAACCGGGTGAGCAAGAGGTAATCATGGGGAGAGTACCGCCGTTCTTTACGCGGTCAAGAAGCTCGGTTGCTTCCTCAACGATAGTAAAGTCAGCAGCGGTGTTGGTATCAAATACCTTCTCAAAGCCAAGTCTGCGAAGAGCTGCAACCATCTTGCCCTCAACGTTAGTGCCGATGGGCATATCAAAGCACTCACCGAGAGTAGCTCTGATAGAGGGGGCAGTCTGTACAACTACGTGCTTTGTCGGGTCAGCAAGAGCCGCCCATACCTTATCGGTATCGTCACGCTCAACGAGTGCCGCGGTAGGACATACAGCAGTACACTGACCGCAAGAGATACAGGGTGTTTCTCCAAGAGTCATATTGAAGGGCTGACCGATGCAGGTATCAATACCTCTGTTGTTTGCACCGATAACGGATACACCCTGCTCGTCACAAACAGCAACACATCTGCGGCAAAGCACACACTTGTTGTTGTCTCTTACGAGGTGAGGAGTAGAGC
>JAZRFH010000015.1:0-90228 GCA_045661245.1 Eubacteriales bacterium | reverse complement strand
TTCTCAAATACAAAATGAGAGAGGATGCCGCACGGCGCTTAGGACTTACGGGCGACGGTACAGATACCGCAGGGCCTAAAAAGTCTTGATTTTTCAAACAGAGAGCCACGCAAAATACCCGTGGCTCTTTTATTTTTTATTTTACATAGATAATGATTTTTGTGATTTTCTTGACATATTTTAATTTTTATGATATAATAATACCGTTTAAGGAAATTTTAATATTACCTACGGTATAAGCCTGCAATAAGGGCAGGCGTTTCTACAAACCACCGATAATGGTTGACTACCCTATTGTTATGGGTAGTCATTTTTTGTTTGAAGAAATCAAGAGGTAAAAAGCAATGAATCCTAAAATAGCGCTTGAAATATTTGGATATATAGGCACGGCCCTGATTATCATTTCTATGATGATGAAATCAATTCATAAGCTCAGGCTTATCAACGTATGCGGCTCGGTTATCAGCACAATTTACGCGGTATTCTGTGATGCGTGGCCGATTGTTGTTATGAACATTTGCCTTATGACCATTAACATCTTTCACCTGATACGTTACGCTATCGACAAAAAGAAGAGCCAGAGCAAGGAAGAGCTCGCAGCGGACGCGGACATAAACACCGAGGCGGCCGAATAAAATCATTTTACATACTTAAACTTAAAAACGGAGAATGATATGAAATTATATATTGATAAACACGAGATTACGGCAATGCCGGGAGAATCCCTGCTTGACCTTTGCAAAAGGCTGAATTTGATATCGGGCAAATTATCTTGCGACCCGATTGCGGCAAAAATTGCAGGCCGTGTTTTTACACTCAACTACGTACCCGTGCGCGAAAAAGACCTTACACCCGACAGGCAATCCATACGCACGGCCATGGCGGCCTCAGGCGGTGTTGTAAATCTTATAAGATACTCTGACCCCGTGGGGCGTGACATCTATAAGAGGACGGCACAGTTCATAATATTCCTTGCCGTGGAGCGACTTTACCCCGGCAGCGAGGCAACAATGAACTGCACCGTGGGCGCAGGCCTTTACATCAAGGTTAAGGGTGCGTGCGATTTTTCTGCCGATAAGCTAAAGACCGAGGTTATGGAAATTGTTAAGCGCGACCTGCCACTTTTAAGACGCAGAATACAAACCAAGGACCTTATCCAATATTACCGCAGCCGCGGGTGGGAGGATAAGGCAGACCTGCTCAGCTACCGCAAAAAGGAAAGAATCGACGTGTACGAGCACGATGGATTTTTAGACTATTTCTACGGTGAGATGGCGCCCTCAACCGCTTACCTGCGTGTATGGGACATTATACCTGCACCCGAAGGATTTATATTTATTTTCCCTGACAGTCAGAATCCCGACAAGATTGCAAGGTATCAGGACAGCCCGAATTTCTTCTATATGTCAAACGAAAGCAAGCGTTGGGGAGAGCTTATGGGCTGTGAAACCGTGGCAGACCTTAACAGACTTGTTTCTTCGGGTCAGATACGCGAGCTTATCAGAGTAAACGAGGCACTGCACGAAAAGAAATTTTCACAGATTGCCGATATGATATGCGAAAGAGGCGCAAAGGCCGTAATGCTTGCAGGCCCAAGCTCCTCGGGCAAGACTACCTCGGCAAACAGACTTGCAACACAGCTGAGAGTACATGGCAAGAGCCCTATTCTTATGAGCCTTGACGATTATTATATCGACAGAAACCTTATAGCGCCCGGCCCCGACGGCAAAATAGACCTTGAGCATATCAACACCATTGATACCGAGCTTTTTGCAAAGCACCTGTCCGAGCTCCTTGTGGGAGAAGAGGTGGAGCTGCCGAGCTTTAACTTCAAAAGCGGCAAGCGTGAATGGTGCGGCCATAAGCTTAAGCTCAGTGACAGCTCTGTTATCATAATAGAGGGTATTCACGGCTTGAATCCCAGTCTTTTACCGCGCGAGCTTGACGAAAAGCTTGTATTTAAAATGTACGTCAGTCCTCTTTTACCCTTGGCACTTGACTATCACAACCGCATACCCACAAGCTATCTCAGGCTCTTACGCCGTACCGTGCGCGACTACGAAACAAGGGGAGCGAGCGTACAAAGGACGCTTGAAATGTGGGACTCGGTAAGACGTGGAGAGGAGAAATGGATTTTCCCGTTCCAGGAGAATGCCGACGTAATTTTCAACAGCTCTACCCTTTACGAGCTGGCAGTGCTTAAAAAGCACATATACCCTTTGCTGACCGCGATTGACGCATCCGACGAGTGCTACGACCAGGTTCGTGCAATAGTAAAGATATTAAACTACGTTTACGATGCTGACGTTGACGACGAAATACCGCCCACGAGTATAGTACGCGAATTTATCGGCGGAAACAGCTTTTATAAGAAATAATTTTTTTCAATTCCTATCAAAAAAGGGGCTGAGTCATTAAGAATTGGATAAAAACCAAAGAAAAATAGAGAAAAACAGTAAAAACTCAAGAAAAAGCAAATTCTTGATGACTCGGAACGGGTGGGCAAAGTAATTTAGTGCAGAAATTGCCGGCTGACGAGCGAGAAGCGTACGAGTGTACGCTGAGCGAGGAAACGGCGATAGAACGAAAAACGAATAAAGGATAAGAAATTCGTAGAATTTCAACCTTAAAAACACAAATACGCATAATTTTAGAGCGAAGATACCTGTTTTAAAAGTATCTCCGCTCTTTTTCGTTCGGTTATGCCTAAATGACGCAGCCCCTAACCTATAAATCTTTTCTAAGGCCGCAGCTACTGCGGTCTTTTTTATTTTTTCTCAAACTCGTCGCGCACTTCCTTTAGCAGCTCGCGAATAGGTAAATGCTGAGGGCATACTCCCTCACAAAGCCCACAGCCTATACAGTCGCCAGCCTTACCGCGCCCCTCGGTATGTATCGAGTAATAATACTCGGCATTCCAATAATGAAAGCTGCGCTGAGTATTCAGACACGCGAAGAGTGCCGGTATGGCGATACCCTTCGGGCACAGCTCCATACAGTATTTACAGTCTGTACAAGGTATAGATGCCCTGCCCTTTATTATATCAAGCACGCGCGATACCGCCGAGAGCTCCTTTTCATTAAGAGGCTTAAAGTCGCGCATATACCCCGTGTTATCAAGCACCATATCAAGGTCGCCCATGCCCGAGAGCACCATAGCTACCCCGTCACACCCGGCCGCAAAGCGAATTGCATACGATGCGGCGCCCATATTACCGAGAGAGTTAAATATTTCAAGTGCCTCGTCGGGCAGGCGAACAAGCATACCACCCTTAACCGGCTCCATTACTATAACCTCTTTTCCGTGCCGGCGGCAAACCTCAAGACAAAGCCTTGACTGCACCGAGGGGTCTTCATAATCGGCATAATTGAGCTGTATCTGAACAAACTCAATCTGGGGATACTCATTAAGTATCATATCAAGAACGTCTGCCGTATCGTGGAAAGAAATACCGAAATGACGAATTTTGCCCTCTGCTTTAAGCTCAAGCGCTATTTCATAAGCTCGGCAGGACTTGTATTTTTCAAAATTTGCTTTATCCTGGGCGTGCATAAGATAATAGTCTATATATTCAACTCCAAGAGCCTCAAGTTGCCCCTCAAAAATCGGGCGTATTTCCTCTTCTGTTTTGAAATGAGGGCCCGAAAGCTTATCCGCCAAAAGATACTTATCCCTTGAATAACGAGAGGTCAGACACTCTCTAAGAGCAGGCTCAGATAGTCCTCTGACGTAGCCCTTTGCAGTATCGAAGTAATTAAAGCCCGCATCTATAAAGGCATCAACCATACGGGAAAACAAAGCGGTATCAACCGCATCTCCGTTCATAGGCAGGCGCATACAGCCAAATCCAAGCTTACCGCGTGCATTTTCAAAACAGTTCTTCATTTTAATTCTCCTTTTTACATTCATATTTTATCATATTACCTCTTAAAAATCAATATTGATGTGAAGTTAGAAAACATATGTGCCCAAAATGTTAATTTAATCAACCGATAAATGGGCAAAACGGGCGCCTGTATATTCATTTTAACTCCGATATTGTATATAAGATGCTTTTCGGGGAAAGAATATTTTAATCGGATATTACACAAACCGTGAGGTAAATGCAGGTTATGTTTGAAAATATGATTATGCGGTTTCGGGAGCACGGATTTTTATTTTCCGAGCTTGTTAAGCGCGATTTTAAAAAGAAATACAAAAGCACTTACCTTGGTGTGGTATGGAGCTTACTCTCACCGCTTTTGACCCTTTTGGTTATGCGAATAGTATTTACGCGATTTTTCGGTCAGAGTGTGCCGCACTATACGATATATCTTTTCTGCGGTAATATAGTGTTTTCGTTTTTCAGCGACTCAACCTCGTCCGGCATGCCCTCCCTACTTGACAACTCGGTTATTTTCTCAAAAATAAACGTGCCGAAATACTTATTTCTATTCTCAAAAAACGTTTCAGCACTTATAAACTTTTCCCTGACATTTGTGGTTTTTCTTATTTTCTGTGCTATTGACGGCGTACCGCTGACCCCGTGCTTTTTACTTTTAATATTTCCTATCGCTTGCCTTATAATATTCAATCTTGGAATTGGCTTGATACTGTCTGCACTCTATATGTTTTTCCGCGACATACAGTATTTATGGGGTGTATTTACACTGCTGCTTATGTATCTGTCGGCAATCTTTTACAGCGTTGAGAGCTACTCAGAGCCGATACGAAGACTGTTCCTTTTTAACCCTGTATTCGTGTACATTAAATATTTTAGGCTTGCGGTGCTTGAAGCATCGGTGCCGTCAATACAATATCACCTTTTGGCTCTGGGCTACGCGCTTGCAGCATTTCTTATAGGCGCGGCAATATATAAGGCAAAAAACCACAAATTTCTTTACTACGTATAGGGGGGACAATGGAAAGAAGCTCTCGGTACACACAAGAGCAGCCAATGCTTAAGCTTAACGGTGTGTCAATACGCTATATCACGGGAGATTTTAAGGAAATCGGGATAAAGGAATATTTGATACGAAGGCTTACGGGACGTTATCACGTGTGTGAATTTTGGGCAGACAGAAATATAACCTTTACCGTTAACCGAGGTGATATGCTGGGCGTTATAGGGACAAACGGTGCGGGAAAATCAACGCTCTTAAAGGCGGTTTCGGGCATTATGCGCCCCACCGAGGGAACGGTTGAGTGCTACGGCAGAATTGCGGCCTTGCTTGAGCTTGCCTCAGGCTTTGACGGTGACCTTACTGTAAAGGAGAACACCTATCTGCGCGGAGCTATGCTTGGCTATACACGAAAGTTTATGAATGATATGTATGGGCAAATAATTGAGTTTGCAGAGCTTCGAGAGTTTGAAAACCGCGCGTTTAAGCACCTTTCGTCGGGTATGAAATCCCGCCTTGCCTTTTCTATTGCCTCGCTTGTAAATCCCGACGTGCTTATTCTTGACGAGGTTTTATCGGTAGGCGACGGCTCGTTTAAGAAAAAGAGCGAAGAAAAAATGCGCTCTATTATAGACGGCGGAGCTACAACGATACTTGTTTCTCACTCAATTAACCAGGTGCGCTCCATGTGCAATAAGGTTTTGTGGCTGGATAGGGGCAGGCAGATAGCCTTTGGCAGTGACGTAGAGAGAATATGCGACGAGTACGAGAGCTTTCTCAAATTAGGCGTATTGCCGAGGGTATAGGTAGATATGCCGCTTTTATCGGTTATTTGCGGGGCTTACAACATAGCGAGCGAGCCTGTGGCAGAGAAATCCATAGCGAGCCTTTTAGCCCAAAGCTTTCGTGATTTTGAAATCATAATCTGCAACGACGGCTCGACAGATGCAACGGACGAGCTTCTTCACCGCTATGCAAAGCAGGATTCTCGAATCAGAATCATTAAAAATGAGAAAAATCAAGGTCTTGCTTACTCGCTTAACAGGTGCCTCTCACTTGCTAAGGGTAGTTATATTGCAAGACATGATTTTGACGATATAAGTCTTAGTACAAGATTTGAAAAGCAAATATGCTATCTTGAAGAGCACGAAGATATCGATATACTCGGAACTGCTGTTGCCCTGTTTGACGAAAAAGGAATTTTTGACGAGGAATACTTCCCCGCACTTGTCAGAGCCGAGGATTTTCTGTATACCTCTCCCTACAAGCACGGCACTGTGATTTTTAAAAAAGATTCTCTTATTGCGGCAGGCAAATACCGCGTAGCGCCCGAAACCGTACGTACAGAGGACTACGACCTTTTTATGCGTATGTGTGCTATGGGGTACAAAGGAGCAAATCTTATGGAAATTCTTTATCTTTTTAAAGAAGATACCGCCGCTCAAAACAGAAGAAAATACAAGTACCGTATTGACGAAGCAAGGGTAAGAGCGCGCGGATTTTTTGCCCTCAGGCTTATGCCGCGAGGTATACCGTATGTAATAAAGCCGCTTATCGTTGGGCTTATGCCAAGAGCGCTTATTACGCACGTGCAGAGAAAACGTCGGGAAAAAGGGCGAAAATATGGACAGGAAGAAATTTGACGGCCTTAAAAATAAAACAAGAGAATACGCTTACCAAAATATCGGACCTGTAGTTTACGAATATACCCTATGGGTACTAAATGAGCTTTGCCGACTGGGTATTAAAAAGGTGTATTTCCTTGCACGCGACGGGTGTTTGCCGTACAAAATTGCGTGTGAGCTTTGCAAATCACAGTTTTCGGGAATAGAGCCGAAATATGTATATTGCTCCAGACTTTCCCTGCGTACTCCGACCTATCACTTGATTGGGGACGAGGCATTTCGGCTTTTAACCCTTAACGGATATCTTGTGACACCAAGGTCTGTTTTAAAGCGTGCTTTACTTAACGAAAGCACACAAAGCAAAATACTTTTGGAGCTGGGAATAGACAACGCTGACAGGCCCCTTGGTAAAAGAGAGCTTGACATATTTCGGGCAAAGCTTAGCAAAAACGAGCTATACAAATCCGAAGTTTACAGAATCTCAAAAGAAGCCTATGACCCGGCGATAAAATATTTCAAGGATATGGGGCTTTTTAACGAAAGCAGGATTGCTATAGTTGACAGCGGTTGGTCAGGCTCTATGCAACGGTCGCTAAGACAGCTGCTCGAATCGGCGGGATACAGGGGAAAAATTTACGGCTTTTATTTTGGAATGTACGACCTCCCCAAGGAAAGGTGCGACGGAAAATACTTTACCTTTTATTTCAGCAAAAAAGAGGGGCTCTTAAGAAAGGTTAACTTCAACAACAATCTTTTTGAGTGCATGCTGTCAGCGCCACACCCAATGACTGTGGGCTACGTTATTAAGGACAACCGTGCGTGCCCCGTGTTTGCAAGCGAGGCGAGTAAAGAAATGGCGGAGCTTATAGACGCGCAGATAGACAGCGTACTTGATTATGTGAAATCACAGCTACACGTGCCGGCGGTGCAATTTAACAAGCGGCGTTCCGTATCAATATGCTACCGCATACTAAAAAGGGCTATGACACGGCCGACCGTTTGCGAGGCGGAAATTTACTCGCACTTTATGTTTTGCGACGACGTAACCGATGCAGCTGAAGTTGCTTTAAGCGCCAAGGAGTATGAGAGTCGGCTCAGACATTATTTATTTATCCCACGCCTTATCAAGCGCGTATTTAAACAAGATAAGAGAGAGGCAAGTCTTATGTGGGTACACGGCGTTATAGCTTACCTTAACAAGTACAAGCAGATTTGGTACAGACTGAACGTTTTTCTCTGGAACATTATAAAATTTCTTGCATAGGCGGCAACGCCGAAAGGAAAACCCATGAAAGAGGATTTAATATCTGTAATTATTCCGCTGTATAACACTGATAGGTATATTGAAAGATGTATTAAAAGCATTTTAAATAACACCTACCGCAATATTGAAATAATCGTAGTTGACGACGGCTCAAGCGATAATTCCCGTCAAATTGTAAGTGATATTGCAAAAAAACATAAAAATGTGCGCCTTGTCAGCCATCCGGAAAACCGAGGTCTTTTTGAGTCACGCCTCACCGGCTTTCGCGAGTGCACGGGGGAGTACGTTGCTTTTGTAGATGCTGACGACTACGTTTCGTCAGATTGGTTCAGAATGCTTCACGAGGCAGTTACCGAGGGGCAGGCGGATATTGCGGTAGGTCAATTTTTACTTGATTACTCTGACGGCACTAAGGCCTACGATAACCTTGACCCACTAAGGCAAAAAACAGTGCTTACGGGGGATAAGGTTATCGATACCTTTATGACTACCGCCGGCAAGCATTATTCACTGCAGCTGGTGTGGAACAAGCTATATAAACGCGAGCTTTGGGAAGCGGCATTCTCCGAGCTTGAAGATTTCTCGAAAAAAACAGGCCACCTGATTATGTGCGAGGATATTGCCTTTTCGATAGCACTGTGGGCAAGAGCCGGGAGAGTGGTGAATTTTACCTGTGGGGCATTCTACTATTATTTCAAGCACGATGGTCAAAGCACCGCGGTTGAAAATAACAAGGGGAAAAACAGCAAGAATATAAGGAACGTAGGCCTTGTATTTGACTTTATGTCACAGGTGCTTGAGAGGCTTAGCCTCAGAGAAAAATACAACGGCGATTTCGAGGAGTGGAAGCTTGACTACGCCAATTTGTATTACAGGCAATTCTCTGCCTTTGACCGCAAATACTATATTGAAATTATTAAGAATAGCTTTAATTTACCCGAAAAGCTTATTACGAAAGAAAGACCCTTTAACACAATTTACAGCATTAGCACCTCTATAGACACAGACGTGCTCACCTGGGGCAATTTATTAAAGGACGAAATAGCCGATACAAAAACCGAAGCTGTAAGCTTTGATATATTCGACACACTCATTTTAAGACCCTTTGTAAGGCCGACTGACCTTTTTAAGCTCTTGAACAACACCTTTTATAAGCTGTTTAACGTAAACTCATATTATGATTTTAAAGAAATCCGTGTAAAAAGCGAAGAGAGAGTGCGCAGGATAAATTCCACAGGCTTAAACAGAAAAGAAGAGGTAACGCTTGACGAAATTTATGAAAGAATAGCCCTTGATTACGGCTTTGAGAGAGAAAAGATTGAAGCTATAAAGAAAAGGGAAATGGAGCTTGAGAGGGAGCTTTGCTATGCGCGCGAGTACGGCAAACAGCTCTTTAAGCTTGTAAAATACCTTGGCAAGCGAATATTTATTACATCGGATATGTACCTGCCGCGCAGTGCCGTAGAAGGCATACTTGAAAAAAACGGTTATGACGGATACTCGGCACTATATCTCTCCTCTGACGCGGGGCTTACCAAGCAATCGTCCAACCTTTTCAGGTATCTACTAAAAACCGAGGGGCTTATATCAAGCAGTGTTTTGCACGTTGGCGATAACTGGGAAAGTGACGTGCAAAACCCATTGAGGCTTGGTATGCGCGCCTTTCACCTACCGCCGCCGACCGATATTTTGTACGGCAGGCACGGCAGAATATACGGGGGAGAAATACTAACACGCTCGGCCGCTTTTTCTGCAGTGCACGACCTTAGCGGGCTTGACACAAGCTACGTCGGCTACAGTGCTATGCTGGGTCTTATTGCAAACAAGCTTTTTGACTGCCCTTACGTACACTACAACAAGGATAGCGACTTTAACACCGACCCCTTTGTTATCGGCTACTCTGCTCTCGGGCCGTATCTGTACGCAGTAGCAGATTGGGTACTTGATAACGCAAAAAAGGACGGTGTGGGAACTGTACACTTTGTTGCGCGCGACGGCTATTTACCGATGCAGGCATTTAATCTTATTCGTGACTGCGCAAAAGCCAAAACAGAGGCAAGCTACCTGTACGTGTCAAGAAAATCAATGCTTCTCTCTGATATTTACACGCAAAATGACGTATATTCGCTAACCTATAAATTAAATTCGACCGCATATACCCCAAAAAAGCTGTTAAGCATTTTTAGGCCATTTTTAAAAGACAGCACCTCCTCTGTTGACGACGTGGAAATTCTTACACTTATAGGCGTAAATAATATGCTCAAAGACACTCCCTTTAAAAGCTCTGTCGATTTTGAGGTGTGCGCAAAGGAGCTTTTTGCACTATGCAACGGCCAAAAGCTTGCCCTATACAGAGATAAGCTTAAGAACTACTTTTCGGGCATTATCAAAGAGGGAGATGCGATATTTGATATCGGCTACAGTGGCAGGCAGGAGCTGGCACTCTCAAAGCTGCTCGGCTTTACCGTCAACGGTATGTATATTCACTCAAATAATGAAATACTGAACTGTCGAGAAAGAATCGGCAGCTTTCACACAAAGATGTTTTACGATAAAAAGCCCGCTATTACAGGTGTGATACGTGAGCAAGTTTTTATGAAGCTTGCGCCCTCAACCGTAGGGTACGAGGATTCGGGCGGCACGCTTAAGCCGATATTTGAAGAGCCGACGCTCGACCGCGTGAGTACGATATTAACCGAAATTATGCAGACTTCAGCACTTGAATTTATAGAGGATTACCTCTCGTTTTTCGGCAAATACAAGGATAGTATGTATTACAGAAAGGACGATTTTGCATATCTGTTTGAATATTACCTTCACCACTCGAAATACGAGGATAAAAAGGTGTTCGGCAGCTTGGTTTTTGAAGACGATTTGGGTACGGGCAAAAAATTCAGTGCCCTTGATTTTTGGTGCGAGTGCTCCTCATATATCGGTGTAAACAAATATGTACAAAATAAATCAGTCGGCACCACGGCATTTATTAACGAGGGGCTCGCGCGAAGAGTTGCGGGCAAGCTTTTACCAAAGGGCACCAAAAGGCGCGAGCTTGTAAAAAATCTCTATTACAGAGTCACTCGCTGACCTGAAATAACTCAAAAATAAAACGACTTACCGTCGCACACTGAGAATGCGGTAAGTCGTAATTTTTATTTTAAAGTCTTAAGTAAAGCCGTGCATCCGTCTAAAACGTCACGCCACGTCGCACTGAAATCACCTGTATACCAAGGGTCTGCAACGTCACCGCCGCGCCCTGTATAATCAAGCAGCTTTTTTATTTTCCCCTCCGGGTCTACACCGAACAGCCTATGCATATTACGGATATTTGCACTGTCCATACCAATAATCAAATCAAAGCTCTCGTAATCAGATAGGGTTATCTGACGCGCATATTTACCGTCAGAGCTGATGCCATGGCGCAAAAGCTCACGCCTTGCGGGCGGATATACGGGGTTGCCGAGCTCCTCTGTGCTGGTAGCGGCAGACTCAATGTAAAAGTTATCTGAGAGTCCCTCTTTCTTTATTAAATCCTTAAAAACAAGCTCTGCCATCGGGCTTCTGCATATATTGCCGTGGCAAACAAATAATATTCGTGTTTTCAACTTAAATTAACCTCTATACCCACGGGACAATGGTCACTACCCTTCACGTCCGTTAAAATATAACTATCCCTTACGTTTGGCATAATTCGCTCTGATACCACAAAATAATCAATGCGCCAGCCAACGTTCTTTTCTCTTGCGTGATACATATAGCTCCACCAGGAATACTCGACCTTTTCCGGGTGTAAGGTGCGGTACGTGTCACAAAAACCGCCATTTAAAAGCTCTGTAAACTTGCCTCTCTCCTCGTCCGAAAAGCCTGCCGAGAAATGATTGGTCTTAGGATTTTTAAGGTCAATTTCCTCATGGGCCACGTTAAGGTCGCCGCAATAGATAACCGGCTTTTTGCGGTCGAGTGCTATGAGATATGCGCGCAAAGCATTCTCCCACTCCATACGGTAGCCGAGCCTTGCAAGCTCACGCTGCGCGTTAGGTGTATATACGCACACGAGATAAAAGCTATCGTATTCAAGAGTTATTGCCCTACCCTCTGTATCATGCTCGGCCATTCCAAGGCCGTAGCCCACGGCTATAGGCTCGTGCTTTGTAAAAACGGCAGTACCGGAATATCCCTTTTTCTGTGCACTGTACCAATACTGAAAATATCCGTCGGGGGCAAACTCTGCCTCACCGGGCTGCATTTTAGTTTCCTGAATACAGAAAAAATCCGCATCAGCGCCTTTAAAAAACTCGGCAAAGCCTTTATTTAAAACAGACCTGAAGCCGTTAACATTCCATGATATAAATTTCATTTTTCTTTCCTTATTATATAATACGGGTCAGAATGAGAAGTATGATTTTGCATTCTCGTAGCATATTCCGCGAATTATGTTACCAAGAGCTTCCTCGTCAAACGGATATAACCCTTCCTCTACCCACGTGCCTATAAGATTACAAAGTATTCTGCGGAAATACTCATGTCGCGGATAGGAAACAAAGCTGCGCGAATCGGTCAGCATACCAACAAAAGCGCCAAGCACGCCAAGATTTCCAAGTGCCCTCAGCTGTGCCTCCATACCGTCCTTTTGGTCAAGGAACCACCAGCCTGAGCCAAGCTGAATTTTAGAGCGCACACCCTCTCCCTGGAAACAGCCCATAAGCGTAGCAAGAGTATAATTATCCTTTGGATTAAGTGAATAAAGAACGGTTTTCGGAAGTGCCGACTCGGTTTCCAGTGAATCAAGCAAACGTGACAGGGGCTCTGCAAGGCTTGTTTCAGCTATGGAATCGTACCCCGTATCAGGACCGAGTAAGCGGAACATACGCGTGTTATTGTTTCGCATAGCGCCTACGTGTATCTGCATGCACCAGCCGCGCCTGCTATATTCCTTTGCAAAAAAGCGCAAAAGGTCGGTCATATAGATATCCCTCTCGCAATCGGTAATTTTCTCGCCTTTAAGCGCCTTTTTGAATACGGCCGCAGCGTCACCCTCACGGTAAGGAATAAAATCAAGCCCGTGGTCGGACAGGCGGCACCCTGCCGCCTCAAATTTATCAAGCGTTGCCAAAAGCACCGCCTTAAGCTGTGAATAGCTTTCAGCCCCCAAAGCCTTTATATAAGGAACAAACGTATCCTTGTGAATATTGACCGCTTTGTCGGGACGGTAGGTGGGCAACACCTTTGTAGAAAATCCGCTATCACGAGTAGCCTTATGGTATTCAAGCGTATCCAGCGGGTCGTCTGTCGTGCATATTACCTCAACGCCCGAGCAGGCAATAAGACCGCGTGCAGAATATCCATCGGTTTGAAGCATGGCGGTCGCCTTATCAAATATTTCATCAGCATTCTTTTCTGTGAGTGCCTCGTCAATGCCGAAATAACGCAACAGCTCTAAGTGTGTCCAGTGATAAAGTGGGTTGCCAATGCAATATTCTATAGCTTTTGCAAAGGCGCGAAACTTTTCACGGTACGTAGCATCTCCTGTCACGTATTTCTCCTCTATGCCAAACGAGCGCATAGCACGCCACTTGTAATGGTCGGCAGACAAAAGCAGCTCTCCTAGGTCGGAGAATTTATAGTCGCTTGCAATCCACTCAGGGTTCAAGTGACAGTGATAGTCAATTATAGGCAGGTTCTTTGCGTAGGTATTGTAAAGATGCCTTGCACAATCACTCTTTAACAGAAAATTATCGCTAATTATTGTTTTCAATTATTAATTATCCTTTTTCGTTAAAGCCAAGGTCTGTGAGCATCTCGCTTATTTGCTCGCTCTGACCGTCATTTTTCATATTTTCGCTAAACTCAAAAAGATATTTTTTTCTGTCACGTCTGAATGCATCAAACCATCTTCTGACCTCATAAAGGGGCAAAAGATAAGGCTTTCCGTCAAGAAACGGATAATAACTCTTAAGCTGGCTATACGGCACAAAGAGTCTGTGGAGCAAATAGCCAAGCCTGCCGCCCTTCATTTTCCTTGAAAGCACAACTCCGTTTTGTACGTTGCCGTAGGCACCGCCGGTGAGTATAAATTTTTCAAGTATTTCGGGCGTGCAATCGGCGGTGTCACCAAACCAAGACTCCGAGAGCGAGCGTATTTCGGCCTCAAATTTATCAAGGCCGCCGCGTTTTAGTATTTCAAGACGGGCGCCCGGGTCAAAGTAACACCTATGGTTTAAAATCCAAGTGTCAAGCACGGCACGCATACCGCAGCCGCCAAGTTCAAAATGCTTTGCCATATGAGCTATATGATAAAAATAGCAAAAGGCATCGCTCATAGTACCGCAATATCCGCCGTTAAATTCACAATGCGACCACACCTCGCCAAGAACCTCCGAAGCCTTGGGCATTCTGTACTCCTCTAGCAAAAGATAATGCAGCTCAACGTGAACGCGGCCACGCGCATACGTAACGTCATGTGCGGAAAGGCCGTCCTGCCTTCTGTAACCGAGCTTTTCAAGCACTCGGCCCGCTATATCTAGCTCGTCGCGGCTTACAAGCACGTCAATATCACAGCTATTGCGCATCCATGCCTCGGCATAGAGCTTGCGTAAAACCGTGCCCTTAAGCGGAACGTGCTTTATTTCAGCGGCTGACAGAGCCTCTATTAATTCTTCCGCGGCACGCACCTGCTCTACTGTAAAGCTGACAACGGAAAAGAAACGCTTTGTAAATCTCTTATCACCCAACGTCAAAAAATAGTATGCCACTAAATGCTGTATCTGATGCTTTTTAGCGAGCGCCATCAAGCCCTCTACGTTATTATAACCGTCACGCTCGAAACAATTACAAGCGGTGCATTCTTCACCGTCTTTAGTCTCTGTTATGAGCATGTCGTTAATATCTATGTCGGCCGTGCTCTCTTCAACAACTACAGACCGAACTATATCCAAAAGTTGATTTTCAATATCTGTGCGCATGGTATCTCCCAATAAATCTGCCGTATGTTTTACCCGAACTCCTAGAGTCCATAAGCGAGCTGCGCCGCCTTCACTACATCTGCGTCAATCGCAACGGCCGGTATAATCTCAATTAATATTTCTCTGCTTTTGTGCTCATGGCACTATCATTAAACACAAAAAAGTAAGGATCTTTACGTCATTTAACCTTTACTTACATCTAAAATACCCAATTGATTGAGCATCGATTTGATTTCACTTTGCCTTTTTTCTTTTGTGAAAAGGGTTTTAAGTCTTGAAACGATTCTTTTAATGCCCATTAAATAAAGCAAGTGAAAATATCTCAATATATAAAACAATGGCAACAACCATTTATGTTTCTTTAAAATCCTATATCTGTGACACATTTTATTATATGGCGGAAACATAACGTATAGAAAGTACTGAAATCTATTATTATGTTGAGTTTTCATAATAGACTCAACACGCTCTTTGGGAGAAACTGTGCCGGCAGATAATACCCATTGCTCGATTTTTTCAAGGCCTTCGCCTGAACCGTTTGAAAACCAAAAATCACCAAGCTCTACCATATGCTTCTCAAACAGAGTCAAACCGCCCTCTTCCAAAATCTTTTCTCGTTTCTGCCTGTTGTTATCGCAGCAATTATTCAACATCCAGATGTCAAGCACAGGACGGATTCCGCATTCTCCGCGATTAAAGTGTCTTACCATATGCGCAAGCTGATAAAAATACATATATTCATCAGGAAGCTCATACAAAAAGCTGTTTTCATTTTTCGCTTCGAGCTTTAAAGCTATATCCCACACGTTATCTAACACACGGCTGGCCTTTATGTTGAGAAAATCTTCTATTAATAAATAATGAAGCTCCACCTCTATATAATCATTATGATATGATGCGTGGTGAGTAATCATGCTTTCAAATTCATATCCAATATCTTTTAATACGTCTCCTGCACGCTGCAGATCTTCATTTTTTACCAATACATCAATGTCGCATCCGTTTCGCATCCAGGCTTCGGGGTATAACTTACGTATAACAGTTCCCTTTAGCATAATGTGCGGTATCTTATGTTTGGAAAAAGCCGCAGATATATCAAAAGCCGCTTTAGATTGTTGGACAGTAACTGCAACAGACGAAAGAAAATCACGCTCGGACTCCGTATGTCCGGAATAACCCATTACGTAGTAGACAAAATGAGTAATTTGATGCCTTTTTGCGCACAAAGCAAGTGCGTTCAGTTGCTCTTGTTCAAGCTCGCTTATTAAAAATTGACATTCATGTTCTCTCTTCCCATCAATAACAATCGCTTTTATAATTTCTAAAAGCTTGTCCTCATATGCTTTTCGCATAGGTAGCCTCCTTGGTTAATATTTCGCCAATAGGGGGTGCTGAGATTTTATGTGAATACCGAATCTGAGAAAACCAAACTTCAGTATTACTGACAATGATGTCCACTACTTAAATGTCTTTAAAATGATGGAGCACAGCTTCCGCTATCGCGAAATCGAGCTCATTATCTATATCTATGCTTCTTTCTTTAGGCATTACGTATGCGTAGCAATCTTTATCGTATATGTAATGATCTTGTTCGAATCTTTCTACCTTTACAAGATACATCGAACCGTTTGGACGGTAAAACGTGGGAAGCGCCTGTCTACGCATATACATACCTTTATCTGCCAAATTGCTGTATTCCTTTTCCAACGCTTTTCTAACCGTCAGTCTGTTTGGTTCATAAGAAAACGTTTCTGAAAAGGATTCAGCCAGCAAAGGACTATGCTCACACTCACAAATCGCAACAATACCGTTTGCACACTTTTTGTCAAGCTCTATATACGCATTTTTTATATCTTCACTGTCACGAAGCGGTGAGGTGGGCTGCAAAAGCATAAGAGTATCAAATACTTGTCCAAGCTTTTTATATTCATTCAAAACCTCAAC
This sequence comes from Eubacteriales bacterium, assembly GCA_045661245.1. GTDB lineage: Bacteria > Bacillota > Clostridia > Oscillospirales > CAG-272 > UBA1740. Next base: position 73,555 of record JAZRFH010000015.1, on the reverse strand, counting down.
GACAACGTCCCATGAATTTGCATTATCTCTTGACATTTCTTCGCTTCGTAAAAACGGCACCTCCGCACCGTATTTACGCGCAATATCCGCATACTCCTCTGAATCGGTAGACACCATAACAGTATCAAACATACCCGACTCAAGAGCCGCCTCAATAGACCAAGCCATAAGAGGCTTTCCCGCCAGATCCTTGATATTTTTATGCGGCAGTCCTTTCGAGCCGCTGCGCGCAGTTATAATTGCAATGTTTTTCATGCATTCTCCTTTTTATTCCGCTTTATTTATTTAATAGTAAACTTTGAAATAAGAAATACTATATGTTTGTTATACCGTACATTGTGCTGCACAAGCCTGCTATATTATTATCTTTTATAAACACTCTTGGTACTCGCTCTCGTACAGAACATACGACCTCATAATTTATAGTATTATTTAACTTTGCTATTATATCTGCAGAGCATCTTTCGTCATCACCAAAAATCAAAACTTCATCACCAATATCGCATTCAATATCGGTAACATCTAGCATCAACTGATCCATACATATCCTACCGATTATTTTCGCATATTGACCGTTAACCTTTAAAGAGTATCTTCCATTGCCATTACTTCTCCAAAAGCCATCAGCATACCCTACAGGAACTGTTGCAATTTTCATTCTCTGCTGTGCTACAAACGTTCTTCCATACGAAACAGATTCACCCGGTTCAACGTACTTAATATGAGATATAACAGAAACCAACCTCATAGCTTTTATTAAATTTAACTTCTGCTTCACAGCTCCGGACGGATACAAGCCATAGAGAATAATTCCCGCCCTCACCATATTAAATTCAAAATCGGAATAGTCAAGAATAGCAGCGCTGTTTGAACAATGAACAATATCAAAATTTAATCCCTGCTCTTGGAGATATTTTATTGATTTTTTGAATGATTCATATTGTAATATAGTATACTCACACCCATTTTTACCTTCGTCAGCTACAGCGAAGTGTGTAAAAATGCCCTTAGCCAGCAAATTTTGTCCTTTGAAAAGTGAAATAATATCATGGACAGACTCTTTATTTGGTTTAAACCCAATGCGCCCCATTCCCGAATCGATTTTTATATGGACGCTAATTTGACACCCACAGCGAGACGCATGTTCTGTCAATTTTCTTCCATAGTCAATGGAATACACCGTTTGACTTAGCTTATATTCAGAAAGCAAGCTTGCACATTCGGGTGGAGTGTATCCCAAAATCAAAATCGGAATTGTTATATTGTTATTTCTAAGCTGCAAGGCCTCTTCAATGTTCGATACAGCCAAATAATCCGCGCCTAGCTTTTGATATAAGGCTGATAACATTATCGCGCTGTGACCGTATGCATTTGCCTTTACAACGCAGCATATTTTACTTTGTATATGGTTTTTAATCTCGTGATAGTTATGCTCTACATTGTTTAAATTTATTTCCGCCCAAGTTCTGTGACTGGTATTATTAAAATTGTTATTCATTTAATTTATATCCTATTGGTTTATAATTTAGAGCAGTAACAACCATATACTGTATACTACTTTCTCCAAACAAATTTATTAACTATACCTGTATACGACTGTATTATTTTTACAACCTTAGTAGATACATTTGTATCGATATAATCAGGTACAGGAATACCGTACTCTCCGTTTTGAGTCATATTAACCGCAGTTCTGACGGCTCCGAGAAGTCCTCTCTCGTCGATACCGGCAAGAACAAAGCAACCCTTATCTAAAGCCTCAGGACGCTCTGTCGAGGTTCGAATGCATATAGCGGGAAATGGCTTACCAATTGATGTAAAAAACGAACTTTCCTCAGGAAGAGTTCCACTGTCAGATACTACCGCAAAAGCATTCATTTGCAAACAATTATAGTCATGAAAACCAAGAGGCTCATGTTGTATTACACGGGAATCCAATACAAAACCTCTCTCTGACAGTCTTTTTTTACTTCTGGGATGGCAGGAATAAAGTATCGGAATATCATATTCCTCTGCCATTTTGTTTACTGCAGAAAATAAACTTATAAAGTTCTTCTCTGTATCTATATTCTCTTCTCTGTGCGCTGAAAGAAGTATATATTTCCCTTTTTCAAGCCCCAGCCTCGAATGAATATTACTATTTTCAATCTTCGAAAGATTATTATGCAAAACCTCTGCCATAGGAGAGCCTGTTACATACGTTCTTTCCTTGGGCAAACCGCATTCGGCAAGATATCTTCTGGCATGTTCGGAATACGCAAGATTTACGTCTGATATTATATCTACTATCCTTCTGTTTGTCTCTTCCGGCAAACACTCGTCCTTACACCTGTTTCCCGCCTCCATATGAAAAATCGGGATATGAAGACGTTTTGCTGAAATAGCGGAAAGACATGAGTTCGTGTCACCAAGTATTAAAAGAGCATCAGGCTCTGTTGCCTTCATAAGCTTATAGGAACAATTTATTATATTACCAACAGTCGCTCCAAGGTCGTCTCCAACAGCATTCATATATACCTCAGGGTCTGCCAGTTGTAGGTCTTTAAAAAACACACCGTTTAAGTTATAGTCGTAATTCTGACCTGTATGTGCAAGTACACAATCGAAATAATTACGACATTTGTTTATAACCGCAGCAAGCCTTATTATTTCAGGCCTGGTGCCTACTATTATCAAAAGCTTAAGTCTGCCATCATTCTTAAATTTTATATCAGTGTAATCTAGTTTCATTTCCATATTACTTCACCACCTCAAAATATGTGTCTGGACTCTTCGGATCAAAGTTTTCGTTAGCCCACATAACTGTAACAAGATCCTCTGTGTCAGATAGGTTAATAATGTTGTGAGTGTATCCCGGCAGCATATGTACCGCCTCTATTCTATCTGCTGACACCTCAAATGACAACACCTCGTCAGTACCGACTTGGCGTTGCTCTATAAGGCCGTGCCCGGAAACTACAATAAAGAATTCCCATTTTGAATTATGCCAATGCTGCCCTTTTATTACTCCGGGCTTTGATACATTAACACTGACCTGTCCGCCCCCAATAGTCTTGATAAGCTCGGTAAACGAACCTCTTGCATCTACATTCATTCGCAGTGGGAATGACACCTTCTCAGCAGGAAGATATGATAGATAAGTAGAATATAGCTTCCATGCAAAACTGCCTCGCGGTATTTCCGGAATCACAAGTGTTGATGTCTGAGCCTTAAATTTTACAACAAGATCCACAATCTCTCCGAGAGTCACCTTATGTATAATCGGAACACAGCAATATCTTCCCGTGCCAAGCAAAACAGGTTTTAACCCATAAAACTCGCACCTGGTCTCTTCTCCCTTTAATGCAGACAGCATCTCGTAAACAAGATCGTCTATATAAACAAGCTCAAGCTCAGCTGCCGGGTCGTTTACTGTTATAGGCAAATCTCTCGCAATATTATAACAGAATGTAGTAACTGCACTGTTGTAGTTAGGTCTCCCCCATTTACCAAACAGATTAGGAAAACGATATACCAAAACCTTAGCACCTGTTCGCTTACCATATTCAAAAAACAGTTCCTCGCCGGCTTTCTTGCTCCTACCGTATGCTCCATCATAACGCCCGAGCAGTGTTGCCTGAACAGAGGACGAGAGCATAACGGGGCATTTATTACCGACCTTTTCTAAGGTATCAAGAAGCATAGATGCAAACCCAAAATTCCCTACCTCAAATTCTTTCGGGTCCTGAGGTCTATTGACTCCCGCAAGATTAAAAACAAAGTCTGCTTTTTCGCAATACCTAACAAGCTCGTCCGCGGAACTGTCAACATCATATGTAAAAATCTCTTCTATTTCAATTTCAGGGTGCGTTCTGTCTTTACCGTCTCTTATATTCGCAAGAGCACTTACAAGGTTCTTTCCAACAAAACCGGCCGCGCCAGTTACAAGAATCTTCATATTGCCCCTCGTTTCATTTTTGCAATCTCCTCCTGTATATACGCAAGGGAGGCAATTTTCGCCTTGGTTGCAGCTATGTCGAGTAGCTGTGTATTATTGGAATTAAACTCTGTAAGAGTATTGCGCTCGGTATCTCCCTTTTCAAAATACTTATCGTAATTTAATCCCCTTTTGTCACAAGGTACGCGGTAAAAGTTACCCATATCAATAGCATTCGCGCACTCTTCGTTTGTAAGAAGTGTTTCGTACATTTTTTCTCCGTGACGAATACCTATAACCTTAATATTTTCTTTGTCGCCGCCAAACAGCTCACACACCGCCTCTGCCTGAGTCTTAATCGTGCAGGCGGGAGCCTTTTGTACAAGAATATCTCCGTTTTTACCGTGCTCGAAAGCGAAGAGCACAAGATCCACAGCCTCGTCAAGCGACATTATAAAGCGTGTCATAGAACCATCGGTTATTGTTATCGGGTTTCCTGCTTTAATCTGATCAATCCAAAGTGGAATTACAGAACCGCGTGAACACATTACGTTTCCGTATCTGGTACAGCATATTTTGGTTTTTCCGGGGGCAACTGTACGCGATTTAGCTACTATGACCTTTTCCATCATAGCCTTTGAGGTGCCCATTGCATTTACCGGATATGCCGCTTTATCCGTAGATAAGCATACTACATTCTTAACACCCGCTTCTATCGCTGCAGTAAGAACATTCTCAGTGCCAAGAACGTTGGTTTTTACAGCCTCGATTGGGAAAAACTCACAAGACGGAACCTGCTTCAAAGCCGCAGCGTGAAAAATGTAATCCACACCGTGCATTGCATTTCTGACAGATTGCAAATCTCTAACGTCACCTATGTAGAATTTTATTTTCTCAGCTACATCGGGCATCCTTGCCTGAAAATCGTGACGCATATCGTCTTGTTTTTTCTCGTCACGCGAAAAAATTCTTATCTCTCCTATATCCGTTTTTAAAAATCTGTTCAAAACCGCATTTCCGAACGAACCTGTTCCTCCGGTGATAAGTAACGTCTTTCCTGAAAACAAACTCATCAGTTATTCCTCCAAATTATAAAAAATTACTTGCCAAGAAATTTTCGAATTATTTTTTTAGTCTTTGCAACAGTAGTATTGATATACATATATTTTTTTAAAAGCTCTGCATCAACAACACCCTTGTTTTTTACTGCTCTGTAAAATCTTCTCGTTCGAGGATTCTTCTTCGACGGTAATATTAATCTTGTGTTTCCTTGTGCAACCATCTCTGCAGTAGCTTCTTTGGCTATAAAATTATGATTAATGCAGTCCCACAATTCCACTCCGTTTTGAGTGAGAAGCAATACACATGAAAGACCTTTACCGTCGTCCATAGATTTCGCAATGGGATTTTGCCCCCATCCATCTCCTATTATAATATCTGCCGAAATGGAATCTCCTTTATATTGGCAGGATGTGCAACGCGCAGAAACATACAAGGATTCTTGAAAGCACTGCATAAACTGTCCATTTTCAGGCTTGCTGAGAATTATTTTTTTACCATCTTCAAATTCTACAAACAAACTATACTTAGACCACTGAAGCCCGGATTTCTCACGCATCCTCAAGTCGGCAATTTCACCATATTGATTACGCAGCGAATCTAAATACATTCTCCAAATCTTTCGGCTTGCAACTCCGTGGCAAATAACTCCCACGCAAATCAAATTTTTCCTTTCTCCTACAAAACTTCTTACAGCGGCGATTTGACAAGGAGTGCCTGAAAACAAAACCTTCCGGCCTTCGTTTAAAGCTTTCTTTATGGGCTCAAGAACGCCTGCAATATTGCTCTGCGAATACTTTGAACGTTGCATCTTTTCAACAATTTTTATGTTATCTGTAAGAACGTGCACAGGGTTCCAATGCTCGTCCCATATACATCCCGAAACAAGAAAGCCTTGTTTTAAACAAAATGCTGCAATTTCAAAAAACACACCGCCTGATGTTCCGCTATTGCGTTTTTCCGGATCTGAATTATATCCGTAAAACGCTTTTTTTGCATGAATTGCGCTGCCTGGGTTACGGTATGTAGCAATACATTTTTTATCGCAAATTCCACAGTTAATGCACTTGGTTTTATCTATATAAGCCTTCAGAAAACCTTTTTCGTCTTCTTTTAACTCTATACATTGCTTGGGACAAACTGCCTCGCATAGTCCGCAACCGTAACATTCCTTCTCAAAATTAATATCTATCATATCAGCACCATTAAACTATCCCTATAACTTTAGTTAAAAAACCTGTCGACTGTTCTCTTAACTCTGTAAGCTTACTGTCTATATCCTCATAACACACCGAGTCGGTATTTACTACCCCCTCAATTCCGAGACGATTTTCTAAGCCGAAAACCTTTAGAGCATCGTATAAACGATTGTTGTCCGAATTGACCTCAACATCTTTTCTCTTTGGAAAAGCCATAAAATCCTTATGAAAGTTAATTGAAAACATCGTTCCATGAAATGAATCCGTACATACAAATGCGGCATTTTTTATAAGGGACACAAATTCGCCTGGTCCGCCGTACATCTTTTTGATATTTTTATTATTAATCTCAAGATGGGACACCGGAAGGGCGACAATCTTAAGATTTTTTTCTTTCGCAATCCGCTCTGCCGCTTTTCTATGAGATTTATTATCCCCCAAAAAATAAGTTAAAAGATACGGCTCTTTGATGTCAATAGGAGTTGCAATCTCCTCCCAATCCTCAGGCTTTAAAAGCAATGTGGGATCAAGAACGAATTCAACATTCTTGCCCAGCAATTCCGACAAGAACTCAGCCCCGCCACGCTCACGGCAAGAAAGGAATTTAAAATCAGACAGGGCGGTTTTATAACGCTCCCTGTACCCATCCGGCAAATTACTTATCCCAATACTCGGCGCATACGCAAGCTTTTTTTTCTTCTTCCCGTCAAGCCACTCTAAAAGAAACACACCCTTGGTTGATACAAATGGATTCCAGGTTTGATCGCTTCCAACCATAACCGCATCATATTTGTCGCAAATAGCCGGAAGAGCTTCTACCGTATCAGCCCCATTCTCCGAAACAACCATGCTTTCTTTAAAAAAGACATCAAACGCCTGTTTTTTAATTATCTGATATGGGCGGTTTCGGTATAAAACGTAATACTTTTTAAAATTCTTAAGGTATTCACTAAGCCGCTTTATCCTAGTCAGAATAAGTTTTTTTCCAACAAATTCATTTTTCACCGTATAGTCAATGAGTTCAACATCGCAATCCGAGTAATGCTTTGATATATAGTTTTGCAATGCATATGCCTGCAAAGCAGTACCATAATTATAATATTTATGAAATGTAATTATTCCTATCGATCTCTTATCGCACCCCATTATGTTTAATGACTCCTTCTAACGATGGTTTTCATAATTTTCAATATACCCAGCATATTTGTTTTATCTATAACAAAATAAATTGCAATGGTTATAATACCAAGGATAACAACACTTACCGTTCCTGCTAAAGCAAACTCTATGTAATTTGATACTCCCAATTCCCCGCTCAAGCCGACAATCGTAGCAATGACACAAACAATCGCGCAAGGTACGGTGTTTTTTAGGAAAGACAATAATCCAAGACCAAATATCTTGATTCTTGTGTATCCAATTTCAGCAAATGCCAAAAAGCATGCCGCCATAAGTGTGGATGCAACTGCTCCATACAATCCAAACAGAAGACTTCCTGTTACCAATGTAACCAGCAATACTGCGCATGCGATCATTTGAATATTTTTTGATGCCCTGAATCTTCCTGACATTTGAATCATTTGTCCACTGGGAATGTGTAGCGTCTCAAAAAATACAGTTAACAGCATCATAATAGCAAGTAAATTGTTATGATAATTTGTATCATTAACTCCTCTTGTGTAAATATCAATAAACGACATAAGCAACAAACATGTAGTTCCCAGCACCACACTGATTCCGATGCATGTGATCATTTCATACTGAACAAATTTTTTCTTAGCTTCCTCTGTTCTTCCTTCTGCGAACAGTGCGCCAAATCCCAGGCGTGGCGCATTAGTTATAGAAGACAAGCAGTTTTTTATCATTGAAACAACGCTTTTATAAACTGCATAAACACTAGCTAACAGAGCCCCTTGTTCGGGAATGGCGGAAATAGCTATGATGGGAAGGGTGGAGTATGCTATAGAGGTAAGCTTTAACGCAATAACGCTTTTTGTACCCTTTATTTTTTCAAACATCGGCTGTGCGTTATAATTAATGAATGGATATTTATATCGACAGTACAACGCAATCATTATGTAATTAACAAACAAGGAAATCATAATTATTACTCGGGCAATTACAAGAGAAACACCCCAATAAATAGCTGCAATTGCTATGATATTTCCAAGTGCGTAGGTTATCGTAGAGAAAAGCGATATAATATATTCCTTTTGCTCGGTCAAAAGAAGCACTCTATGCTTCATATTAAATCCAAGATTAAAGCATGACGGAAGCAAAATAGTAAACATCAACAGCACAAATTCAAAATATGGCATCGAACTCGAAACCATCAGCGGATATACAAATGAAATTAAGCACCCTATAGCAAAAGCAATACTGCCTATTACGAAAAACTTTCTTTTGCTTGCCGATAAAATCCCATTTACAGAATTGTAATCATTTTTTGCTAACGGAGCAAACAACGCTATATTACTGGCAAGCGTAAATCCACCCTCTAAAACCATAATAGTGCTGATTATTTGAGAGGCAGTAGCATTTATTCCATTATATTCCGAGCCATAATTATTTAAAATGCTCTTACCGAGAACCAGCCCCACAACGCTTGTGACCAGCATATTCAGCAACGCTGTGCTTGCATTCAGCATGCTTTTTTGCGATTTGTTCATCTACTTATTCTCCATTGTTGTTCGATAAGTTACAAACTATATTTGCGATATATTCCGGAGTATTGTCATAATATATTTCCTTCAAGGTATTATAATGAACAATATCGCTGTTTGTATTTATGAAAGACTCGATTTTTTCTGCCGCGGTGACAAAATCCACCGCCCGCTCATCAATATACAACCCAAGCGGATATTTCAACATATAATCACGGCATGTATCATTATCCGTCCTATATAAGGAAACAATGGGTTTACCATAGCTAATGTACTCAACTATTTTACTGGGGCAAAACATGGATTGAGTATTGCCTATATTTAAAAATGCATCCGCTAGCGACATTTCTTTGAGAATTTCTTCATGAGATATTCTGCCGTTTATTTCAATACTGTCTATTCCTCTTGCCGCTTCCCTTACCCAGTCCTCAATATTCGAAACATACATTTTTAATCTGACGTTTTTAACGTGCTTAAAAACATTAAATATATATGCAGGATTCCTTGTTTTTGGGGAAAGAGCACCGGCATACAAAAGAACCTTCTTTCCCTCCTCTGCTTCTTTCTCGAAATTATCCCGTCTCACAAGAAGAGGCACGCCCACAAATCTTAATTTGCCGATGTGCTGGCTATGTGCTTTTTCAAAATGCTCCAAATGTTCATTCTGTGCAATAAACAGCGTGCATTCCTCCAGCATCCTTTGTTCGAATTTATAATTACGCTTATTAACGGTCTTATCGGATAAAAACTTATTATCTGCGCCTCCGTACACAGGGTCCAAGCAATACGGAACAAAATCAATATTCTGATGCTTCCTTTTTACCAAATACGCACCGTACAATGCCTCAATCGGCATATTAACACCGATCACTGTATCTATACAGTTTTTACTGATAATTTTTTCTGCTGTACGGTAATACTTACGTGCACGTGCTGCTGAAGATACAGGAAAATTTATCAAAGATCTTATCATTACCCCAAACACACTGATTTTATAAGCCAATGAATAATAAATCTTGGCAAACGAGTTTGAACTGCTGTTTTTAAGCTGCCAGTATTTGTTTGTAGATAATGACTTAATTCTATAGATATGCAGATTTCCTATATGCTCTGTATCGGAGACGTTAGGCTGTGAATTGCATAAACAAAAAACCTCGTTTCCTTTTAACAAAAGCTCGTCTACTATGCGCCCAACACAAATTCCATTGGCAGAGGTATTGGGATAATAAGCGCCTAACATTATTAGTATCTTTTTCATTATTTAAACCCGTCCATCAATTATCCATTACAATATCATTCACTTTTTTCATCCTATTTGCATACAGCAAAGTCAATGCAAGCGGTATACCCGGAGATGCGACAGAGCCTTGCCCAAATGAAGCAACTATCAGCATGATTACATACATTCTAGCTTCATACGTTGACTTAAATATCTTATCACTGAATATTCTGAGATAAAAGAACAAACCAAGAATACCGTATCTGTAAATGATTAAACAAATTGTGTTTAAGAAAAAGCCGTCTCCTTCACCAACATATATAATCGGCGAGAAATCTTTCATGAATTTCTCAAAATGCTTTGATATAAATTCCCGAGCATCCAAAATATTCGTTCCAAACGGAAACTCATACCAATCCATAGCTGATATCATTTGAAAAGGGCCCTTTACACGGGTACCCCACGTGCTTTCGCCTGCTGAAACATCCTGCAGCTTTTGCAATGTGTCTGAAAAGATGGGCAAATACTGAAACATAATTACAAAACACACTACGAATGTTGAATAAATAATCGCAACCTTAAAGCTCTTTTTTTCAAACAGTATAAACATAAGCCAAAGCACAGCAACCAGTATTACTCCAACGGTAGACGTAGATACTGTAATCAAAAATGTAGAAATCGCAGCCCATTTAAAGTTCTTTTTTTTCAATGATAAAAACAGTAAGGGTAACATAGAACCAACGTATGCGGCAGGCTCCGAAAAGAATGAAGAAGGCCTGGAGTACAACGCTTCCGTATCGTGAGCAATATCATACCCCGGAATAAGGCTCAGAGGATATATGTTTTGGTCTAATACCAAAATCTGAAAAACATGGTACAGCATACCGGCACCAAAAATAATACCCGCAACCTTCCACCATTTAAACAATGCATCTTCGTCGAAATCATTGTTACAGGCTACAAAAACCAATGTGTAAAGTACAACGCTTTCCAATAGACGGTTAAATTGCACTTCCATTGGATCGGAAACAGACAAAAACATATGCAATACGTCACGTAAGGATATATATGCTACGAACAGTACATACGGCATAGTGCTCTTTGTAATTTTAAAATTTATTTTCCCGCGGGATATTATAACAGCAATAAGAAGCATGGCTATTACAGGAATTATCGAAATCCGGTATGGTTCAAATACTCCAAAAAACGGTATTAGCATTTCTAATACATGATTGCGATTTTTTCGCCCGATATCTATTTTCATATTATCTTCCTTTTATCGGTGAATTGTTTATTACCGTGTTATAAACCGATATATATTTCTGTGCCATGGTCTGTAACGAAAACTTACGGCTGTGTTCTTGGATTTTTGTCTTATTCCATTCCATCATAAGAGCTTTTTCCAGTGCACTTGCAAAAGCTGTATCGCTTCTTTCGTGGCAAAGAAGCATAGCATCTTCATTGTATATATCGGGAATTGCCTGTATGTCCGAGAATGCAACGGTTGGAGTGCCGTATACAAAACTCTCAACCATGGAGATGCCAAAACCTTCTACAATGCTTGCACAAGCTGTAACATGTGCTGTTGAATAATAATTTTTAAGCTCTTCCCTTGGAACAAAGCCGGTGCAAAAAACCTTGTCCTGCAAGCTCAGCTTCTCTATTTCTTCTGATACAGAGTACGTGCCATTCATAGAACCAACCAACAACAAAACGCTGTCTTTTTTAATATCCTCTGACATTAAGTAAAACGATCTTATCAGTTGCTGTTGGTTTTTGGTAGGGCAAATACTGCCTACACAAAGAATTATTTTCTTATCACTCGGAATGTTATGCTTCTCGTGAATACTATACGATTTTTCCAAGCGGGTAACATCTATTCCATTAGTTACAACATGGACTTGGCTGTTGTTTTTTGCTCCATAATAATTCGACAGAAAATCATCCTTCATTCCTGAGCTTATGACAGTCATAGGTATTTGCTCCTCAGCACTTTTTTGAACAAAGCTTTTCTCACACAATTGGTTGAACTTGGAACCGCCCGCGACGTCATACTGTAAAAGTCCGTGAAGTGTTATAACATAAGGGACATTAAGCTCGTTTAGCATATCCATAATATTGTCAATAAAAACCGAACATCCGTGTATGTGTACTATATCTGGTTTTTCTTTCTTTATCAGATGCTTTAAGTACCCGATATTTAAGTAATAGTATAAATAACGCAAAACGCTTTTAAAGGAAATGTCGTTTTTCCTCATCTTGCGATAAAAGCTTGACAGGCTCTTAAAATTACCGAAAATTATATTACTTAAGGTATTGTTTTTAAGAATTTTAAAATTCTCGCATTCCCTCTCCGGTCCAAATGCATGTACTGCCGCCACCACATCGTTGCCTGCTTCGCCGACCGATTTTGCAATATCATAAACCATAAATCCAAAGCCGGTTTTGTTTTTACAATGCTCTTCAAAAGCAGGTGCATATACGTAAGGTGCTAGCATCAAAATTTTCATAAAAACTCCTAATTCAAAAATGTATTATTTCACTTTTCCACTACGGCAAGCGCCGCAGAAATAAGCGTGTTATCTGTCCTTGCCATAATATATTGCAACTCTTGCAGTTTGGATACCATTTTAGGATCTGAAACATCATCTATAATCACTTTTGTGCCATTATAATAAGCCTGTTGCAGAACGGTAGAATATATGGATATTGCGTTTTTAGTTCTGAGTATAGAGTCTTCAATTGAAAACTCGCCGCACTTTTCAACCTCAATATTGCTATCACCAAGATAACCCTTCAGCATTTCCATATTCGTGTATCTCGGATGCGGTCTTATAGCAACCGTATAACCTTTTTGTTTAAGATCCTTCATTATATTGGCGATGAGTTCAAGCCGTGCACCGCCTTGCGCTTGAAGATAGTATGTATAATCCACGGTTTTATAGCTACTTTGCTTTTCAAACAAAAGCGACGGCGGAACTTCGACTATAAACTGCTCAGAATCGGCGCGCAATTCCGTAAACAAATCTTTATAAAATGCATCCCAAATATAGCAACGGTTAAACTGAAAGAAGCTGTCACGCATAAAGAAAAGCTTCTCACCATGCATAACGTTAATCAGCTCAACACCGTTTCTGTTGCAAAAATCTGTAAGCAGCGAGCTGGTAAAGGAATACTCATTATGTACTATCAACGCCTTTGGCGAGTAAAGAGATATAAGCCATCTGTATCTTGCAATTTTAATCTCCGCCTTAAGTGCAAAATGCCACGAAAGCGGGTACTTGAATAGAAATTTAAGTATATAAAATCTATCTTTTAAATTAAGCTTTCGCCCCTCAACTGCTTTGGTTTCAAGGCGGCCATATTCTTCTCTCAACGAATCAGGCAAAACGTTATCGTTCACTCCACCGTCCTTTACAAAAACCGCATCACACGCTAAACATTCATTTAACCTATTACCCGGCATTAAAAAATAGATAAAAAACAGCGGTACGGAGGCTGTGTTAAGCAACAACGAAATCCAAAATCCCTTTAACTTCATTTGAGCTTTGTACTGAAAGAACGAACGCTCTATCAGAGAACGCGGCTCGCGAAATCTCGACAAATATTCTTTCTGTTTTTCAACAGGATAATCAAATAATGATTTTCCGCTAAATTTTCCTGCCATTTTACGCAGCAAAGAAATCAACACATTTACCTCCATATTAAAACGTCACAAAAGACATAACGGTTTTATGTAGTAGAAAAATTGAAATCCAAATATTCTTTGGTCTCCAAAGTATCTATAAACGCTTTAAATTCCCAGACGTTGATCATAAATTCACAATTCTTGCTTTTCAAGACGCGGTTGTCCATTCCATTAGATTCTTCGCCAAAGCTGCCTTTAAACCACGTGCAATTATTGTTTAATCTTTGTTTCAATTTCTTCTTCATGCTTCGTTTTTTCATCCAAAACTCGTCAGTCGCGGCTCCATTTCCTCGAACAAGAAATTCAACCATATTACAGAATTTACGCCATAAAACAACTTTTTTTCCGGGCGCTGCTTCAAATTGCTCGGATTGAACATCCTTTACCTCGGGAATATACTTCACTATCAATCTTTTGAGCACCGCACGGTCAAACAATAGCTTTGGATCCCATTTTAAGGTTTCCTTAAGCATAAAAGGAACATAAATCGAAAAGCTGCGTTTCTGACCCAAAATGGATTCATACGCGCCATATCTATTGCGGAAGCCTATCACATTGGCAAAATAGTCCTCATATATTTCAAGATTTGTTTGTCCTATTTCCAATCCTTTATCAACAAAAGCTGCTATTGAATTGTTTTTCTCAATAAAATCTATATTTTCTGCAGAATAGAAAGAGTTGGATTTTGAATTTGCATCTAATTTCAATCCAAAGATATAGTTAAGCCCTCGTTTAGCCCTTGAAGAAAAAGTTCTGCAGTTATTTACTCCGTTAAAAAATGAACTCATGAAATCCACCAGCTCATCACGAGACCAGTCGTTAATTTTTACAGGTAACATACTACCTACAATAAGCCCCGAACCACCGGTAAGTAAAACTTCAAACCTTGGCATATTAGGTTCGAATTTAAAGGAATTACGTCCACTGCCAAGAGGATAATGCATAACCTTTAATTTTATTTTTTCTTCTATCGTATCGGCATCCCACTTTGTATTTTCGTAAGGCATATCAAAGGCCTTAGCAATTTTTTTTGCATTTTTACAGCTTTGAGAAAGAAAAAATCCATGAGGTCTTGGAACGCATACGTTAAATCCCACAATATCCATTCCGTTTTTCTTTGCGTAATGTGGAATTACCCTGGAATCCAGTCCGCCCGAAACACCAATTCCATATTTAACATCACCGCATGTTTGCTTAATGTTTTTCATAGCCTGATCCAGGATTTTATCCATTCGATCGACAGCCTCTTCTACATCCTTAATTTCACCGGTGTAACGAAAAACCGAATACTTTTCAAGTGTCAAAACGTTTTTTTTAGCATCATACCTGCCGATTGTAGTTGGGGATACAACCTTTAACCCATCTACCACTGTATCTCCGTTTGCGGACATAAGCGTAAAGGTTTTGATATAATCTATGTTCAAATCCGATTGCTCAGGCCTGACGATTTTTACTATATCCCAAAAATTATCAGATAAAATGAATACGTCTTCTTTGTGGTAAATATACCAGCTTTCAATTCCGTTAAGGTCTGTCGCAAAAACGCACCCAGCATCCTCAGCGTTAACTATCGAAATTGCACCGTTAAAGTCGTTTAAAACACTGGGATTATTGATCCAATCACTATTAACAACATCGTCAAACGAGGCACCAAAAACCTCTCCCATAACAAATGTGTTACTATTTCCCGATTTATACAAAGGAGCCGGTGTAGCCTTAGGATATGTTAATTCAGAATCGATCAATTTTCCATTTCTATAGTGAATCACCAAAGCCATTGTTTACCTCCAAAAATACAATTATTAATAAACATACATTACTGTATTGTCATACCACTACTTGCCTGTGCAATACTTTGTAACTCTTTACAGAGCTTTACAGCTTCTTTCGGCGATAACTCCCACCACTTACTATTAAGTAGCATTTTAATCGTTTCGTGATCAAAACGGTATCTGATAATCTTAGCCGGAACACCGCCAACAATTGCATACGGTGGTACGTCCTTAGTAACTACAGCACCGGCACCGATAACAGCGCCTGTGCCAACCACAACTCCCTGCTTAACAACTGCATTTGCAGCTATCCATACGTCATTACCAATAATAGTTTTATTAGCACAATCATTGTGATTTGTTATGCCATGCTTAGGTCCATAAATATGTGTGCTGGTAGAAACACAGCTTAAGTCATGGTCACCCTGACCTATCTTAACACCCGATGCTATTGAACAATAACTACCTATATCCGCATTCAGTGTCATTGTATAACGTCCAATGTAATTATAATTACCAATCGTAGTCAACTCATGGAGAAAAGCGGGGCGGCAAATTTTGTTGCTCTTGCCAAGGTCACAATACACGCCTTTATATCCTGTAACAGTTCTGATAATTCTTCTGAATGCTTTTTTTAATACCGTCATTTTTTTCATTACTGCTCCAAAATATCAGCTATGCGCTTACAAGCAAATCCATCACCGTATGGGTTGCTTGCCTTTGACATTTTATCGTATGCATTTTTATCTTCAAGCAGTAGCTTGAAATTCTCATAGATTACGTCTTCGTCCGTACCTACAAGCTTCAAGGTGCCCGCCTTAATACCCTCGGGGCGCTCGGTTGTATCACGCATAACGAGCACAGGCTTACCAAGCGAGGGCGCCTCTTCCTGAATCCCACCGCTATCGGTAAGAATCATATAACTGCGCGCAAGGAAATTGTGAAAATCAAGTACCTCAAGCGGCTCTATAATACGGATTCTGTCACAGTCGCCAAGCTCTTCGTCTGCCGCCTTGCGAACCACCGGATTCATATGAATGGGATAAATTGCTTTCACATCGGGATGCTCGTCCATAACTCTGCGTATTGCGCGAAACATGTTATGCATTGGCTCACCGAGATTCTCGCGCCTATGCGCAGTTATCATAATTAGACGGCTATCCTTAGCCCAATCCAACTCAGGGTGAGTGTAACCCTCGCGTACCGTAGTTTTTAAAGCGTCAATGGCAGTATTACCCGTAACGTAAATGCTGCTTTCGTCCTTACCTTCCTTAACAAGATTCGCACGGGAAAGCTCAGTGGGAGCAAAATTATATTTAGAAATGATTGAAACTGCCTGTCGGTTAAACTCTTCAGGATACGGACTGTAAATGTTGTATGTACGCAATCCTGCCTCAACGTGACCTATTGCAATCTGCTTGTAAAAGCATGCAAGAGCCGTGACAAACGTGGTAGACGTATCACCGTGAACCAAAACCACGTCCGGCTTTACCTCGTCAAGCACCTCACCGATTTTAGTTAATATATTTGTGGTAATATCAAACAGAGTTTGACCTGCTTTCATTATAGATAAATCATAGTCCGGAACTACCTCAAAAGTATCAAGGACCATATCTAACATCTGGCGGTGCTGACCTGTAACACACACTACCGTTTTTATGCCCTCTCTGGTTTTGAGCTCGTTAACCAAAGGGCACATTTTTATCGCTTCGGGGCGCGTGCCAAATACAAGCATTATGGTTTTCATTTAATCAAGCCTCCATTAAATGTGATAGGCGCCGGGAATATTACATATATTGTGGCAATCCAAAATCACTTTGTCTGCCAATTTGTTCATGTTTTCTTTAATTTCGTCATGCTTTACCATGATTACAACCAAGTCTACATCTCTAAGGAAATCTTCAAGGCTGTGGTATTGGTTGGAAACTATATCCTTTGTGATATATGGGTCATACACCTTAAGCGGCTCTGCCAAGTGGCGTTCCTGGTTTTCAAGAAGCTGCAGAGTCGGCGACTCTCTATAGTCGTCAACGTTTTCTTTATACGTAAGCCCGTACAAGCCTACACGTCCGATATCTGTCATACCCTTTTCTTTCATTATAGTGTGAATTCTCTCAAGAACAAATTCGGGCATAGAGTCATTAACCTTCATTGAATCCCAAATCACCTTGGTAAGGGCAGGATAATCACCTACAAGAAACCAAGGGTCGACAGATATGCAGTGACCGCCGACACCGGGGCCGGGCTGAAGAATATTAACTCTTGGATGCATATTGCAAATCTTGATTATTTCATATACGTCCATATCGTCATGACGGCAGATTTTTGCAAGCTCGTTTGCAAATGCTATGTTAACCGCTCTGAACGTATTTTCTACAACCTTGGTCATCTCTGCCGTTTTTATGTCTGTAATAACTATCTCTCCCTGGCAAAATGAAGCGTATATACTCTTTACCTTTTCGCCTATCTCTTTATTGTCTGCTCCTATTGTACGGTTGTTATGGAGTAATTCGTATACCATATTGCCAGGAATAATTCTTTCGGGAGCATGAACAAGGTTGATATCCTCACCAATAACAAATCCGTTTTGCTCAATAACAGGGCGAACAAACTTATCTATAGTTCCGGGTGAAACTGTAGATTCGATTACAACGGTAGCACCCTTTGGGCAAACCGACATTACCTGCTTAATTGCGGCATTAACGTAGCAGGCATCTATTTTTTTCGAGAACTTATCGTAAGGAGTTGGCACGGATACTATATACATGTCGGTTACCTGATACTCGGTTGTAAATTTGATGCCCCCCTTGAGCGCATCAGCAAACAGCTCGTCAAGACCTTTTTCTTCAAAAGTAGTTTTACCAGCATTCAACGTAGAAACCAATTCTGCGTTATAATCAGTACCTACAACATCAACTCCGTGAGATGCAAGCATAAGCGCTGTAGGAAGTCCAATATATCCAAGTCCAATAACGTTAATCATTTCTTTTCACCTCTATAATTGTTTTTTGTATCTTCAAGTATTTTCATATATTCATTCGCCAAAATCGGTATATCAAAATCAGCCGCAGCAATACGTGCATTTTCACACATTTGCTTATAATCAGCTTCAGGAAGTGTTTTAATTCGCTTTATTGCATCAGCTATATTTTCAGGCGTACACTCCTCGACCGAATATCCGCAAGAATATTTTTCGATGATATCATATCCCATTTTTACAGTTGATAAAACAGGCTTTCCGCTAGCTAAATACTCAAACAGCTTGTTAGAGCTGTTTCCTCTGGACCAGTTATATGCTGTACCCGAATAATTCAGTATGTTCAACGAAGACTTTGAGAGAACAGCAGGAACGTATTTGTTATCTACATATCCCTTTAACGTAACATTTTTTATTTTCTCATTTTGTATTCTGGCCTTCAAATCGTCAACACAGTTGCCGGTACCGTAAATCAAAAAGTTAACGTCAGGAACTAGCTTTGCAACGTCTAGGAGCATGCCGATATTGTTTACCGGTCTTATAGTTCCACAATATACTACATTAAATTTGCCTGAATTTAAATCCTCATCTTCATAATCGGATTCCAGAATACGCTTATCAAACAGCTCTATATCAACACCGTTGTTAACGTACGAACACTTGGACATATCAACCTTACCGCCGTTATCAATGTCCCATTTACGTTCAGTAATATATGTATGGTCGCCCTCTTTAAGGAAAAGCAATCTGTCAGCTTTTTCGTATATGCGGCGCTCTCCCCACAAAAGAATACGTCCTATCAAACCTTTTTCTTTTATCAGATTTCCGTAAAAGAATACCTCAGGCCAAAAATCGCGAACCTCACATACACAAGGCACTTTAAGCTTTTTGGCAATCTTTATTCCCGCTAACATAGTTAACGGATGGGGACTTGATGCAATTATGATATCAGGCTTCCAGTATTTTTTTGCAAACCACTTGGACACCCCAAACAGTTTTCTCCAATACTGTACCATATTCATAACACGCTTTAACTTATTTTCGTATCCGCATGTCTTAATGAATACCGTATCAACACCGTCATATTCTGTTTTTAATATTTTGGTTTTGTCATTTATCATATTCCATCCGCCGTAATGCAAATATGAAGATGCAAAAACAGCAGTTTTATTGCCTTTCTTATTGAACTCTCCGGAAAACTCAAAGGGTCTGTGCATTCCAGGAATTTCATATGGAGTTCCGTAATGATGAAAATACCAAATGTTCATTCTTTGTACTTACCCATTCCTTTATTTTTTGTAATGTTATTGCTCAATTTGTTTTAGTCAGATAGAATTATCAGGCCGCTTTTTGCTAATTCAGCTGATGCTTTACAAAGACCTTGCACTAATGAAATTACACATTTATAAGTTCACGCTCTTGTTTGCGTTTTTCTTCGTACTCAGCTTTGTCAATTTTTCCTTGCTCAACTAGCCAATCTCCAAAATCCAAATCCGAAACCGTTCCCTCGCGTACCGTATCCGAGCGGCGGAGCACCTTAAGTGCTGTCATAAATATGATTTTTATGTCGCTAAAAAGCGTAATGCCCTTGTCTATGTATTCAAGGTCGTATGTAAACTTTTGCTCCCAGGTGATATTGTTTCTGCCACTTACCTGAGCAAGGCCTGTAAGGCCTGGACGCACACTGTGACGACGGCGCTGTCCGTCACTCATAAACACCATGTCGCGCACCAGCTGCGGACGAGGACCTACTATTGACATATCACCCTTCAGTATGTTTATAAGCTCCGGTAGCTCGTCAAGTGATGTGCTCCTGAGAATTTTGCCGTACTTAACAAGTCTTTTTTCGTCCGGCAGAAGGTTGCCCTCTTTGTCCTTGGCGTTTGTCATAGTTCTGAATTTAATCAGCTTGAATATTTTTTCTCTGCCTGTCCTACTGTCTACCTTACCGGGGCGCAGCTGGCAAAAGAACGGATTACCGCGCATTACTATCCAACCAATCAAGGTCAGAATAATAAGCAACGGCGAGAGTGCGCACAGCGCTGAAAATGAAAGCACTATGTCAAAAAATCTTTTGAATATTTTTGAATACATAAGTCACCTCTTAAAAACTTACTAACAGCTTAGAGCCTTAATCGCTACCCTATTCTGCTCTATATAAATATACGCGCCATATATTTAAAATACATACTTTACTTATTATATAACTTTAATGTAAAAAAGTCAAGTTTTAATTTATTTTTTATTCAAAATAGACATAATCAGAAAATGTGTTTATTTTTGCCGTTTTTTCTCTTGACAACCCACGGGCTCTATGCTATAATTCTGTCATAAATTTAAATTGTATACTTGTATACAATGTTTCAGGGAGCTAAAAGCCCTTTTGGAAACAGAAAGGACTACGTATGATTATCAAAAACAAGCATTCCAATCTGCTTGAGCAGCATCAGTACAGATACTCACTGCAGGACGTTGACGAGCCTAATCTTTACCGTGATATTTATCCTTATACCGAAATACCGAAGATTGCGTTTAACCACCGCCGCGTGCCTCTGGATATGCCCGATGAGATATGGATAACCGATACCACCTTCCGCGACGGACAACAATCACGCGCACCCTACACCGCCGACCAGATTGTGGATATGTACAAAATGCTTAACCGTCTTGGCGGACCTAAGGGTCTTATCAGACAGAGTGAGTTTTTCGTATACACCAAGAAGGACCGCGAGGCTTGCGAGAGGTGTATGGACCTTGGCCTTGAATTTCCCGAGGTAACTACTTGGATACGTGCAAAGAAAGAGGATTTCGAGCTTGTTCGCAGTATAGGAATTAAGGAAACCGGTATTCTCGTATCCTGCTCCGATTACCATATTTTTAAAAAGCTTGGAATATCGAGAAAAGAGGCGCTTGACCATTATCTGGGCGTCATTAAAACTGCTATTGAAGCCGGAATCCGGCCTCGCTGCCACCTTGAAGATATAACCCGTGCCGATTTTTACGGCTTTGTCGTTCCGTTTGTAAACGAGATAAACGAGCTCTCTCACGAGGCGGGAATACCTGTAAAAATTCGTATGTGTGATACTATGGGCTACGGTGTTTCATACCCGGGTGTTGCTCTGCCGCGTAGTGTACCCGGTATTGTTTACGGCCTGCACCACTATGCAGACGTGCCCTCGGAAATGCTTGAATGGCACGGTCACAACGACTTCTACAAGGGTGTTGACAATGCGGTAAACGCTTGGCTGTACGGTGCATCTGCAGTAAACTGCTCACTGCTTGGCATAGGCGAGAGAACGGGAAATATTCCGCTTGAGGCAATGGTAATTGAATACGCGTCAATGCGCGGCACCTTTGACGGAATGGACCCGACGGTTATTTCTGAAATTGCCGACTACTTTAAGCGCGAGCTTGGTTACACCATACCGCCCATGACACCCTTTGTAGGTGATAACTTTAACGTTACCCGTGCAGGCATACACGCCGACGGACTTATGGAGGATGCGGAGATATACAATATTTTTGACACGGACACTATACTCAACCGCCCTGCCGAGGTAGCTATTTCGAACACCTCGGGACTTGCGGGTATTGCATACTGGATAAACAAGCATTACAATTTACCCGAATTCAGAGCCGTAACAAAGGCCGATGCGATAGTAATCAAGGTCAAGGAAGCTATCGATAAGCTTTATGCCGACGGAAGAACGACGCTTATGGGCGACGACGAGCTCTTTGAGATAATAGACTCGCTTTCGGGCGGTGACATAGGAGCAGCAAAATGATAGTTGAGGGTAAAGCTCTGTCACTTGAGGAGCAGGTGTATGCAAGGCTTGAAGAGGACATACTTTCAAGCAGCCTGCCAAAAGGGCGCGTAGTTACCGAATGTGAGCTGGCAGGTATGCTCGGTGTCAGCCGTACACCCGTGCGCTCAGCACTGCGCAGACTCGCAGAAGAGGGGCTTGTTGAGATTACGACTAACAAGGGCGCAACCATTATCGGTATAAGCACCCAAGACCTTATTGATACGTACAAAATCAGAACTCGGCTCGAAGGCCTATCCTCTCTGCTCGCCACCGAAAGAATGAGTGACGAAGAAAAGGAAAGACTTAAGGAATTTGTTGAACTATCCGAGTATTATCTCAGTAAAAAAGACACCGACCGTCTGCGTGAAATTGATACACAGTTTCACAGTATGATATACAAGGCATCGGGCAACAGAATGCTCTGCCGTATACTTTCGGAGCTGCACAGAAATATTACGAGATACAGAAAAATCTCGCTGGGTGTTCCGGGCAGGCTTGAGAGCTCTGTTGCTGAGCACCGTGAAATACTGAGTGCAATACTTGAAGGCAACGGAAAGCTTGCAGACGAGCTCACGTCGCGCCACATAGAGCGCGCACTTGAAAACTTAGCAAAAACAATAAAGGAAATGTAAACTATGGGTTACACAATAGCAGAAAAAATTATAAAAGCCCACCTTGTTGAGGGTGAGCTTGTAAGAGGACAGGAGATTGGCATTCGAATTGACCAGACCCTGACACAGGACGCTACGGGAACGATGGCTTACCTGCAGCTTGAAGCTATGGGCATTGAAAGAGTAAAAACCGAGCTCTCTGTAGCTTATATCGACCACAATACCCTGCAGTGCGGCTTTGAAAATGCCGACGACCACAGATACATACAGACGGTAGCTAAAAAGCACGGCCTGCGCTACTCTCGCCCGGGCAACGGTATATGCCACCAGGTGCACCTTGAACGCTTCGGTATTCCCGGAAAAACACTTATCGGCTCCGACAGCCATACACCTACAGCGGGCGGTATAGGTATGCTCGGAATGGGAGCCGGCGGTCTTGACGTTGCGGTAGCTATGGGCGGCGGAACCTATTACCTAACAATGCCGAGAATGATTAGAGTTAACCTTACAGGCAAGCTCTCCGACTACGTATCGTCAAAGGACGTAATACTTGAAGTATTGCGTATACTCGGAGTTAAGGGCGGCGTCGGTGCTATAGTTGAGTACGGCGGCGAGGGTGTAAAAACACTTTCCGTACCTGAGCGAGCAACCATTACAAACATGGGCGCGGAGCTTGGAGCTACGACGTCAGTGTTCCCCTCTGACGAGATTACCCGTGCGTTTTTACGCGCTGAGGGACGCGAAGAATATTACACGCCCCTATACTCGGACGACGATGCAGTATTCGACGAGGTGTACGAGATAGACCTTTCTCTTCTCACTCCGCGTGTGGCTTGTCCTCACAGCCCTGACAACGTAAAGAGTGCTGCCGAGCTTGCAGGAATGAAGGTTAGCCAGGTTTGTATAGGCTCATGCACAAACTCCTCCCTGCGCGACCTTCTCTCGGTTGCCGCAATACTTAAGGGCAAGACCGTGCACCCCGACGTATCTCTCTCAATCTCCCCCGGCTCAAAGCAGGTTTACACGATGCTTGCAGAGTGCGGAGCTATGGCAGACCTGATTTCTGCAGGTGCAAGAATTCTTGAATGTGCGTGCGGTCCCTGTATCGGCATGGGATTTTCTCCTAAATCCGAGGGTGTGAGCCTCAGAACCTTTAACCGTAATTTCCTCGGTCGCTCGGGCACCAAGGACGCAGAGGTTTACCTCGTATCTCCCGAGCTCGCGGCGGCAAGTGCAATAACCGGCGTGCTTACCGACCCGACAACGCTTGGCAATGCCCCAAAAATTTCACTTCCCGACTCGTTTAAGATTAACGATAATATGATTGAATTGCCCGCTGATGCAGAGGACGCAAAGGCTCTTTCGGTTGAGCGCGGACCTAACATCAAGCCCATTCCCAAGGGTGAAGCGCCTGTGGAAAGCCTTAGCACTTCTATCATACTAAAGGTTGGCGACAACATTACAACCGACCATATAATGCCTGCAGGAGCAAAGATACTTCCCTACCGCTCCAACGTACCGAAGCTCTCCGAGTTCTGCTTTACCGTATCAGACCCCGAGTTCCCAGAAAGAGCAAAGAAAATGAGCGGCGGAATAATAATCGGCGGCTCAAACTACGGCCAGGGCTCTTCACGTGAGCATGCGGCGCTTGTACCCCTTTATCTCGGTGTTAAGGCGGTTGTCGCTAAGAGCTTTGCGCGTATACATCTTGCAAACCTTATCAATTTCGGAATTGTACCTATGACTTTCAAAAACCCCGAGGATTACGATAAGCTTGCCCTGCTTGACAAGGTTTGCCTGCCCGATTTCAAAGCAGCCATCGCAGGCGGTGACACCGTAACACTTGAGGTCGGAAACGATAAGATAGAGCTTGTGCTCTCGCTTACCGAAAGACAGAGAAAAATACTGCTCGCAGGCGGTCTGTTAAATTACACGAAAGAAAATTAAAAGAGGATATGAAAATGGCAGAAAAGGATTTTATGGAGCTTGCCCTTGAAAAATTCAAAAAGGTTTTGGAGGGTCAGCTTGCCCGCGTTGAGGATATGAAGGCGCAGGGAGATTTTGTTGATTATTCAGCACTCAAGACAATCAAAATAGGCGTTTGCGGCGGTGACGGCATAGGCCCGACAATTACTAAGGAAGCGCGCCGCGTGCTTGAGTTCTTACTTGCAGGCGAGGTAGCAAAGGGTAAGATTGAGTTTGTTGATATAGACGGTCTTACCATTGAAAACAGAATTGCCGTAGGCAAGGCAATTCCCGACGACGTTATGGCACAGCTTAAGAGCTGCCACATTATTTTAAAGGGACCGACAACTACGCCGCAAAAGGGCTCGGGTATGCCCAATATAGAGTCTGCAAACGTTGCTATGCGTAAGGCCCTTGACCTTTTTGCAAACATCAGACCCGTTAAGGTACCGCAAGAGGGCATAAACTGGACCATCTTCCGTGAAAACACAGAGGGTGGATATGCGGTAGGCTCGCAAGGATTTAACGTTACAGAGGACCTTGCGGTTGACTTTACGATTACGACCAAGCAGGGCTCTGACAGGATAGCACGCCTTGCATACGATTATGCAAGAAAGAACGGACTTAAGCGCGTTTCTCTTGTAACAAAGGCAAATATTATCAAAACCACCGACGGCAACTTCCTTGAGGATTGCCACAAGGTTGCAGACCTTTACCCCGAGATTACAACAGACGAGTGGTATGCGGATATTATGACCGCAAAGCTTGTTGATACAAAGCGCCGCCGCGATTTTCAGGTGTTGCTTTTACCCAATCTTTACGGTGACATTATCTCCGACGAGGCAGCTGAGTTCCAGGGCGGTGTAGGCACTGCCGGTTGTGCTAACATCGGTAAAAAATACGCTATGTTCGAGGCTATTCACGGCTCGGCACCGAGAATGGTGGCTGAGGGACGCGCAAAATATGCAGACCCCTGCTCTATGCTCCGTGCATCGGTAATGCTTCTCTCGCACATCGGTTATCAGGCCGAGGCCGACAGACTCGAGCGCGCACTCGACATCTGCTCGTTTGAGGAAAAGCGCCTTGCCATAACAGGCAGAGATACGGGTGCTACCTGCGAGGAGTTTGCAAGCTACGTTATGGAAACGTTAAAGAATATTTAAAGCATAGAAAAAGAGTGAGTAAACAGTTTTTGGCTGTAAACCCACTCTTTTATTTTTACACGGGGCGATATCAGTCGACAAGCTCCTCAAAATATCCAAAAAGCTTTTGTGCTGTTTCTCGCTCCTCGTCTGTCATTTCTATATCAAGGTCTGTAAAGGCGCGGCCAACGGTGATGCGGCGCTTATATGCCTCTGCAGGTGCCTTAAGCTCGTTTACCTTTGCTCTGTGGCGCTCACGCATTGCCACCTCGTCAATTATCTGACGGATGTAGGTTGCTATGGGCGCATCCTTTGAATATCTGGCAGGAGCATAATAATTTATGCGCTCGTCGTTGAAAAGCTGGTAAACCTTCTTCTTATTTTTCGACACGGGGTCGAACACACCGATGGAATAGCCACCCTTACTCTTAACGAGAGTCATACAGGGAATGTCGGTTGAGCTGTCACCTATATAAACGATATTCTCATAGGGTATCGGGTACTTGGAGTGCGGCATATTGTCATTAACCCTCTCGTCATGCTCTTCAAGCAAGCCCTTTGCTATTCTGAATATGAACTGAGTTTTATTTGTATAGTTTACCGACTGTGCGGGCCACTCGGCAATACCGTCGGGCGAATAAAGGAAGGTCGACGCATAAATGCGCTTAATATATTTTGCAATGGGGTTGCCCTCAATGATTTCCTTAAGACCCGAAGAAATTATATAATGCTCTACCTCAATGCCCTGTGCCGCCGCATACTCGTTAACGAAGGTAAACCACTCCTCAACACCCTTGTAAAGCGGCACCTCTTTACCTACACTTCTAAAATAATCACGCGAGAGCGACCTGCCCTTGAACTTGGAGTACTTGATAAGCTCATACATCCAGGCGAGGTTTTTATCCATAAGGTTCTCTTTTGCAAGATTATCCGAGCCTTGCCAAAAATCGCCGGGGTCAATGTCAAAGGACGGAATAAGACTGAACGTCTGCATATCGTCAGGAGATAAAGTATGGTCAAAATCATAGCATATCGCCATCTTAGGCTTTGCCTGGGTGTTTATATCGTTTTCTTTAACGTTTTTCATATTTCCTCCAAAAATTAGCATCTCACATTTTAATTCTAACATATTCTACTCTATTTGTAAAGATATATTTATATGTTGCAAAACCGCGCGCTTTATGGTAAAATATAATCAAAAGCCATTCAGGAGAAAATAT
Source organism: Eubacteriales bacterium (assembly GCA_045661245.1). Lineage (GTDB taxonomy): Bacteria > Bacillota > Clostridia > Oscillospirales > CAG-272 > UBA1740. Next base: position 46,318 of record JAZRFH010000015.1, on the reverse strand, counting down.
GTTTTTTAAGATACTTGATAAAATCAAGCAGTACGACTGCATCATAATACATAGGCACTCAAATCCCGACGGTGATGCCCTTGGCGCTCAGCTCGGACTTAAGGCGTTGCTAAAGGATAATTTTCCCGACAAGGAGGTCTATGCGGTAGGTGACGCGGCAGGCAGATATGCCTTTATTGCAGACAGTATTATGGACGAGGTGCCCGACTCTAAATACAATGACGCCTTGGCTATCGTGCTTGACACCTCGGCAAAGGCTCTGATTTCGGACAGCCGTTATGAAAGCGCAAAGGAAAGCGTGCGTATCGACCACCACATATTCGTTGAGAAAATCTGTGACACCGAGCTTACCGACACAAGCTACGAGAGCTGTGCGGGTCTTGTTGCCGAGCTTGCCTACAAAACAGGCTTAAAGCTCTCGTCAAAGGCCGCAAAGACTCTTTACACAGGTATGATAACCGACTCCGGCCGTTTCAGATACGACTCAACAACGTCGGATACCCACAGGCTTGCCTCTTTCCTTATGACCGTACCCTTTGACACTGCGGATATTTTTAAAAATCTTTACTCAGACGACCTTAAGTTTATCAAGCTGCGTGCACAGTTTACCTTAAAAATTAATCTCACCGACTGCCCCGTTGCGTATATTTATACTACAAAAGAGGAAGCCGCAAGCTACGGTGCTGACAACTTTACGATTTCCCGCGGAATGGTTAATACGATGGGTGACATACGCGGGGTTGACATCTGGGTTAACTTTACGGAAAGCGACGAGGGCGTGCTTTGCGAACTGCGCTCTTCAAAATACAATATAAACAAGATTGCCGTAAAGTACGGCGGCGGCGGTCACATGAAAGCAAGCGGCGCTACGGTAAAGAATAAGGCTGAGGCTATGAATATGCTCTCTGACCTTTGCGCCTTAACTAAGGAGGAACAATGAAAAATATAAATCAGATGCAAGCCGTGCTTGACAAAATAAAGGAATATAACAGAATAATAATTTTCAGACACACAAGGCCTGACGGTGACGCTATGGGCTCAACCAAGGGTCTTGCTAGAATTTTAAAGCTCTCCTACCCTGAAAAGGAAATATATCTTCAAAATTCGGATTATTCGGATTATCTTTCATTTATGGGCGGTGAGGACGAGCCTATTGACGACGCGCTTTATGCCGATGCGCTCGGTCTTGTGCTTGACACGGGTACTGCCTCACGCATATCAAACAAGAAATATTCGCTTTGCCGCGAGCTTGTAAAAATAGACCACCATATTCCTATCGAGAGCTATGCCCCCACCGAATGGGTAGAGGAGGAGCGCTCGTCCTGCTCTGAAATGATAGCGGCATTTTACGATGCCTTCCGTGACGAATTAAAAATTGATAAAGAGGCAGCCACCTATATATACACGGGTATGGTAACAGACTCGGGCCGTTTCCGCTTTCGCGACGTGTCAGGCGAAACCATGCGCCTTGCGGGCATTATTCTTGACACGGGTGTGGATACCGACGTGCTTTTTGCCAACCTCTATCTCAAGAAATTTGAGAGCTTCAAGTTTGAGGCCTACGCGCACGGCAAAATGAAGATTACCGAAAACGGTGTTGCAACCCTCTTTGTATCAAAAAAAATGCAGAAGAAGTTCAACCTTTCGAGCGAGGATGCAAGCGCGTCTGTTTCGCTTATGGACAGTATAAAGGGCTCGCTTATCTGGCTTGCGTTTATTGAAAACAGTGACGGCACGATAAGAGTGCGCCTGCGCTCAAGATTTATCACCGTAAACAGCCTTGCCGAGCAGTATGGCGGCGGAGGTCATGCCTGTGCCGCGGGTGCTACCGTACGTTCAAAGCGCGAGATGGCAGAGCTTGTGAGAAAGGCTGATTTAATGCTTAAGGAATACAAGCAAACCCACGAGGGCTGGCTATGAAAATACTTATAGTTAATGACGACGGGATTTTAGCACAAGGTCTTTTGCATCTTGCGCTTTGGGCAAAAAAGCACGGAGAGGTTACAGTCTGCGCGCCGAAATACGAGCAGAGCGGTAAAAGCCATGCTATAAATTTTATAGAGCCCTTTGAAATCAAGCGCGTGGATTTGGCCGACGGAATAGAGGCGTATTCGGTTGACTCAACCCCTGCCGATTGCACACGCTTTGGCATTATAGGCCTCAACAGACAGTACGACATCGTGCTCTCCGGTATAAATTGGGGTGTTAATATGAGCGGAGATATCGTTTACTCGGGCACTGTTGGCGCTATATTCGAGGCCGAGCATCTTTCGCACAAGGCAATTGCCCTGTCTATAGCAAAGGAAACTCCCCTGCCGCCCGAGCCTGTGCTTGACAGTATTTTTGAATACGTGAGAGATAATAAGCTTTTAGACTACTCAAATCTTTATAACGTAAATATCCCTACAGCACCGCGCGGCATTAAAATAACACGCCAGGGAGATGCTTATTTTAAGGACGAGTTTTTTAAGCTCGACGGTGACTTTTATATGCAACGCGGCCACGCGATACCCGAAACGAATAAGGACGACGAAACCTACGACACTATTGCCTTTGAGCACGGGTTTGTATCGGTTACGCCTATGACGCTTGAGCGTACTAACACCGCGGCATTCAACAAGCTTTTTAAAGAAAAAGCACAATAATCAACGTACAGATACAGCGGTGTTGACGTGCCGACAGTTAAGTATTATATTAAGTAAGTTAAAAGCGGAGCTTTCGGCTCCGCTTTTTTGTATTATGTCTCTCTTGCAAATCTTAATATATATGCAAGCTCTGCCCCGTCCTTGCACGGGCCTATAAGCTTAAAGCCCAGCTTTTCATACAACGCCTGCGCACGAACGTTTGCGGTATGCGTGGTAAGAAAAATTCCGCCGCACCCCGATTTCTCAGCCGTTTGTATAGCAAACTCGGCAATTTCCGTACCGAGCCCCTGCCCTGACAGACTGTCAAGAATAGCAAGCCCAAGCTCGGGGACTGCAGTATCAAAATCAAGAAAGAATACTATTCCTATAAGATTCCCGTCTTGAAATACGCCAAAATACAATCTTGACGGGTCGGGCTTACTGCAATATTTCAGTGCGCGGCGCCTGTTATAATCGCGCCTGTTAAACATAGCACGCGACTCTCCACCCATATTATCAAAAAAGGTGTTTATAATCTGTTCGTCGTCTCGACACAGTTCTTTATATGTAAGCATTTGTTTACACCTCGCTTGTGAATTCGTATGAGCCTGCATCAACCTCGTGCACTGTGCCGTTAAGAATAATTTTAGACCTTACAGGGGTGGTTATATTATAGGTCAACGTATTTTCGTCATATCTCCAAGAACTTACAATTTCACCGTGCTTTGACTTATAGCTTGCCTTGAAATGAAAAAGAGAGGGGTTCGGCACGGGCGCTATAATACATCTTTCGTAGCCGGGATAAAGTTCGTCTGGCTGTATACCGCCCATAACCGAGAACATCCAGTCTGCACACGCGCCGTAGGCATAGTGGTTATAAGAATTCATATCCGCACTCCAAAGCTTGCCATCGGGTCTAAGACCGTCCCAGTGCTCCCATATCGTAGTAGCTCCCATTGTTACTGGATATAGCCACGAGGGATATTCCTCACGTAAAATGAGCTTATAAGCGAGCTCGCTCTCTCCGTTTTCGGATAGTGCGTGAAGAATATACGGCGTGCCGACAAAGCCTGTTTGCAGCCTGTCGCCTGCCGAATGAATCTTCGCCTTAAGTTTATCTGTAACAACGTCCCGATTATCGACAAGACCAAAATACAAAGCCACAGCACACTCGGTTTGTGTTTCGAGAATTGGCTCGAATTGCTCTACAAAAGCGCGTCTGATATTGGAGTATAGCTGCTTATAATCTGCGTTATCCTTGCCTAAAACAGCCCCCACACGTGTTAAGATATTGACCGAATGGACATAGAATGCGCTTGCAATAACGTCGTCGCTTGAGCTACCCTTGTAAGAGCCCTCAGGTGCATCAAGACCCAGCCAATCGCCAAACTGCTCGTCACCTCGCCAAAGCCCGTCCGCACCCGCACGGCGGCGCATCGACTCAACGTGACTGACCATGGCGTCATAGGTAAGCTCAAGTATCGCCTTATCACCGTACGTCAGATACATCTGCCAAGGGCATATCGTTATTGCGTCACTCCACGCGGCCTTGGCCTCTGCAAGCTGCCAATTGGCATAACGGTCGGGCACCGGTGCTATTTGAGGTACAACCCCCTTCTCGTTTATCGAAAGCACAACGTCACAAAGCCATTTGCGGAAGAATTCAAGGCAGTCAAAGTTATACGATGCCGCCTTGACAAACGCCTGCGCGTCACCGAGCCACCCGAGCCTTTCATCTCGCTGGGGGCAGTCGGTGGGTATATCTAAATAATTAGCGCGCTGGCCTCTTATAATATTCTCATAAAGGCGGTTTAAAAGCTCGTTCGAGCTCTCAATATTACCGGTTCTCTCAATATCCGAGTGTACCCATACCGAGGTAATTTCTCCATCTCGGTACTCGTGGGGATATTCGTCGAGGCGCACGTATCTGTAGCCGTAAAAGGTGCCGAAAGGCTTGAAGGTCTGCTTGCCCTCACGGCAGATATATTCGTACTTACATTTTGCAAGACGGTAGTTCTCGTTATAAAAATTGCCGTCAGAGTCAAGTATTTCGGCAAATGACAGACTTACCCTCTCACCCTCGTGAGCATCTATATTAAGCACAGGGTACCCGACCATATTAACGCCAAAGTCAAGTACAATTTCACCGCGCGGTGTAACAATTACCTCTATCGGCTGTACACTTTCGTGCTCCTTTACACGCACGCTGTCAATAAGAGTAAACTTATCCTTGGTGTAGTCGTAAACCGTGGCGGGGCTCCAATCTCTCTTGACCCTCGCGTCGTATATTATACCGTCGTATATATCGGACGATACTACCTCATACGCGCTTGCCATAAACGAGTCGTCTGACACAAGCTTGCACTTTTGTCCAAAGGAGTCAACGTAATCAACCTCGCATATTATTGCCGTCGGATGCTTAGGCGCAGCACCTTCCTTATATCCAATATTTATTCTACCCGAAAACCAGCCGCGCGATGCGTAAATCTCAATCACGTTATCTGAGCGCACGTTATCTATCTTATACTCAAAAGCACCGATTCTTTTTTTGTAGCACTGCCAACCCGGGGCAAGTATATCACCGCTTACCTTCTCGCCGTTAAAGCGAACGTCAAATACACCGAGTGCGGAAACTGTAAGTGTCAAAGACGAGCCTGCCTTAGCAGAAAACTCTCGCTTAAATACCGCGTCACCCTCGTTTTTAGGGCAGTAAATCAAGCTGGCATATGAAAACATATAAATTATCTCCGTTTTCATTTAAAGTGTATTTAAAGTATAGCACGAAGAAAGCAGAAAGTAAAGGCAGTTATACAAAAAAGGGGCACGAAGTGCCCCTTAAAATTAAAGCTCTATAACATCACAATGAACCTAAACAATTTTGTTAATTTCAGCCAAGCCTTTATGACAAATCAAACGAGCTCCTCAAAATCAGCCGCGCCGTGACCGCAAATCGGGCAAATAAAATCGTCCGGCAACTCGTCCTCGTCGTGAATAAAGCCGCAAACCGTACAGATATATCCGCGCTTTTTCTCGGGCTTGGGCTTTGGCTTTACGTGCTTTTGATAATAGGTATAGGTCATAGTTTCCTTATCCGACACAACGCAGCTCTCGGTAACGTCGGCAATAAAGAGCCCGTGTGTGCCAAGGTCAATATATTCTGCCACGGAAAGAGAAATATAAGCGTTAATATACTTTGGCAAAACCGCAAGCCCATTCTCCGCTCTTTTGGGCTCACAGCCCTCAAACTTGTTTTTATCTCTGCCACTTACAAAACCAAACGCCTCAAACACAGCAAACGGTGCCTCGACTGACAAACAGTTTACCGTCATAATTTTGCTGTTTTTTATAACGTCATGCGAATAGTTGCTCTTGTTGATTGCGACGGCAACCCTCTCGGGTGAGCTTGTTACCTGCATAACCGAATTAAGAATAAGGCCGTTATCTTTCTTTCCGTCATTTGAAGTTACAACGTAGAGTCCATAACCGATATTAAATAAAGCGTTCATATCTTCTCCTAAGTTTTATTTTTTCTATCCGAATTTATTTTACCATCTCTAAAATATAAAGTCAATTATCTAATCAAGAAAAGCATAAAGTTTATTTATATTGCTTATCATAGATAATTTTAAAACTTATATAAAGAAAAAATTTCCTAAAACGAAAAAATTCTGCTTGCCCTTGGTATTTGAACCGTAGTCAAAGATTGTGAGCGCGTTATATAACAAAAGCCACCCTTTTGGGTGGCTCTTAATTGGCTGGGGAATAGGGATTCGATTCTCGCGCGAACTACGCGCTCGGTCTTCCGCGGCTCTGACAGCCGTTTAGGCTGTCATTCACTACCGCTCCCCTTCGAATCCCTATGTTTTATATAACAAAAGCCACCCTTTTGGGTGGCTCTTAATTGGCTGGGGAATAGGGATTCGAACCCCAACAAACAGAGTCAGAGTCTGTCGTGCTGCCGTTACACAATTCCCCAATATTTCGAACAGTCTTTATTTTACCACAGTAAAAGTGTTTTGTCAAGGGGTTTTGTTTACTTTTTTCTCGCTTTTTTATTTTTCTTAGCATTACAATGCTTTATACAAAAAATCTAAGATATAGCTACATAAATTTAAAACAACGGTGCAAACAGGCGCAAAAGACTACGGAATATTATACCCGGGGCGTGCGCGCGTGATTTTTCGGGTGTTACGCGCTCTGAGCTTTTTATCACCGACAGAAAGTCGTCTTTTATATCCGAAATTACAGGCGAGGAGTAAATCCAAACGGCATTTTCATAGTGGTGCACAAGGCTCCTGTAATCTAAGTTTATAGTACCTACTATAGCATACGTATCGTCTGACACAAGGCTCTTGGCATGCAGGAAGCCGGGCGTGTACTCGTATATTTTTATACCGCCCGACAAAAGCGCAGGATATGAGCCGCGGGTTAAAAGCCTTACAATGGGCTTATCAGGCACGCCCGGTGTAATTATCCTTATATCAACACCGCGCAAGGCCGCGCCGAGAAGAGCCTCTGTTAAGTCAAAGTCAATTATCAGGTAAGGGGTAAAAATGTAAACGTACCGCTTTGCAGAATTTATAATATCTATAATAGCGCGCTTGCCGACACTGCTTTTATAAATCGGACACGGTCCCGAACCAAAGGGCAAATAATACCCACCGTCACCGCGCACGCCGTCACCTGTGCCAAAATAATTTCCTACAGCCTCGATGCGCCCCGCGCTGATGCCCCACTGCTCAAGAAAGAGCGCGGCAAAGCCCTCGGCAGCCCTGCCCAAAAGACGGATACCCGAGTCGCGCCAAAGGCCATAGCGCATATCAAGCCCTATATACTCGTCACCTATATTCACACCGCCCGTATACGCAACTTTGCCGTCTATTATCATAAGCTTTCTATGGTCGCGGCTGTTGTTACGGCGCATATATCTGAGACTTGGGGTAATTTTTGAAAAACGGATAGCAGAAATTCCCGCCGCCATAAGCTCCTTATCGTAATTCAAGGGTAAGCTCGTCATGCACCCGACGTCGTCATACATAACGCGCACCTCGATGCCCGTGCGCGCCTTTTCTTTAAGTATATCAAGTATTCCCTGCCACATCTGCCCGTGGCTTATAATAAAATACTCAAGGAAAATATATTTTTCAGCACTCTTAAGGTCGGATAGCATTCTATCATACATCTGTGCGCCCGAGGCAAAATACTCAGCCTGTGTGCCCGAATAAACCTCGGCATTTTCAGCAGCACTCACGATAGCCATAGCCTTACCCCCTGCCGCTACGCTAAGTTCGGCAAGTGAGAAAAAGGCGTCGGAAGTGCGCCTGGCGTTTTGTATATTCCCCCTAACCTCTTGGATAATTCTGCGCTCACGAACGGTAGGCGTGCTTTTGCCGTAAAGGAAATACAGTGCCGTTCCAAGATAAGGTATAAGCACGATAACGCTAAGCCAGGTTAGCTTATATTCGGGGTTGGCATCGCTGTTTACCACAACTATCATCGACAATAGGTTAATTGCGAGTAAAAATACGAGAAAGTAGACTGAAAAGGACGAGAGCCTCAGCAAAAGAGTAAGCAAAAGGCCCAGCTCGCACAATACGACAAAGCCGAATGCGGCAAGCCGTGACGTAAGTATTTTGCCAATCCTGCGCATATTGCCCCCCTTAAAAAATCCCTCTTGATAAGGATAGAACAATTTTTATACTTTATTCAGTGTTTAGTTGTTAAATTTATAAAACCTTCAACAACAGTATTGCAAAACAGGACATAATAGTGTATACTTATTAGGAAATTTACCTTTGTAGGAGTTTTAAATGGATAAGCTGTCAAGTCTTTTTGATACCCTGCGTCTTTTTGGCGAGGGCGGCAACTGGAAAATGATACTGATGTGGATAATAGGCGGCGTGCTTATTTATCTGGCAATCAAAAAGCAAATGGAGCCAACGTTGCTTTTGCCCATAGGCTTTGGTTGCATTATAATGAACTTCCCGAATTCAGGTGCGGCAGAGCCGCTCGAAACCCTGTATAACGCAGGTATTGCAAACGAGCTCTTCCCTCTCATACTCTTTATAGGCATCGGTGCTATGATAGATTTCGGCCCACTGCTTAACAACCCAAAGCTTATGATATTCGGTGCGGCGGCACAGTTTGGTATATTCTTTACCCTTTGTATGGCAAGCGTATTCTTCCCCGAGGCTAAAGACTATGCATCTATTGCAATTATCGGTGCGGCAGACGGCCCTACCTCTATAGTAGTAGCAAACAAGCTTGGCTCAACCTACGTAGGTGCGATAACGGTTGCAGCGTACTCTTATATGGCGCTTGTGCCCATTATTCAGCCACCTGTAATAAAGCTGCTTACTACCAAAAAGGAAAGAATGATACGCATGGAATATAAGCAGTCAAGCGTATCAAAAACAACCAAGATACTTTTCCCGATTATCATAACAATAATTGCATGTTTATTTGCGCCCGGTGCAGGCTCGCTTATCGGTTTTCTTATGTTCGGTAACCTTATACGCGAGTGCGGAGTGCTTGACTCTCTTTCAGAAACTGCGCAAAAGGTGCTTGCAAACCTTATTACAATATTCCTCGGCATTACCATCGCGTTTAATATGACTGCAGACCAGTTCTTAAGCGGTGAAACCCTCTTGATTATGGGTCTTGGCCTTATCGCGTTTATATTTGACACCGCAGGCGGCGTTATATTTGCTAAGATTTACAATCTCTTTGCAAAGAACAAGGTTAACCCCATGATTGGCGCGGCGGGTATTTCCGCATTCCCGATGTCGGGCAGAATAGTACATAAGATGGCACTTAAGGAAGACCCCAACAACTTTATACTTATGCAGTCTATAGGTGTAAACGTATCGGGCCAGATAGCCTCGGTTATCGCAGGCGCGCTGATACTCAATTTCTTTAGCTGAGGAGGCAGAATATGCAGTTTGAGCCTATTGAATTTATAAACAACCTCGTGTATATGGGCGTCGGCATGATCGGCGTGTTTATGATAGTTGGTATCATTATGGGTGCCACGTATCTTATAAGCCACTTTACGGCAAAGCTTAACCGTAATGGCGAGGAAAACTGAAAATAAAAGGTGAAGCCTTGGTAATCCCTCGGCTTCACCGATTTTTATTTTGCTTTAGAAATTTTAACCTTCAGCTTATAATAAAGCGGAAAAATAATTTTTGCCGCCGCTGAGGAAACAATAATTCCAAGGGCAAGCGCCGCCGCAAGCTTAAGCGTATATACTGCCATATCGGCAACACCGCCGAGGTCACCCATAAACGCCGTACACATCGTTCTGTAAAGCGATGCTCCGGGTATCAGGGGTATCAAGGACGGCAATATAAACGTAGAGGTAGGTGTCTTTATAACTCGCGCCATTACCTCGCAGTAAACGGTTATAAGCGCCGCACTTATAAAGTAGCTTAAAACCTCACTATGCGTCAAGTGATTGAATAAAAGATAAATACTCCAGGATATTAAGCCACCAAGCGTTGCAAACAAAAGCCTGCGGCCGCGCACGTTGAACAAAATAGAAAAGCAAAGCGTGCCTACCGTACCGGTTATTATCTGAATAAGCTCAAAATCCGTCATGCCGCACCTCCCGACAGTGCCACGAATACAAAGAAGCCCGCGGCAATAGCCAAGGCAATAAGCAAGGCCTCAAGGCAACGCAGAATGCCCGTAATACTGTCACCTGTAAAGAGGTCACGCAGGGAGTTTGTAAGACCGATACCCGGTATCAGCACCATAATGTTACCTATTATAATCTCGTCGTAACCGTCCACCATACCTATATGCACTGCTAAATATGCAAGCGCGGTTGCGATAAACGATGCGGCAAACTTTGAAAAAACCTTGTTCTTTACAGTGTTATCAGACACCAATAGCACAACCCTCGTAATTAAGCCTATAATAAGCGATGCCACCGCCTGCATCCAATCACCGCCGAAGAACAATGTAAACGCGCCCGCAATAAGTGCATAGCATATAAATTCAACCCACAATGGGTACACCTTTGACGGCTTTATTTTTTCAAGCTCAGCGTCAATCTCCTCGGGTGCAATCTTACCCTCACATATACCCCGCGATAGGGCGTTAAGCTTATGCAGCTTATCAAAATCTGTGCCGAGAGAGTTGATACGGCGCGTTTGAGTTATTACTCTGCCATCGGGCGTTGTGACGCTGACAATCATACTTGATGTAATAATAAATACGTCAACACGCGCAGCGCCCAGAGCCTTGAGTATTCGGTTTATACTGTCCTCTACTCTGTGTATTTCAGCGCCCGATATAAGCATCTGTTCACCTATATCCATAGCACTCTTTAATTTTTGCTCCATATAATCCCCTTTAAAATGAGATATGCAGTTTCGACATTATTATACAACAAAGATATATGCTTTACAGATATATTTTATCGCAAAAAATATTGAAATAAGCTTTAAAAAGTGTTATTATATAAGAGTAAATATACTCTATTGGAGGCTGTTATGGCAATTTTATCCCCCTCTGTGCTCGGCGCAGACGTGCTCAATATAAAAAGGGACCTTGAGGCAACCGAGGCAGCAGGCGTTAAGTGGCTGCACGTTGATATTATGGACGGTAGCTTTGTACCCAATATGTCTTTCGGTTACTCCGTAGTAGGCGCACTGCGCAAGGCAACCGAGATGGTGCTTGACGTGCATCTTATGATTGATAAGCCTATCCGCTACGTAGACGAGTTTTGTAAGGCAGGTGCAGACTACCTTACCGTACATATTGAGGCTGACACACCCGAAAACATTGACAAAACGCTTGACAAAATAGCATCACTCGGCGTAAAGCCCGGCATTGTTGTAAAGCCTAAGACGGGCCTTGACGCTATTAAGCCTTATCTTAAAAAGTGCGCCCTTGTGCTTGTTATGACGGTTGAGCCCGGCTTTGGCGGTCAGAAGTTTATGCAGGATATGATGCCTAAGCTGCGCGAAATACGCGACGAGCTTGACAGAGTAAATCCCGAGTGCCATCTTGAGGTAGACGGCGGTGTTGACCTTGTAACAGGTGAGATTTGCAAGGCAAACGGTGCTGACGTGCTTGTTGCAGGCTCTGCATTCTATAAGGCTGAGGATAAGGCTGCATTCCGTGCGGCTATTGAGAAATAATGGAAAAGTGGAATGCCTACACACGCGAGGGTGGATTAACAGATACTGTGCTTTACCGCGGCAAGCCTATTCCAAAAGGGCTTTACCACGTAGCTTGTGAAATACTTATACGCCACAAGGACGGCGACTATCTGCTTATGAAGCGCTCGGTCTTAAAGCGCGACTATGGCGGAATGTACGAGGCAGGCGCAGGCGGTGCTATGCAATACGGTGAAGGGCCGCTTGACTGTGCAAGGCGTGAAATGAAGGAAGAAACCGGGCTTGACGCAGGTGACCTCACCCACATCGGTACAAGCATTGACGACGAGCATAGAATTATAGTGCACTCTTATTTTACAAGTGTTGACTGCCCTAAGGACTCAGTTACTCTGCAATACGGCGAAACCGAGGGATATAAATGGGTAAGTGAAGAGGAGTTTATAGCATTTATCAATTCCGCAGATATGATTGACCGCTCACGCGCAAGGCTTGACGCATACTTTCGCACCCTTGGGTACGTTAAATAAAAATTAAAGACCAAAAGGCCGACCGCAAAAACACGGTCGGCTAAAAATATACCTTTAAAAAGCAAATATACCTACTAAATAAAAGTTAAGCCCACCGCAAACGCGGTGGGCTTTTGTGCGTGGTTAGAAATTATCTAAATCCGAATAAATTATTCAGCGTAGGTAACTTCAATGTTTGCAACGTAAAGTCTGGTGGAGGAAGTAGTTCCTGCGGTTGTAATAACGATTTCAGTAGCGCCTGCATTAGCAGTAATAGTGTACTTATCACTAGTAAGCTCAGATGCAGTACCACCGGTTACTGTAATGGGACCCTTACCGCTGTTATTATTCTGAACAGTAATAACAACCTGATTTATAGTAGCACCGTTGCCTGCTGTTATCGTAAGAGTAGCGCCATTCTGGTAAAGTCTGATACCACCGGAGTAAATAGCGGGAGCTGTGCCGGCACCTGCTTTATCACAAACTATTGTGATGTTGCTATCAAGAGCGATGTCAACACCATCAATAACTCCGGTATTGCTCTGTCCTGCACTGGGAGTAACACCTGCTATGTCCTTAATATCTTCCCAGCTCTTGGAAACGGTAGTAGTGCCCTGAGTCTTACCGCAAGAGCAAGTACCGTTTACATAAACGTGATCAATGGGAGATCCTGTGGTAGCACCGCATACACACGACTGAGCAACCGTGCAAGTAGCAGGTATAGTGTAAGCGTGAGTATGAGCAGTAGCGGGGGTGAGATAGAATATGTTGCCGTTAGTAGTAACAGCTTTTGCCTCAACGTTTTCGTAAGTGCCTGTCTGCATAACAGTATAATCAGCACCGTCAACAGTAACGTAGAGGTAATTGCCGGTTGCATTCCACTTCCAAACAGAGGTAGCAGTATCCTGAGCAAGAAGGTTGAAGTAGGTGTTTTCGCCGCTTGTAACCTTAACAATGTTCCAGTACTTGGTTACACCTGTAGCGTTAGTGGTTATCTTAATGTTATAACCGCCATTAACTGTAACGAGTTCAAAGGTAACCTTTGCTGCATCACCAAACGCCCAACGGTATGCATAATCGTTGTGGTTGCTTCCATCAAGAGTAACTACTGTAGTGCCACCCTTTTTAACGGAAACAGTATAGATGCCTGCTGCAGGTGCGCCGCTGGGTGTAGGTGTGGGAGTAGGCTCGGGAGTAGGATTGGGATCGGGGTCGGGAGTGGGAGTGGGTGTAGGAGTTGTGCCATCAGCAGTAAATGCTGCCCAGTTATAAGCTCCGCCTACATCGTATGCAGAGAAGTTGTTGTAAGTACTTGTTGCACCGGCACCGAATGCACGGTTGTTAGTATCATCAGCAACTACCATGGTTTTAGCAGTTGCGTTCCACTCAAATATAGTTGCATCGGCAACAGTAGTAGTAGTGTTACCATCTGTTGTGGAGTCACCCATTACAATGTAAGTCTTGGTTGTGCCTACGTTGAAGTAGAGATAGTATTCACCGCTGTTTGCAGCATTTTCAAGATAAACCTGAACCGCCTCGCTCTTTGTAAGAGTAGCGTCAAATCTACCGCCCGTAACAGTACCCTTGAAGTAAATAGTTCCGTTAGCGTTTGCAGCAGATACGTAATATCCTACACCTGTTGTAGGAGCAGTAGAGGGATTAGGATTGGGAGTGGGTGTGGGCTCGGGTGAAGGAGTAAGCGCCTCTGCAACACTCTTCTCCATAAACTTAACTACGAACTGACTGTCGTTAACCGAATCAGCAGTGAAATGCTTGTATTCGGAAATGCTCATAGTTTTATAGGTGCCGTAAGTTCCAAATCCATACTTCTCAGCATCTATTACAGTGTAGAATACACCGATGGGGTCATAAGCCCAAACGGTAGACTCAGTGGTAGAGTAGCCAACGTACTTGCTTACGTGATTGTCTGTTCCGACAACGGTCTTAGCATAAACGTAGTTCTTAGCCTCACCAACCATAGTATAGAACTTGTAGCCGCCCTCAACGATTTCTACGTAGAAATCAGGTGCAGCCTTGGGATCAAGAACGGTCTTGATAAACTTGTTATCGCTCTCAGTCTCAGCAATTGCAAAAAGAGTCTGGTTAAAAGTTTTCTGCTCAAGATACATCTTGTATGCAGTATTCTCTTTAAGCGCACTGGGGTCAACAACGCCTGTGTTGTCGTAAACGGGAAGGGTTCTGTTAAGCTCAAGAGTTACAGAGTCACCATTGGGGTCGGTGATAGTAGCAATAAGCTTATAGGTTGCCTCTGTTGCGTTAGCCTCGGGAACGTCTACTGTAAAGTAACCCTCCCTGGTGCTTGCCTTGATGGTTACAGAAGAGCTGTCTGTAGTCCAAATAATAGCGTAAGTAACCTCTTTAACTACTATCTTACCGGGAAGGTCGTAGTCGTTAGAAGCGTTAACGTAGAGATTCTTATACGCTTCGTCAAGAGCAGTCTTTGCGCTTTCAAGGTCATATTTTTCTCCGCCGCAGCCTGCAAGTATACCCAAGCAGAGCACTACGGTGAGAAGAAGACATAAAAGCTTTTTCATTTGTGTTTCTCCTTATATATTTAATTTTTTGGGGAACTTAGTAATTATTCGGCAGCCGAGCCGTGGATAAAGATATCGTCAAGCGAGTATACCTTTACCTGATAAGTACCGTTGCCGGTATTGTTAAGGTCAAAGTAATCTACAACGCCGCGCACGTCAATGGTCTTACCTGCAAAGTAAGCCTCGGTAACAACATCACCGTTTGCGTCCTTAAGCGGAGTAGCAGTTCTTACGTCAACCTCTATATTACCAACACGGCAGGTGATGGTTATTGCGCCCTTATTCGAGCCTGTGGCGGTTGTATACATATCAACAACAACGAGATTCTTCATAGAAATGGACGTTGAAACCGCGAGCTCCTCATAACGGAAGGTCTTTGTCGAGTCGTCAGACATAATAACCGTCTTGTCACCTGTGAATACCTCGGGTGTTACCTCGGTAAACGCAACCTCATTACCTGTCGAGAGCTTTGAGGTGTTATCGGGGTCATTGGGACGCATAGCCTGATATGTAAGACCCGATACCTGATAAGTGCCAGAGAACTGTGTAACCGAGCCTACTATACGTACCGCATTACCCTGTGCAAGCACTGAGATAAGCTGAGATTTATAGCCGTAGAACACCTGAATGCCGTAGTGCATATCGGTTTCCGGGTCATAGCTCTCAACGTAAGCGGTCCAGTCACTGTTATATGCCACGATACCCTCAAAGGCTACCTTCTGACCCTCGTAGTCTGCGATGTTTGTACGCAGCTCCTTAAGAGTAACCGCGCGGGCCTCGCCGTAAGGATAGGTGGGGTCCTTCTCCTCTGAGAAAACGTAGAGCTTCTCACGCTTTGCCTGAGCAACTGCGGCAACGGCATAAGAGCCGTAAAGCGAGTCACCTGCGCCCGAGTTTAATGCAAGACCGTTCTGAATAATCTCAATATTGAGGTTACGGTACTCTGCACCCTCTTCAGGCTGTTACCATACCCAAACAAGATGGCGGCCGTTACCGTCAAACTCCCATTTATCGGTATTAGACTCAACTATAATAGAAACAGCGTCGGTTATTTTTTCTTTAGTAAAATTAGATGCGGCTTTACCCCACTCCTCAATACTTCCCGTAGACTCGGGTGTATTAACGTCGAGGTATCTTGCCTTCATAACTCCCTCGTCAGCAACAGAGGTAGGTGCGTAGAAATGCGTAGTGTCACCGTCGATATGCATCTTCAAGGTAACCTCTTGCTTCAAGGTAGGAGAATTCATATCGAGCTTAACCTGTGAAACGTAATCTACGTGAACAGGCTCTTCGGGTGTATTATCGCAAGCAACTACACATCCGAGCGCACAAACGAGTATGAGAAGAGCCGCTATAAGCTTAACGCTTAATTTTTTCATAGCTTTGCTCCTTAAGTTTAGGTTTTGCGGCCTTGGCACTAAAAGCAAGGCCGCGCTTTTAGTAAAACAGAATTATCTTCTGGTCTGGTATTTACACTCAGCTACAGCATCCTCGAATGCCTTCTTAATGGCAGCCTCAACGTCAGCTGCGGTAGTGTCGAGCTTACCGTATGCAAGAACCTTCTGGAGAAGCTTACCCACCTGCTCTCTTGCAACGCTGGAGCCGTAGAATGCGTCGGATACAAACATTGCGTTCGACTGCTCAAGAGCAACCTTTACAGCGTATGCCTGAATGTTTGCAGTACCGTCAGTTTCTGCGCCTGCAAGGAAGTCAGCGTATACAGGGTTATCCTGAACCGACTTAATAACGGGAGCGTAACCGTTAGACATAGAATACTCCGCCTGGAACACCTCGTCAGTAGTGATGTAACGGGCAAAGAGCCAGGTTGCGAGAACCTTCTGGGGGTCGTTATCCTTAAAGATACAGATAGAGGGACCCTGAGAGATAACCTTGGGGTTTGCCGCATCCTTCTGAGGAATGGGAGCGATACCAACCTCAAACTCGTACTTACCGTTTACCTGGTTAGGCTGCTGATAGGTAGCACCGCCTGTAGAACCGATACACATATAGCAACGGGTGCCCGACTCAGACTCACCGGTAAAGAGGGATGAGGTGTAACCGCCCGAAAGAGCCTCGGTAGTAACCCACTGGTTCTGATACCAGTTGCGGAACTTGGCTACGAACTCTTTGTTGGTTGCATTATCGAAGGTGAAGGGGTTGTCCTTTGAAGCATCGGTATACTCGGAGCCGTACTGCTCGCAAAGGGTGATAAACCAGTTAGCCTCGGAGTCGTAGCCGAGAGGGATATCGTTGGGCTTGAGCGCCTTTATCTGCTGGCAAAGAGCCTCCATCTCGTCCCAGGTGGTGGGAACGGTGAGGTTGTTCTCCTTAAAGAAGGTTTTGTTGTAGTAAAGAACCTCTGTGGACTTTGCAACCGGGATAAGGTAGGTGTACTCGTCACCGAAGGTTCTGCCCTCGTCAAGAGCGCCTTCAATAAAGTTAGCACGCTCTTCTTCGGTATAACCGTAGGTTTCGTCATTCATAAGAACGTCAAGCGTCTGAGTAGCGCCTGATACGTTGTACACTGCAACGTGGTCTGCATAGCAGTATGCGAGGTTGGGGTGGTCACCGGTTACAAGCTCGGTCTTTACCTGGCTGAGAACGCCGTCGTAGTTACCGAAGGACTGGTGCTTAACGGTGATGTTGGGGTAAATCTTGTTAAAGTCTGCGATAGATGCGTCAAGAACGTCACGCAGGTCCTTACCCATTGAGTGATAGAAGGTGATTTCTACGGGTGTTTCGGTATCAAAGCCACCCTCGGGCATTACGAAATCTGCAGCAGGGCCGCGGCCGCATCCCGAAAGTGAAAATACACAAGTAACACCTAGAATCACAAGGATAAGTGTGAGAGATAAAAGCTTTTTCATTGTGAAAACCTTTCGTTATATATTTTTTATTTTGCTAACGCTTTAGTGCCTTAACCCTTGATGCCCGAACGGGATACGCCCTTCATAATATACTTACGAAGGAATACGAATACAAGGAATAAGGGCAGTGATACGAGTGCAACCGCCGCCATCTGTACGGGTATATCGGTCTGACCCGCCTCAGTGGTGAACGCCTCTCTAAGACCGTTTGTAATCAGTCTGTGCGCCTCGTCGTTTGCAACGAGCTTAGGCCACATATAAGAGTTCCACGCACCCATCATTTTAAGAATTGTGATGGAGATAATGGTGGGGAGTGCCAGGGGTATCATAACCTTCCACAAATACTTGATATCCGAGGTACCGTCAACCTTTGCGGCGAGGTATAGCTCGTTTGGTATTTGCATAAAGTTTTGTTTCAATAGGTAGATGTAAAATACGCTGACTAGGAACGGGACTATAAGTACCGTATACGTATTTTTCCATCCGAATGCGGAAATAGTCTGGAAATTGGTGATGGTGAAAAGCTCACCGGGTATCATCATCGTTGCGAGCAGGAGCGCAAAGAGCGCGTTCTTGCCCTTAAACTCAAGCCTTGCAAAAGCGAAGGCGGAGATAACGGTGATAACGAGCGAGAGTATCGTAGAAACGATACCTACGTAAACGGTGTTACCGAAAAGACGTGCAAGCTGCAGGTCCTCATTCTGGAACACCTTGATATAGTTGCTCCACTTTACAACCTCGGGGAAGAGGGTGGGGATAGCGCGGCGGTACTCTGCCATATCCTTAAGAGAGGATATAATCATCCAGTAGAAGGGGAAAAGCACGGCAATCGCCATAACGGAAAGGAAGGTATAAAGGAGAACCTGGACGATGATTTTTACAATTTTCTGTCTTGTGGCGACCTTTTTCATATCTTCTTCGGTCATAATCTTGATATCAGCCATCGTCTACCTCCTTTAATAGTGTGTTTTCTTCTTGCTGACGTACAGGTTAACCATAGTTACAGCAAAGATAATTGCAAAGAGTATAAGAGCCGCGGCACTCGCGTCACCGTAGTTACCGCCCTCTATCATACGGTAAACGTATCCGACCATTGTATCAAGCGGATAATCGGTCATAGCACCGGGAGGGCCCATTTGCTCGCCGAAGATACCGATAATACTTGAGTACTCCTTAAATCCGCCGATAAAGCTCGTGATAATAACGTACGCGAGCATCGGGGAGAGGAGCGGAACGGTGATACGTGTAAATACGCGAAGACGGGGTGTGGCGTCAACCTTTGCCGCCTCGTAATACTGCTTATTTACACTCTGTAAGCCGCCGAGTAATATTAGTATTTTAAACGGCAGGGCGTTCCATACTATGTACACAACGAGAACTGCCATATTAGCCCATTTTTCAGAGCCAACGTTTACCCAGTTTATGTAATCAAAGCCAAAGAACTCAAGAACGTTATTGATTATACCGACAGAGTCGGGGCGGGCACTGCCGCCTATAATCATATTGAACATTGCCATAAATACCATACCGATAGCTATGGAGTTCGTAACGTAAGGCAAGAAGAATATCGTCTGATAAATTCTCTGCAAGGCCTTTATAGAGTTAAGGCAAACCGCTATAACAAGAGCCAAAAACGTAGAAATCGGCACCGTTATAACGCAAAGTACAAGCGTGTTTGTCAAGGCGTTGATAAATCCCTTGTAATTAAGAACGTACAGGAAGTTACCAAAGTTGACGTTGTATACCGTGCCTGCGGGGTCGCTTATATTGTAACCCTCGAGGAACGCTATTCTGATTGTATTAAAGATAGGCCACAGGGTGAATATTCCCAGCAGTGCAATCGCCGGCGCCAGGTACACCCAAGCCTTCCACTGTTGCTTACTTTCTACCATTTTCAGTTCTCCTCAACAGAGTTTTCTTCCATAGCCTCAGCGTATACAGGCTCCTCTACAAGCTCGGGAGCTTCAAGCGGATGCTGGTCGCCAAAGTAAATTCTCTCTTCGGTTTCATAATCAAAGAGGAATACCTTATGGGGCTTAAGGGCAAATTTAATTGAGCCTGCATCTCTGTCAATTTTATAATCAGCATCTACAATAGAGCGGATAGAGGGTGAGAGCATTGCGGGGTGAGAGGAAACTATGCTTACGTCACGGCCCATAACCTCAACGTTTGAAATATCAACGTTAAGCGCAATCTTCTTTCTTGCCGACACGGGAATAAAGCCCTCGGGACGGATACCTACGTAAACGGGGCGGTCCTCAATATCAACCTTAAGAACCTCGTCCTCACCAATATAGAGCTTACCGCCGCGAACCTCGCCTGCGAATACGTTGATGGGCGGTGTGCCAAGGAACTTAGCAACAAAGAGGTTTGCAGGGTCGTCGTAGATGTGCTGGGGCTTGCCAATCTGCTGAACAACGCCAAGCTTCATAACAACGATAACGTCGGAGATGGACATAGCCTCTTCCTGGTCGTGTGTTACGAATACGGTGGTAATGCCGGTTTCCTTCTGAATTCTTCTGATTTCCTCACGGGTCTGAAGACGGAGTCTTGCATCAAGGTTTGAGAGCGGCTCGTCAAGGAGAAGAACGCGGGGCATCTTCACAAGCGCACGCGCGATGGCAACTCTCTGCTGCTGACCGCCCGAAAGCTCACTCGGCTTTCTGTCCATAAGCTCGTCAATCTGCACAAGCTTTGCCGCCTGGTATGCTCTCTCAATCATTTCGGGCTTTGTCATTTTGTCAGCGCCCTTAAGATTCTGGAGAGGGAACAGAATATTCTGCTTTACAGTCATATGGGGATAAAGCGCGTAGTTCTGGAACACAAGGCCTATACCTCTGTTCTCAGGTGAAAGCTCTGTAACGTCCTCGTCACCAAAGAAGATTTTACCCGAAGAGGGCTTTTGCAGACCGCTTATCATATAAAGGGTCGTACTCTTTCCACAGCCTGACGGGCCGAGAAGACCAACAAGCTTACCGTCGGGAATAGTAAAGGTAAAGTTATTTACCGCTACCACCTCTTCACCGGATTTTTTGTTACGGCTGGGGAATATTTTTGTCAGATTTTGCAGTTCGACTTTCATAGAACATATCCTCCTAAAAGTGCATATATTTCATTTTTTTGCTTACAGATTTAATATTTGGCCTTCTCTGCGGCCTCAAGATGTATACGCTTTTTATATTCAAGCCTTTCCTCTGCCGACTCAAACACCATTTGCGTAGCCATATCCACTACAACAGTGCTTGAAAAGCAGTCGTGAATGCACGAGCGTGTACGTGTAAGAATAAACAATCCTACGTTTAGAAGCACAATTCCGGCAAAAACCACAATACAAACAAGCGGTGACATAAAGCTTATGCCGAATATTGCTTGCATGAAAATGAACACCGCCATATAAAGCGGTATCATAGTGCCGATAGTGAATTTACCGAGTATATTTCTGGCAAACAGAACCAAGGGTGTAAGACGCACAGAGTCCATTCTGACAACGCCTATAGCGAATATCTTCTTACCTAGAGTTTGTCCGTTCTTCAAAAAAAGAGGAACCAAGAACTCGAGCATTAAAAATGCAACGAACGGCGAGAGAGTAACCATAACCAGCGTCAAGCTTATAATGAGCTCATAGTCGCGCACAAAGTCCTCGTTGTTAAAGAGCTCCATACCCATACCGTCATAAAGCTTGCGCTCGTCCTCTGAAAGAGCATTATACTCCTCTTCCGTTATATCGAGCTTGATTCCATGTTCTTCTGCATAATTATCTATATGTGCCTGATAACTGTCCAGCGTTCCGTAGAAATTTGTTATTCCCGAAATCGCAAAGGCAATACCGACAGAAATTATAGCGATAAAAATAAAGTCAAACAAAAAGGCTGATAAACGTTTGAGCACACTTGCTTTTTGAATATCGTACATACTTTTTCCTTTCTGTCAGACAAAATTAGTGCGAGCTATGCCCGCGCATATATAAATACGTAACCGTAAATATGATATCATAAAAATCTACAAAAAGCAACACCTTTTGTTAAAGAAATATTTGTTAAAACCATATTTGTTAACTTAATACAAAGCGCGCGCGATAAACTAGTTCAACTTGCCCTTATTTTGAAGAAAAAGGGAGCTGATAATTCAGCTCCCAAAAACAACATTTTATCTTTTTATCTTTTGCCAAGCTCTGCGGGTGCCTTTACAAGCATCTTCTTAATTCTGCTGTCAGCACCGGGAGGTGTTGCACCGGGCTTATGCGCGTGCTCGGGCAAGCAAATAAAGAAATCACCGGGATTAAGCACGTGAAGAGTTCCGTTCGGGTTGTGCTTATAGAGCTCTGCATCCTTAGACTCGTCATAATCAAATACCTTCTCTCCGGCACGCATAGTTTCAAGCGAGCAAATACCGATGCCCTCCTGACCCTCTATGCACATATGAATATCGAGCATCTTTCTATGCGCCTCATATCCTATTTTCTCGGGAGGTTGAGTGTCGGTATAGAATACGTTCACCGTAACGTCATTCTCAAACTTGTAGGTGCCAAGCTCAAGCTTATTCTCCGCTGCAAGCAATGCAAGCTCATACACGCCCTCGGAAATTGACTTAATAGGTAAGTACTTTTCGTTCATTGTTTCTCTCCTTTTATGTAAATTAAAGTTGTCATTAAAATTTTATAAATTCTCCAAGCTCCGCACCGCAGCGCGAATATGAGCGCAGCATTTTAGCCAGAGCGGCCGTGCATTCAAGAATACACACGCATTTTTCACCGTTTTGCTCAAATACTATAGCTATACGCCTCTCGGATTTAACCGTGCCCGAAAAATCGTAGCATCGCAAACCCTTAGATAATTTAACACGCCCCACGGGCACCGGGCTGATTTGCTCTGCATATTTAACTTGAAAAACAAGCCTTGGCGTTCGCTTTATCCGGTGCCTTTTCCGTCCCTCTTTACCCAATGTTAGGGTTCCCGAGCGAAATTCAAAATAAAAATCGTAGCTTATAAGAGGCCAGGTAAAGTAAACGATTATCCAAAGCACAAGCGGGCACAGTGCAAAAAGCGGTATCAGACGGCTGTAATAGACCGCCGCAAAAAACGCTGCTGCAAAAAGAATGTACGCAACAATCATACATATGCGCGCCAAAATTCTTTTTCCCTCAACCCTACGCGAATATGAATGCTCACAGAAAAACAGGGCGTCCATATCACTCATATCACAAATTTTCCTTTAAAAACCTTATGGCATTGAGCCCCGCAATTTTTTCAGCAACCGCATCGCCGTATTCACGGCAAAGAAGCAGAAACACCTTATCGTGCATACTCTCGT
Source organism: Eubacteriales bacterium (assembly GCA_045661245.1). Taxonomy (GTDB): domain Bacteria; phylum Bacillota; class Clostridia; order Oscillospirales; family CAG-272; genus UBA1740. The sequence goes on along the minus strand of JAZRFH010000015.1, from coordinate 23,328 downwards.
ACTCGCCGTAACCTGCGGGATACTCTCCGTCTGTACCGTCTATATCAAAGCCGAATGCAAGTGTATCTTCACCAAGGTTTGTCAGTGCATAATCAACGTGGCGCAAAATATCACTCTCGTCAGCCTTACCGCTATCCGAAAGAAACGGCGGATAAATATTAAGTCCTATTATTCCGCCACGGGATTTGATTTGCCTAGCCATATCCAGCGTCAGATTTCTCGGAGAATTGCACACGTCTCTGAAATTGGAATGTGTTGCGATAACCGGGTACGACGTACATTCAAGAGTGTCGTAAAACGCTTTATCCGACATATGCGAGGTGTCAACTATAATACCGTACTCAGAGAGTCGTTCTACCATTTTTTTACCCTCTTCCGTAAGACCCGTGTCAATTTTATCCCATGCGGAAGATGCCAAATGATTACTGTCCCACGTAAGACCCATAACCGACAGACCCATTTTGCGAAGCGTTTTCAATTCTTCACTATCGGCATAAAGACCCGCACCGCCCTCTATCGAAAACAGTGCCGACGGTAAGCCGCATTCAACTGCACGGCAAATGTCAAAGGGGGACTGCACGGAAACTAGGTTAAGTCTACGTATCTCCGAGATATATGCATCAGCCAAACGCATCAATATATGTCTTGACTCCTCTGCTGAGCCTGCGCGAGCAGGCACAAATGCCGCAAAAAACTGAAGGTACGCGTGCTTTTTCGACACGTTATATTCATTTACAAGACCGCGACCGCTACTGACTCTCAAAAGGCTGTCGCAGTGCATATCAACTACAAACATATAAGCTCCTTTGTATGCTCTTTTTACATTATATAATATTAGTATTTAAAAGTCAATTAAATACCGTAACTTTTATATACAAATAAGTCCCGTTTTATCTTATACCGCTTGACAAAAAAGCGCATTAGTGATAGAATAAGCGAGTTGAAAGAAGAGGAGTTTGAAATTGGACATAGTAATTTTAATAGTAAACGTACTTGTGCTGTTCATTATGATGGTACCCGGTGTGATTTTAAAAAAATGCAAGTTTGTAAGCGACGGCTTTGGCAAGGGCGTATCAAACCTCGTGCTCTACATCGCTCAGCCCGCACTGATTGTTTACGCATATCTATCATGCGAGAGTAAATTTGCCGATATTTGGTTTAACTGCTTAATGACACTGATACTCTCATTTATAGCTCACCTGGTTTTCTCCGCAATATCTCTCGTTATGTTTAGGCGCGTAGAAAACTCAAGGCAAAAAATATTAAGGCTGGTAACTATCTTTTCAAACGCCGCGTTTATGGGAATACCGCTAATCAACGACATACTCGGAGCTGAGGCAGCAATTTACGCGTCAATATACAACATTTCATTCAATCTGTTTTTATGGACTCTAGGTGTTCATATTTGCACCAAGGCTGACTGCAAAGACCTTGACGGTGACTGCGACATTAAGGACGAGCTTATATCGGCAAAAGTAAATATGAGAAAAGAGGTTTCAATGCTCAAGCTCATATTGCACCCAGTGACAATTGCATCGGCAATAGGCGTAATATGCCTTGTTTGTAATGTAAATATTTCTTTACTATCCGACACAAAATTTGATATTATCGTACCCTCGCTTGAAAAGCTTCAGGGATTAGTTGCTCCGCTATCAATGGTGGTTATAGGCTTAAGGCTACCGGAAATTAAGCTGAAGGGCGCTTTTCGTGACACGTATATGTACCTTTTCTTATTTATGCGTCATTTAGCGCTACCACTTATTATCGTATTATTCATGTTTTTGCTGTCGCTTTGCGGTATTGAAATCAGCTACGTAACACGCGTAGTAATAACCCTACTGGCCGCAACACCCGCCGCATCAAGTTCCGCTATGTTTGCCGAGAAATACGATTGCGACGTTACGTATGCCGGCCGACTTGTTGTAATATCAACTATTCTTTCCATAGCAACAATGCCTTTGCTTGTAGCAATATCCGAGCTTTTGTTTTGATATAAAACTTTAAAGGAGCAGATTTTATCTGCTCCTTTCTTCAATGATTAAAATCCTCTTTCTTCGTTCTGAACAATAGCTTACCGAGAGCTTTTGCCCTAAACGGAATTAAAGGATAGAGATAGCACCGAGTGCCCACTATGCCCTTATTTGTGACAAGCAAGAATATAAACAACCCGGCACCCGCTATCAGACCCCATATACCGAGAAAATATACTGCTATAAGAGTTACAATTCTTACAAATTTTATAGCATAGCTAAGCTCTGCATTCTGCTGTGCAAAGGTAGCTATTGCTACAAACGCCATATAAAGTATTACGTCCGGGCAAAGCCAGCCGACGGCTACTGCAAAATCACCGAGTATCAGCGCACCTACAATCGACAATGAATTGGACAGCATATCGGGTGTATTCATTGACGCAATCTTCAAGCCGTCTATTGCTATTTCAACGAGTACGAGCTGTAAAATTATCGGCAAGGCGCCGGGGTCGTCGGGAACCATAAACCGAAGTGCATCAGGCAAGACGTCAGCATATTCAAGATACAGATACCAAAGAGGTGTTGCAATCATTGAAAGCAAAAGTATGGCAACTCTTATTACTCTCAGATAACTACCCGTGATAGGTGGAAAATAATAGTCGTCAGCCTGGCTGAGATAATCAAAAATTGAGGTTGGCAGTATCATAACCTGGGGGGTCGTGTCGCAAATTACAAGTATATTGCCCTCAAGAACCTGTGCTGAGGCCGTATCAGGTCGCTCTGTTGTACGCACCTTTGGAAAGGGATTGAGCCACCCGCGCCGCAAAAGACTTTCCTCAAGACTTCTGTAGCCGAGCGTAAGTGTCTTCGGCTTTATTTCTTTTAGTTTTTTATCAAGCTCAGAAAGTAACTTTTCGTCCGCAACACCGTCCATATAGCAAACGACTACGTCTGCTTTTGAGGACGTGCCGACCGAGTAGTGCTTCATCGTAAGCCTGGTGTCACGTATCCTTCGCCTTATCAAGGCAGTATTCATTACAAGCGTTTCAACGAAGCCATCGCGCGCACCCTGCATTACTCTATCAGTATCCGGCTCTCCGGTTGTTCTTGCGGGATACGTTCTTGCATCTATAAGCAGAGCCTCTCGCTTAAAGTCGGTTGCAAGCATAAGACATTGGCCTGAAAGCACTGCAGAAACGCATGCTTCCACCGACTCCGTAATGTCGACCTCTACGTACGGCAGACGGGCAAGAAGTGTTTTGGCGTTTTCTACCTTTTTCTCGCTCATAAGAAACTGCATAATTCTTTGCATTACTCCGTCCTTGACAAAGCCGTCTACGTAAAAGAAGGTAATTTCTCTGCCCTCAACACGCAATTTCTTCTCAATAATATCAAAATTGCGCGAAACACCGAGCCGTGTTGAAATTTCAAGAACATCACAGGTATAAATACCGCTTAATTTCTCCATAACACCCCACAAAACAGTCTTTTTTTGTGAAAGTATTACCCACGTGCGCTTTAAGTATTCTAAACGTTTGTTTATTTACAAATAATTATTGCTTTTTTAGTCACATAGTGTTAAAATAAGTACATGAAGTAAACGGAGGGCAGTTATATGACACTTGGGAACAGACGCAAAATCGGTATGTACGTGCTTTACGGCGCGCTTGGTGTATTCGTGCTTGCGCTCGTTTTATCACTTGGCGACGTCGGTGACATAATGGACACAATAGGCTCTGCCGACTATCGCTACGTTCTGGCAGCAGTTGGCGCGCTTGTTGCTTATCTTGCACTCTACCCTCTCTCACTTTGTATACTTACCAAAGCCAACGGACACAAAATTTCAATGCGCAAGACATACGGAATTGCAATGACAGAGCATTTCTTTAACGGAATAACACCGTTTGCTACGGGAGGCCAGCCCTTTCAGGCCTATGCATTTAAGCGTGCGGGCGTTACTATAGCAAGCTCAACCTCGCTTTTGCTTATGAACTTTTTCGTATTTATGCTTGTAACCAACGGCTTTGCGGCGTGTGCGCTTATTTATTTCAAGCGCTTTGTAACCGACGGCGCTATGACTGCTATTGCAATTATCGGATTCACAATGAACTTTATTGTTCTTGCAGTAACCCTTGGCATTGCAACAAGCAAAACGGCAAGGTCATTTTTTACCTGGATAGTTGACACACTTTCAAAATGGCGTCTGACGCGCAAGCTGGTAGCATCAAAGAAAGAAAATCTTAACGAGTATTTTGTAAACGTTCAAGAGGCGTTCCGCTCGTTAATCAAGAAAAAGGGTGCATTTTTGCTGGCTTTGCTCACTAAGATTGCCTCAATGGCAGCATACTACTCAACAACGTTCTTTATTTTACACGCCCTGTACGTAGACATACCTGCCGACGAGCTGTTCTTTATAATTTCGGGAACATCGTTTGCTATAACCATGGTTGTATTTTTACCAACCCCCGGCTCAAGCGGCGGAATAGAATTCGCATTTAAATCGGTATTTGCAAGCATTGTAACGCTGTATGCACCGTCAATTGCGATAGATACGGTAGCTACGGGCGGTATGCTTATATGGCGCGTGCTTACCTATTATCTCGCTATGCTGATATCCTTAGGCTTTTACATTGCTCTTGAAGCGGTTTTTCAAAGAGAAGAAAAAACATTACAAGTACAAAACACTATCGAAAAGGAGAATTAAACAATGACGGCAGTTCCGATTTGTTATTGCGGCAACAGACGCATATTCGGCGGTATCTTTTTATCGGTTTTGTCTATTATGAAAAACACTGAAGCTCCCCTTGATATAATTCTGTTGTCTATGGACCTATCTGACGAGAACCCGTTGTTCTTGCCCTTCTCAGAGGAGCAAAGAGAGCTTATGGAAAGAATTCTGCGTGAAAAGAATCCTCAAAGCTCAGTGCGTATTATCGACGTTACCGATTTGCACAAAAAATATTTTGGTGACGGAAAAAACAACAAGAACAACTACACCCCTTACGCATCAATCCGTCTGTTTCTTGATTTGCTTGACGTGCCTGAGAAGATAGTATACCTTGATGCAGATATTATGTGTGCAGGCGACGTGCTTGAATATTTCAACATAGACGTATCCGAATATGAATTTGCGGCAACACTTGACGTAGTTGGCAGGCATTGGTTTCGCGGCCACTACTGCAACTCGGGTACAATGCTCTTGAATATGCCTAAAATAAGAGAAACGGGTCTGTTTGAAAGGGCACGTAAAATGGTAAACGAAAGATGGATGCTTATGCCCGACCAGTCGGCAATACATAGGTCCTGTACCAAAAAGTTGCTTGTGCCCTACCGCTTTAACGAGCAGAGAAATATGAAGCCCGACACGGTATTCAAGCATTTCTGCAAGGGCTTCCCTATGAATTTCCCTCTCTTCCCCTCTTACAACTGGAAGCAGTGGCATAGAAAAGAGGTCCATGAGAAGCTTAAAATCTTTGAGTTTGACGAGGTTTATGCTCTGTATGACAAGATAATAGAAGAGACCGCAAACAAAGAGCTTATCAAAATTTAAAATCAATAACAAAACAGAGGTGACGTGCAAACAAAACACATCACCTCTTTTTATATTGGTTAAAGCATCTTACTTCTTCATATCGTCAAGCAGCGCATGCGCGCCGCCTCTGCTACCGCGGTGGTAAGCTCCATCGCTGTATAGGGAATAAGGTCATCTCTGCTGCTGTCGTGGAGTCGTTTATATTCCTTTGCCCTGGGCATATCCTACGGATTCGGACGGTTTGATGGAACCTGTATGCTCTTGCGGAAAATAGCTATATTATCAACGTCAATATAAGCAACCTTACCGTAAACGGTAAGCACCGTGCCTGCCAGCGCCCGTATGCTTCATAACGTTCTTAACCGCCATATCCATAGTAAGCTTACTGCCGGCAACCTCACCGAATGGGATGAAGTTTATGTCGGTAATATGCGCGTATTTTTCGGGATTGGGATTGGTGTACGAGCCTTCCATATAAATACCCTTTACGTTGGGGGCGTTTTTAATATTTTCCCTGATATGCTTAAGAGCCGCCATGGTAGTATCGAAATTAAGAGTATACCAGGGTGTTGCAAGCATTGACGTTGTTCCACGCTTTAAGAAAAACTCCGCTGCCCCGGTAAGGTCAGAAATCGTGCTCTTGCTATCTCCTTCGTGGACGTAAAGGTCTATAAATTCCCGGCAACGTATTTACCGCCCGCATCTATTGTAGGTGTGCCATCGGGAATCTCAGCATTCTTAGCGACCTTTGCTATTTTGTCGCCTTCTATAAGAATTACCGCGTCAGAAAGTATTCTGTCCTCAAGGACAGCCTCGGAGTTTTTAATTGCAAGTGTGTAGTTGCTCATTTTATCCTACTATTAAATCTTAAGTATATTGAGGGTACAGGTCCCTCGTATTAGAATATATCATTTTTGCGCTACAATTAAATTTGCTACCCGTATTTTATAACCTTTAGCTCCTCTGAGCAAGTATTTTTAGACACATTTTTATAGAGAAATGTCCTATTATTACAGAAAACGGGCGTTTTGTGCATATGTGCCATTTTTAGGTTATTGACTTTTAATTGGTGTTATTCTATAATGTAGAAAAATGGAGGGTGCGCCGTGAATAAAGAAAATATTAACTACAGCTTTAAATACGGAAACGTTAAATTCAACATAGACGTAAGTGCACGTTTTTCTACAAACTCTATACCTTCGGGTATCAATGCCCCATATCCCATCTTGCACTATCACGCAAAGCACGAGTTGTTTTTTGTCGGCGAGGATCCCATCAAAATCTTCACCGAAAACGGGGTTTTTGAATATAACAACTGCATAGTTTTAATTCCACCTTTTTTAATGCACCGTGCATCGCAGAACAAAAATAACAGATTACTTATTTCTTACGATGTTAAAGCAGCCGGCAAGACAGGCTTTGCAACCTTTATAAAAAAACTTTTTTCCTATGACGATATATATACGTTTACCACCGAGGCAAAGCTTGACTATCTACTGGAAATTCTTGGTAAGCTTATCTGCTCGCCCATTGATTTTACCAACGAAGCGGCAATTTCAACCCTGCAGATGATTTTCTACATACTGTATCTTGACAGTACTGAATTAAAACCCAGTGATTATAGTCTGAAATCAAGCTATCTTATGACGATAGAGCGCGCAATAAACGACTACAGCGCCAAGCCGGGCTATGACCTTAATCTCAGCGAGGTGGCAAAGCTGCTGCACTTAAGCACAAAGCAAACCTCGCGAATTATACATAAGTATTTCGGCAAATCTCTCTCTGACCTTGTCATTGAAAAGAGATTGACTATAGCTAAGCAGTATCTCTTGGAAACGGATAAATCTATAAGTGAGATAGCTAGATACTGCAATTTCCGTTCAGAGAACTATTTTTATCTAACCTTCAAGCGCGAGTTTGGTTGTACTCCCGCAAAGTACAGAAAGCGTGGCGGAGATATTTGAAACTAAATATGTAGACAAAACGGACTGCCCGGTTATATGGTTCAGTCCGTTTTTATTTTTATGTTGCATGTTGCGAATTTTACCGATTTTAACAGCTATATTTAATTACAATCCCCGTGTTTTTAGGTCACGAACAAGGTCGACGTAAAACTCACGTACGTCAAAGCCGTCAATATCCTCGCGATTCATATCTATCATATCCATATGCGTAATACCGCGCCTGCCGTCAATCTCAAGCAAAGTATACTGCTCACCGAATGAGAATGAGGAAAGGCCGACAAGACCGTCATTGGGTCCGTCATGCTTTTTAACGTACGGCTCGGATACGTTCATAGGAAATCTGCCGCCAAACGCACCGTTTTGCCTTGAGCCTATGCTCTGGCAGAATATACCCTCGGGTATACCAAGCTCCCTATCTCTGCGCTCGCAGGCCGTAGCCGTAAGGTCGCGCACGCCTGCCATAAAATCGGGTGTTTTATCACCCAAAAAACGCATTGATTTGTTATACGAGTCAGCTACTCTGTTTGCAATCCACTTAGGAACTATCTTAAGCAGCTTTTCAGCAAATAAACATCCCCTGTGCGGTGAATTCACTGTTGTAAGGGATGCTACAAGGTCACCTATCCCGTAATGCTCTATTGCATAACGGCAGTCAAGACCGCCCTTTGAGTGGGCAATTATATTTACCTTACCGCAATCCGTTTTTGCAACTATACGCTTAATCCTTGCCGCGAGCTCCTTTGCGCTCTCCGCTACAGGCAGTGCCGACTGATGCTCACCGTAATAAATGCGCGCACCGTTGGTTTCGAGCTCCTCGGGAATTCTGCCCCAATAATTAAACAGACCCCAATCTCGCATAAATATGCCGTGGATAAGCACTATCGGATATTTCGTAGCACAAACCTTATCGTTACGCCTTGCCTTGTTTCTGTTGTGACGCATGGTTTCAAAATCTACCTCGCGCAAAACCTTAAGCACCATGTGCCCAAGCACGAATAGATTTATAGGCGGTATAATTGAAAAGACTATCGCTATGGCGCGCCACTTTACGCCAAGCTGACCCGACGTCAGATAAATTGAAATGATACCGTTAGCAATAAGCACAGTATATATGCACACCATATAAATCAAGCTGAAAATAAGCGGCCAATAATTATCGGGTAAGAATCTGTACAGAAGAACGGTATAGTACATAGCCGTAAACGGCACCGTTGCGGCAGTTACGCAAAGCACTACACAGCCGTGGTAGGAGAACAAGAGTCTGTCGCTCTTAACGTCCGACCTAAAAAAGCCCATAATCGCGTTGGATATAACAAAAAGGAGAAATACAGGCAGAATCCACCACGGGTTATCATAAATCAGAAGAAAGCTGTTTATACAAAATACAAGTACCGGTATATGACATGCATCTATAAGCTTATGATGCTTTTTCATTGTGTTCTCTCCTCTCTGTAGTTTACAAAATTAAATTATATAAGCTCTGTCGGGGTATACGGCTTAAGGATAAGCGCATCCTCAAAGTCAAATTCATTCGGGTCGATGTCGTAACGCGGTCTGAAATGCACCGGTATCGCTTTGCCTGCGCTTATCTCGTATGCAAAGTCAGCAGCGTCCTTAGCGTTCATATTACCGTCAGTGCCGTTTATTGGCAAGAAAGCAAAATCAACACCGTCGGGTGCCAGGTCAAGCACGTCGTCAATAACGTCAAAGTTGTAAAGAGTATCACCCGATACGTAATAAGTTTTCTCTCCGTCGTCGATTATCACACCGATAGCCGTGCGGTCTGTATGCTCTGCTTTTACCGAATAAAAGGTAACTCCGTTTACACTGTAAACAGAATGAGGCGAGAGCAAAACAGGATTATCGCCCTTACAAAGAGGCACAACCGCAGAATAAGCACCCTCGCTTGCAAGAACTGTTACACCGTTACGGTATCCAAGAAAGTTCAAAAGAGTTGAACGCTCAAAATGACATTCGTGCTTATGGGTCAGCACGATAACGTCCGGCTTCATTTTTAAAATAGGCTTATCGGCATCAGTTCCAAAAAGAACCGGGTCAACGAATACAGTTATATTGTCGTTTTCAAAAATCAGTCCGTTCTCGCCAAGCCACGTAACCTTCATAATAATCTCCTTAACCTAGAAAATAATTTATAGCTATGCCGCCAAACAATCCCGACACAATGCCTATCAAGGCACCTACGGTGACGTCGCGCAGAAAATGAATACCAAGCAATATTCTTAAAGCAGATATGCATACACCGAAAGAAAGAACGGCAATACCGAGCGGCAGATGCACAAAGCACCCCATCGTGCCTATTACAAAAGCGGAAAACACATGCCTGCTTGGCATTGAGCGACCTCTTTTTTGATTCGGCAATTTAATATTTTCAAAATCATACACCTCGTAAGGCCTATCTGCATTTATCCACACGCGCAGAAGCGTTACCGCTAAAAAAGGAACTGCACAAAGCACCGCAAACATTACTGCGCCAAGAGCACTCTTAAGTGCAAGATACACTACAGCGCCTAAAAAACCAAGTACCGAAAATATAACAAGCACATTTGAGAGCAAGCCGAGTGCATACGCAAGCCTTGGGCGTGCATAAACCGCAGTGATATATCGAGGTGTGGGTTGTTTTTGCTTACTGTCCAAATTATTCGTCAACCTCGCCAGCATCTTTAATGATTTTTCTCTTTTTACTGAATGCTTCCGCGGCAAGCTCAAGATAACGGCGGAAGAAGTTCATAAGTATGGCAATCGCCGCCGCAAGCAGCATCATCCAGATGAAGAATATGGGATTATCTATCGCGTGTGAAAATCCGAATATGCCCTGTTCTGCAAGCATGCTCTCAGCCACCGAGCTTATGGTAATGCCGGCCGCAAGCAGCACACCTACCGTCACCACTACGGCAAAGCGCCATTTTGTATACGGGCGGCAGATGTTTACAAGATTAAGGTATCCTACAAGAATAACAACGCACATAGCAACTGCGTTTCTTACATCATAATTTACAAGCGAGCTGTAGGTTCCGACAATAAGTATCACAAGCGTTGGTACAAACAGAGCCACCGCACACGGGAAGCTCTTTATTATTACAGTGTCAAGATACGAGCCCTCTATTCGCTTATCATTTGGCTCAAGAGCCAGAAGAAACGATGCCGCGCCGATAATAAAGAGTTCAAGGAAGAAGAAATTGTTGGGTGCGAACGGGTAGCCCGTAGCGGTAAGTATCGAAAACAGAGAAATGAATATCGTAAATATCGTTTTCATAAGAAAGAGCGTCGAGGACTGGCGTACGTTATTGATGCAGCGTCTACCCTCACGCACAACGTCGGGCAAGGTGCCAAAGTCCGAGTTCATAAGAACTATCTGCGAAATTTTTCTTGCAACCTCACTGCCGTCTGCCATTGCGATAGCGCAGTTTGCTTCCTTAAGTGCCAAAGTATCGTTAACTCCGTCACCCGTCATAGCAACAGTATGACCCTTTTGCTTAAGTGTTTTTATCAAGAGCACCTTTTGCTCCGGTGTTACTCTGCCGAAAACAGTAAACTCCTCGGCAACGGAAACGAGCTCCTCGTTTGTAAGATACTCACAGGAAATATACTTTTCAGCACCGATAACTCCAACCTTAGCCGCAATAGTTGAAACTGTAGCCGCGTGGTCACCTGAAATTACCTTAACAGTAACACCCTGCTCCTGGAATTTAGCTATAGTTTCTGCTGCGTTCGGGCGTATTCTGTCGGCTATGGCTATAAGCGCTACCGGCACACCTTTTTTATCGACGAGCTTGCTAAGCCTTGCAAGGAGCAAAACTCTCTCACCGCGCTCGGCGTGTACTGTTATTTTCTTTTCAAGCTCTCGGCTGACGGGGCACGGTACAAATCCCGGAGCACCTATTGCATAAATTCCGACCTCGGCAATATCAGCCGCGGCATACTTACGCTCCGAGGAGAAAGGAACAGAATCGTTAACCGTACCTATAATCTTACCAAACTCGGCTATCAATGCCCTGCCGGTGGCGTTAAAGGCATTGTCCGTACCCTGCATGTGAGCAACAATATTAACAAGCTCCTCGCGCTCTGTACCGTCTAAAATCTCGGTTTCAACAACGGCCATCGTACCGTCTGTTATCGTACCCGTTTTATCAAGACACAGAACGTCTGCAGATGCGAGCATCTCTATGGAATACATATCCTGCACAAGTGTTTTTTTCTTGGCAAGTGACATAACGCTGAGTGAAAGCGTAAGTGTTACGAGCAGATATATGCCCGCAGGCACCATGCCTACTATTGAGCCGCAGGTTTTCTCAACAACCGTTTTAGCAAGCTCAAATCCTGCAAACTCGCTTCTGTAAACAAGGTAATTACATACCGCCATAGCTACAGCCATGGGAATTATAAATCCGCCTATCGTTTTAGTAAGTCTGTTAAGGTCGCGGAAAAGGTTCGAGGTCATTGCCTTAAATTTTTTAGCCGCGCGCTCAAGGGTTTGAACGTAATTGTCAGAGCCAACCTTATCAAGCTTTACGTATGCTGAACCGCTGACTATAAAGCTACCCGCAAAAACACGGTCGCCGGTCTGCTTTTTAATAGGTACACTCTCACCTGTAAGCATACTCTCGTTAGCCTCGCAGACGCCGGATATAACAATTCCGTCGGATAAAACCTGGCGCCCGATTTCAAGCTTAACCACGTCACCCAGCACAAGCTCGCTCGCATCAATGTCCCAAAGTGCCCCGTCCCTTACAACGGTAGCCTTCGGGTCGGTTGTAACAGATAACCTTGCCACCGTTCTTTTTGCGCGCATCTGCTGGAATATTGCAATAAGTGTGTTTGGTGCTACAACCGCAAGAAACGTAAGGCTGTTATAGCTCTCAAATGCGATAAGAAAACACGCAACAATAGCCCATATAAGGTTAAAGGGCGTAAAAAGGTTGTCGGCAATAATCTTGAAATAGCTCTTGCCGCTGCTTACGCGCTCTACGTTTACCTCGCCCCTGGCTATGCACAAATCAACCTCTTCGCTCGAAAGGCCCTCGGGTAACGTCTCTGTATATTCGGTTATATCGTTTATAACTGTTTGGTCGAGCTCCCTCTCCCGTCTTGAATCTTTTATGCGGGAGAATGCCGACCTTTCTTTTAATTTCATTACTAAGTCACTGTCCTTTTTTCCAAAAATCGGCGGTTTTACCCACCTATTTCATAATAACATAATATCACAAAAGTTTAAGCATTGTCAACCTTAAAAATTATTAAAGCTATAATTTAACTTTTTGTTTAAAATATACAACGCGCAAAAAATCTCTTGACAATTCAAATGAATTACTGTATACTACTATTTGACAATGAACAAAAGCTGTGACGAAGACAGTAGCTATGCAAAAATGGTCAAAGAGAGTTGGCGTACGGTGTGAGCCAATACCGAGTATGCGTATGTGAAAATCACTTCCGAGCTATGCCTGTGAGTGTGGCTATCCACTGTAATGGGCATCGGATGCCCACCGTAACGCGGGCGCATATTGATTGATATGTGAAAAGGTGGTCTTTTTTCCGTTTCCATAGGGAACGGATTTTTTGTTTGTTAAAGTTTTCTTTTATGAGAGGTATGATATGGAAATCTACGAAAAGGTCAGTGCGGGAATGAATTTCTCTGCAAGAGAAAAGGCTGTACGTAAATTTTGGGAAGAGAACGGTATCTTTGAAAAAAGCATTGATACAAGAGAGGGCAGTCCTCTCTACACCTTCTACGACGGCCCGCCCACCGCAAACGGCAAGCCCCATATAGGTCACGTGCTTACAAGAGTTATCAAGGACATGGTGCCGAGATATCAGACAATGAAGGGCAAGTGCGTTTACAGAAAAGCAGGCTGGGATACTCACGGATTGCCGGTTGAGCTTGAAGTTGAAAAGAAGCTCGGCATAGACGGCAAGGACCAGATTGAGGCATACGGCCTTGAGCCCTTTATCGCTCACTGTAAGGAAAGTGTTTGGAAATACAAGGAGATGTGGGAGGATTTCTCGGGCACCGTCGGCTTCTGGGCTGATATGGAGCACCCCTACGTTACCTATACAAACGACTTTATTGAAAGTGAATGGTGGGCACTTAAGGAAATCTGGGATAAGGGCCTTTTGTATAAGGGATTTAAGATAGTTCCCTACTGCCCGAGATGCGGCACCCCTCTCTCAAGCCACGAGGTAGCGCAGGGCTACAAGGCGGTAAAAGAGCGCTCCGCTATCGCACGTTTTAAGTGCAAGAGTGAGGACGCGTATTTCCTCGCTTGGACGACAACGCCATGGACACTGCCCTCAAACGTTGCGCTTTGCGTTAACCCGACCGACACCTATTGCAAGGTAAAGGCTATAGACGGATACACCTACTATATGGCAAAGGCACTGCTTGATACCGTGCTTGGTCCTCTTAAGACCGAGGATGCGCCTGCCTATGAAATAATTGAAGAAATGCCCGGTACCGCCCTTGAATACCGCGAGTACGAGCCCCTTTTTGAATGCACCGGCAAGGAAGCGGAGCGTCAAGGTGCTAAGGGACACTACATTGTATGCGACGGCTACGTTACTATGTCTGACGGTACGGGTATCGTACACATCGCCCCCGCATTCGGTGAGGACGATAACAGGGTGGGCAGAAAATACAAGCTCCCATTCGTACAGTTTGTAAACGGCAAGGGTGAATTAACCGAAGAAACCGCTTACAGCGGAGTGTTTGTAAAGAAGGCAGACCCACTTATTCTTGCAGACCTTGATAAAGAAGGTAAGCTCTTCTCAGCACCTAAGTTTGAGCACGACTATCCGCACTGCTGGAGATGTAACACACCCCTTATTTACTATGCGCGTGACACCTGGTTTATCGAAATGACAAAGGTGCGCGACAGACTTATTGCTAACAACAATACGGTTAACTGGATACCCGAAAACATCGGCAAGGGCCGCTTTGGCGACTGGCTTGAAAACGTGCAGGACTGGGGTCTTTCACGCGACCGCTATTGGGGAACTCCTCTCAATATATGGGAATGTAAGTGCGGCCACCGCCACTCTGTAGGCTCTATTGCAGAGCTTAAGGCGATGTCTGATAACTGCCCCGATAATATCGAGCTACACCGTCCCTTTATAGATGCCGTTACCCTTAAGTGCCCGAAATGCGGCGGCGAAATGAAGCGTGTTAAAGAGGCTATCGACTGCTGGTTTGACTCAGGCTCTATGCCCTTTGCACAGCGGCACTACCCCTTTGAAAACGGGGAGCTCTTCAGCCGTCAGTTCCCTGCTGACTTCATAAGCGAGGGTGTAGACCAGACGCGCGGATGGTTCTACTCGCTTATGGCTATATCTACACTTGTTTTTGACAAGGCTCCCTACAAAAACGTGCTTGTGCTCGGCCACCGGCTTGACAAGGAAGGACAGAAGATGTCTAAGTCCAAGGGCAACGCGGTTGACCCGTTTGAGGCACTTGAGGTATACGGCGCCGATGCAATACGCTGGTATTTCTACTCAAATTCAGCACCCTGGCTGCCTAACCGATTCTACGGCGACGCGGTAGTTGAGGGGCAGAGAAAGTTTATGGGCACGCTTTGGAACACCTATGCGTTCTACGTGCTTTACGCAAATATTGACGGCTTTGACCCGACAAAGCATAAGCTTGACAAGGATTCTCTCTCGGTTATGGACAGATGGATTCTCTCAAAGCTTTATACTACCGTTAAATCAGTCGACGGCTATCTCAGTGCATACAAGATTACCGAAGCAACGAGAGTGCTTGAAGACTTTGTTGACGGTCTTTCCAACTGGTACGTACGCCGCAGCCGTGAGCGCTTCTGGGTAAAGGATATGCCGAGCGATAAGGTAAATGCGTATATGACACTTTATACCTGCCTTGTAACTCTTTCCAAGATTGCCGCACCGATGGTGCCCTTTATTACCGAGGATATTTACAGAAATCTCGTATGCTCTGTTGATAAATCCGCACCCGTATCGGTACATCTTTGCGATTACCCTGTAGCTGACGAGAGCTTTATTGACCTTAAGCTTATCGAAAACATGGACGAGGTTGTTGACATTGTAGTGCTTGGCAGAGCTTGCCGTAATGCCGCGAATATAAAGAACCGCCAGCCTGTTGCGACAATGTTTGTTAAGGCAGACAAGACGCCCGACGGTAGCTTTATTGAGGTTATCAGGGACGAGCTTAACGTAAAAGAGGTTATCTTTACCGATAACGTACGTGAGTTTACAACCTACTCGTTTAAACCCCAGCTACGCACCGTAGGACCTAAATACGGCAAGTATCTTGGTGATATAAGAAATACTCTTGCTTCTCTTGACGGCAACGCGGCTATGGACGAGCTTAACGAGAAGGGTGCTATCACCTTTACCGCAAGAGATGCAGAAATCGTGCTCACAAAGGACGACCTGCTTATTGAAATGACAAAAAAAGAGGGCTTTGAGAGCCTTTCAGACCGCGGTGTCACAGTAGTTATTGATAAAAACCTTACCCCCGAGCTTATAGAAGAGGGCAACGTGCGCGAGATAATCTCAAAGGTGCAGACTATGCGTAAGGATTCCGGTTTTGAGGTTATGGACAATATCAAGATTGCATTTGCAGACAATGCTAAAATAGCTGAAGTTGCAAGGCGCAATGCGGAGGTTATAAAGGACGAAACGCTTGCTGTTGATATTCTGTTTGATACCAAGCTTGACATCAATAAGCTATGGAACGTTAACGGAGAAGACGTTGTAATTTCTGTTGAAAAGCAGTAATTAGACAAGTTTTATTTACATTAAGGACTTAGTATGAAGATTTCCGAACAAAAGCTTCGCGAGAGCTTCAGGTGTGGGGAGCTCAAATCGGGGCTCCCCATATTCATTTACGAAACCACACGTTCAACAAACGACGAGGCACGTGCCTTTATTGAGAACAATGATGCCGAGCGTGCTCTTTTTATAGCTGAGGAGCAAACCGGCGGCCGCGGCAGGCTTGGCAGAAAATTTATCTCAGAGCGCGGCGGTCTTTATATGAGCTTACTCTTAAAGCTTGACACAGACCTCTCTGACGCAGTTGCGATAACCGCATACACAGCAATTACAGTAAGGCGGGCAATAGAGGAGCTTACGGGCATTTCCGCGCAAATAAAGTGGGTAAACGACATTGTGCTGGGTGGCAAAAAGCTTTCGGGTATACTTACCGAGGGAATACTCTCGGCTGACACGGGCAGATTAAAATATGCTGTAGTAGGCATCGGAATCAATGCCCTCGGCAAAGCTGTCAACTCCGAGATTGCCGAAATTGCAACTACACTTGAGATGCTTGGCTCACCCATATCACCCATCTCACTGGCAGCAAGAGTCACCGAGCTTTTCTTTTGCAATCTCAGTATGCTTGGCACGCCTGAGTGCGCTGAGGAATACAGGCGCCACTCGTCGCTTATAGGCAAAGCGGTAACGGTTATAAAAAAGAGTGAGAGCTACCCTGCCACAGTGCTTGGCATAAGTGACAAATGCGAGCTTATCTTAAGGCTTGACGACGGCCGCGAGGAGCTGCTTGCTACGGGAGAAGTCAGCGTACGTGTTAAATAAATCAAAGCATTGAAAAAGAGCTGTAGTTTTATTTACAGCTCTCATTTTTTTATTTAATTAACCTTATTGCCATCTTTTCGTAGAAGATATTTCCGTCAAGCAGGTACTTTTTTATACCCCTTTGCATGGAGGTGTTTTCGGGCAGGCTCTTGTAAGGCGTATCCTGCGGCACTGAAAAAACGTACTCAAACACGCCGTGCATACCTCCTTTAGCAGGATAACAAACGAAATAATCTGCAAGACGGGTGAGATTTGTATCTCTGCCCATTATATCGCGCAGACGCTTTTCAAATACCCATGAGTGACCGAA
This sequence comes from Eubacteriales bacterium, assembly GCA_045661245.1. GTDB lineage: Bacteria > Bacillota > Clostridia > Oscillospirales > CAG-272 > UBA1740. Next base: position 5,967 of record JAZRFH010000015.1, on the reverse strand, counting down.
CAGACCCTTAATATTCATATCGGGGTAATGCTCTCTGAAAATAACCAGCGCCCTGTCTATGGAATCCTTTACACTGTCAAAGCCGAAGGGCTCACCGTTTGTGATATGTATGGCTGCGATGTTATCACCGAGCTTCAGGGGCTCAGAATATCCCTCAATCGTTACAGGCACAGGCTCAACCTCACCGTATTTGTTAGCTGCATAGCCTGTGATACGGTTGCCGTCCGTCTTAACCTCAGCATAATATCTTCCTGCCTCGTCGTCCTGACCGAGCGAGCCGAAAAGCATGCCCTTTTTATGCATATCAACCTTATCCATCATAATTACAACGTCACCGTCACGCTCAAAAATACGAATTGGCGAAGACAGTGTGGTAAACTGGTACTGCAATCGTCCTATTCGGATAATTTCACCCCTTATAAAATATAAGTACCAATCCTGATAATCGCGCGTGCCGTATCTTGAGTGCATATCGTGATAAGCGAGCATCTCGGATTCTATGCCGGAGAGAGAATCACCGATAATTTCGTCTGAGAGCGACCTCTTTTTCAGTATCTCTATCGCCGACTCAACAAAGTAAAGCACCGCATACGTGTTACAAAAATCGGTTTCAGGCGACGTACCGAGAGGTGCGGGCAGAATTTTGTCGGTATTTTTTCCGTCCTTTATAATTTCAATCATTATGTAATTGAAAAGCACTATATCTTCATTTCTGATGATGTGCTCTCGCGCCTCAAAAACAGGGCCAAACCCGTGCTTAAAAAAGCTGTACTTTTCATTCAACTTAATAAGTCTTTCTTTATCGAAAATAGATAGCCCCAGCTCTCCCTTCAGCTTTAATCCTCTTTCGTAATAAGGAATAAGCTCGTCAAAGAACTCAATATTGAGCCTTTTGCAGAAGTTAACAGCACTTTCTCTCATAATAGATTTTCCTCAGTTTTATCTACGTTTACAGTATCACCAAGCGGCATCGAATACACCTCTACGGTGCTCGGGTATTTGTCGAATATCAGCTTAACCGCCTCTTTATAATACCCGAGCTGAACCGAATGTGCACTTCTTAGCTTTTCCTCAGCAAGCTCCCTGTTGGCAAGCTCTTTGCCTGTCAGCCTGTCTGTTTTATAATCAACGAGGTGATAGTTCCCGTCCTTGTCACTCCACAGGCAGTCAATAACACCCTGCACCAAAATACTTTCGTTTTGGAGAAGAGCCGCACTGTCTATTTCGCTTACAAACAGATGCGCGGGCAGCTTGACGTTAAATCTGAATTCTCGGTAAAGCTCGTCTGCTTCCAGCATATCGCGGCACAGGCGTGAATTTCTAAACAACTCCACCTCATTAAGTCTGACAAGGGCTGCGTCCCTTTCAGATATGAATTTTTCCCTGACAAGCCTTTCAAGCTCTGCCCGAGCGCCCCTCTCTCTTAACAAATCAAGGTCGCAGAACTGCAAAAGCAGGTGCGTAGCAATACCGCGCATCTTAGCATCGTCGTGACTTCCGCCTATAAATTCAGGTTTGACACCTAATGTCACCGCTCTTTCTTCCGCCTCGTCTGCCGAAAGGTCCAGCACCTCACCCACAACCGCATCAAGCATTTTGGGATACAGCTTGGATACAGACACCTTTTCGGGTATCTCGGTTTTATACTTATCGGGATATTTGAAGTTAAACCTTGATATGAGCAGCTCTGAAAGGCTATCGTCCCCGATGCTCTTTGCCGCGCTCTTGACTTCAGTGCCGACAATATTCAACTCGGTTAAGGTATCACTCTCTAAAGGTGAAAAGCCCAAAAATTCGGTTGCGCTAACCGTTTTAAACTGCCGCATACAGAGTATAAATTCAAGATAGCTTGAAAGTGAGTAAACCGAGTAATCGTCAAGAAACTCTCGCTTAGCATCAATCTCCTCGTATAAGCTATCAAGCTTTTTGCCCGAAGATGCAACAACGTACAGGCGCTCTCTCGCTCTTGTAAGCGCAACGTACATAACTCTTGCCGCCTCTTCAAGCTCATTGCGTTTTACGTAATCGGATATTATAGCCTTCGTGGGGTTTTCAACAAGGCCAAGACCCGAGGGCGTGCGCGCAAACATACCTATGCCGAAATTTTCTTTATATACGTATCTCGGTGGCGCACCGTATGAGCGGTTAAGACTCTCGTCTGCACCTACGAAAAATACTATCGGGAATTCAAGCCCCTTTGACGAATGTATCGTGATAATACGCACACTGTCCGTATCTGTTGGAGCCTCTCGCTTATCAAAGGCGTTTTTTCTGTCAATAACACTGTTGATATAGCTGATGAAGTTATATAAACCCTTGTATGAGCCAGCCTCAAATCTTCTTGCATACTCGTATAGGAGCAAAAGATTATCCTTACCGCCGCGCGCCGCACCCAGTGCCATAAGGCCCGTTGATTTGAAGAGCATTGAAATCAGCTCGTCAGTGGGCATTCCCTCAGATAGCATACGGTAGTAATTCAGCTCCGAAATAAAGTCCTTACCCTTTTCAAACTCGGGGTGCGCGTCGGTATAGCTTACAAGACTCTCGTAAACAGTAGCGCCGCTGGCAGCACGAATTTTTGTTAGCTCGTCGGGTGTGAAGGAATATAACGGCGAGCACATAAGACCTACAAGGTATATATCTCTCCTTGGGTTATCTATAGCGTTAAGCAGTGAGAGCGCGAGCAGGACCTCTGAATTTAAGAAAAATCTCGTATCGTCAGCTACCGCCGCAGGTATGCCAAGTGCATCAAGTGCGGCCTTGTAATAGCCCTCGCGCCCCTTAGCGGCACGCATAATTATAGCTATGTCGGACGGACGCACAGGCTGGCCGTTATCAAGAGTACCTGATGCGAGCAGCTCCTTGATTTTATGCGCTACCACGGTAGGCGTGTGCGTTTTTTTATCACTTTCGGGCAGGAACTCGCACTTGTCCGATACGCAAATTTCGGGGTATCTGTATTGGGGCTCACTCTCGTGCCGCTTGGCATACTTAAGCCTGTCGCCGTCTAAATATCCAATGCTGTCGCGCAGGTGATAAAATAATTTATCAAATATATCGTTTACAAAGTCAACAACGCCCTTGTCGCACCTGAAATTTTCGGACATAAATATGGTGCTCGGCACAGGCTCGCTACCCTCGCGCATAGGCGCGTAGTTTTTTTTCATATCGGCAAAAATATCGGTATTTGCGCTTCTGAATCCGTAAATACTCTGCTTTATATCACCAACCATAAAGCGGTTGTACGGCGTAGACACGGCCTCGAATATTTTATTCTGAAGACTGTTTACGTCCTGGTACTCGTCAATATAAACCGCGCGGTAGAGTGACCTTTGTGCAAGTGCAACCTCGCTTAGCTCACCGTTTTGCCATAAGCACTCATAGGTAAAGCGCTCGATATCCGAATACTCTAAAATTCCGCGCCTGATTTTTTCACTGCGGAATAGACTGTCAAATTTATAAAGCACGCGCAAAAGCACGGAAAGCTCCTTGTAAAGAGCTTGGTATGCCGTCTTTATATCTTCCTTTGAAAAAGAAAAAAATCTCTCGCGCATACCAAGCACGTCTTCCTTCATGCTCTTTCTCAGCTCGGTGACAGGCGGCAAGGAGCTATCGCCCGACGCAGGAGTTCTTGCAGGCTCGTAATCAAAGAGCACACCTCGAAGCTCGGTATACCCCTTTGCCGTAATTATATTGTTAAGGTATGCTATATCGTCTTGAAGCACTGCCCTAAGCTTTTGTGATTTCGGGTTGCCGATAAGGTCAATCTCGCAAACTATAGCATCAAAATGCTTTTTGTAGTGTGCCGCCGCCTCTTTTACCCTCTCTATTGCGTAGCCTATCAGGCGCGTACTCTCGGGATTGGTATATTTATTGGGATTATATTCCTCTACAAGCTCGGCAATAGAGCCGACGCCCTCTAATGAGGAGAGTGTGGAATTATAAAGAGAAAGTATAATAACCGCAAGCTCGCCCTGCGTTCTCGTATCGGTCATACAGTCGGCTAAGCGCTCAAAATCAAGAGGGGTTGCAACCTCGGGCTCTCTACCCTCGTAAATCTCGGAAATCAGTCCGTCAAGTATACCCTCAGCCAATATTTCCGCCTCAGCGGTATCTGCAACTCTGAAGCCGGGGTTAACACCTACGCGCTCGCAGTTTGCGCGCAGAATGGACGAGCAAAACGAGTCGATAGTAGAAATCTTAGCCGAGGGGAGCATATAAAGCTGGCGCTCAAGGCGCTCGTTCTCCGGGTGCTCTGCTATAGCCTTTTTAATAGCCTTAGCTATTCTCTCCTTAAGCTCTCCGACAGCCGCACGTGTAAAGGTAACTATCAGCATATCCTCAATGCCAATAGGATTTTTCTCGTCAAGAATAGAAGATATAATACGCTCTGTAAGTGTCGCGGTTTTGCCCGAGCCTGCCGCAGCAGAAACAAGCAGAGTTCTGTCGCGCGTATCGATAGCAAGCCTTTGCATCGGTGTAAAGCTCATAGCCATAGCATATAATCTCCTTTCTTTTTGTAAACAGTTATTAACCGAACTGTTTTATAGGCTTTATCGCAAGCCCGCCCTCAAACTCGCGCACCTCTCCAAGGGCAAAAAATCCGTTTTTATCGCACAGTCTGACGCGCTCATGCAAATCCAAGGTAACTCCGATTTTCTTAAGATAAATCTCAAGCCCCGAATGGGCAAGGCGTGAGAAAAAGTCAGGCAAGGTAACCGCCCTGTATTTTTGAAATATGCGCTCGGTGGGTATTACCCTCTCAAGTCGCTCGGCATCTGTCATATTTTCAAGCTCGTCAAGGCTTACCGCATCGTCAAGCGTAAAGTCCGAGGCAGAAAGGCGCACAAGCTCCTTCATAACTCCGCCGCAGCCGAGCCTTGCACCTATATCGGCACACAATGTCCTTATATACGTGCCCTTTGAGCACCTGACGTCAAGGTAATATTCGCACGCCGAAAGGCGCTTTGCCTCTATTGAATAAATGTGCACTGCTCTCTGCTCTCTCTCAACCGTTACGCCGCTTCTGGCAAGGTCGCAGAGCTTTTTGCCGCCCACTTTCAAGGCAGAATACATCGGTGGCGTTTGCATTATCTCGCCCCGAAACTCGGAAATTACCGATAATACCGTTTCTTCACACGGCACCTCACCGCCCGCCGCAAGCTCTCCTGTAACGTCCTCGGTGTCACTCGTCACGCCAAGCAAAAGCACAGCACCGTAATGCTTGTCCTCCGTAAGCATATACTCACTCGCCTTTACCGCTCTGCCGAGTAGCACGGGCAATACACCCGTAGCAAGTGGGTCAAGCGTGCCCGTATGTCCTGCTTTTTGTGCAGACAGCAGTCTTTTCGTGCGGTTTACCACGCCCTGCGAGGTTATATCCTTAGGTTTGTTTATTATAATCAGCCCGTCGGGAGAATTCACCTTAGCCATACCGGTCCGCCTTTCTTGTTTTGTAACTATTTTAACATAGGGAAAGATAAATTTCAAGTAAACCTATTGCTTTATTCATTGTTTTATTTAATGGGCTACAATGATATTGAACTTGATGATTTGAAAAACTTTCGTCAGCTTGGTGCCAAAACCGCCGGTCACCCTGAATATGGTCATTTAGACGGTATCGATACTACAACAGGACCTTTGGGACAAGGTATTGCTACTGCGGTTGGCATGGCCTTGGCTGAAAAAAATATTTCCGCCAAATACGGTTCGGATGTTTGCGACCACTACACCTATGTGCTTATGGGCGACGGTGGTTTAATGGAAGGTATTTCAGAGGAGGCAATTGCGTTAGCCGGACATCTGAAATTAAACAAACTTATTGCTTTGTGGGACAATAATAATGTAACCATTGACGGCAATGTTTCGGTTGCATCTTCCACCAACCAGATTTGTCGTTTTAAGGCAAACGGCTGGAATGTTATTTCGATTGACGGACATAATTGTTGCCAAATTGATAGAGCAATT
>JAZRFH010000014.1:0-3385 GCA_045661245.1 Eubacteriales bacterium | reverse complement strand
TGCGGCTCGGTCACGCTCAGGGTCTGACAGCCGTTTAGGCTGTCATTCAATACCTTCGCGCCGCTACGCTACTCGCTGCGGCTCGGTCACGCTCAGGGTCTGACAGCCGTTTAGGCTGTCATTCAATACCTTCGCGCCGCTTCGCTACTCGCTGCGGCTCGGTCACGCTCAGCTACATTTTGCATTTTCTCGTCCTTCGTCTTGATTTTGCATTTTGAATTTTGCATTTTGCATTTAAATAGCGTTGTACCCGAGAGCACAACGCTAAAATCTTACTCACTCTTACAACCAAAATCCTCGGGCTCCATTATGCCGCGTACACACTCGGCCATTTTTCCACCCTTCTTGCACATCCACTTTTTACCGCAGTTAAAAACGCTGACAGCACCGATTGCCATAAGCGCGCCCGCCATAAGAACAAGGCCTGTATGGCTCTTCTTTTTTTCGTCCTTGCAAAATAGCATATTTTTTCTCCACCCCTTTCTTTTTTATTATTTTATCCCACGGGAGAAAAAATATTTATAACTGCAAAAATAAAAAACAAAAGAGCGATGCAGACAAAACACCGCTCTTCTTTTACGTAAAATCAAACATCAATTTCTCTATTCTCAAGCGCCGCAAGACCTACTCTGAACGCCCTTGCCGCAAGTAGTCTGTCTTCCTCGCGCTCACTCTCGAGCATCGGCAAAAGCCGTCTGTAAATCTCACCCGCTACCGACATATCGCGCTTAAAGTGCTCGGTACCGTAGAGAGGCAGAGTCTTATCAACCAGTTCAAAATGGTAAAGACCGAACGCGTCCGACTCAATATGTGTAGGCACTGTAAACTTCGGGTCAATATTACCTACAAGCTCGGTTCTGAGCGCAGTATCCATACCGTACTTTTTAGCGCTTATAAGCTTGCTTATACGATTGGTAATCTCGTTGTTTGCACTCACCCCGGTAATGTCTATCTCTTCGGTAACGAATTTCAATCGGCCGAAGGATATATGCTTGCCGTCAACGCCAAGCTCACCGTCGTTATAATCAACTGTCAGAAGCTTTACACCGCCAAGATAAGGATTGTCAAAGCCCGTGCACTCAAGCGAGCCTGAGTAGCTGTACATTGAGCCCTGGCGCTTTATAAACTCGGTCCTTGCGTGCCTACCGCCAAATGCGTAATAATCGGCACCAAAGCTGTTCATATCCGCGCCCAAAATCGGGCAATCTGTCGAATTCAAGCTGCCGTCAAGGTCTGCGTAGCCGCAAACAATGTTGATTTTAGATGCATCTGATGCGTGTGTGTCCGCAATAGGGCTTACCGTAAGTGAATCGGTTTTAAACGCCCAGCCGTAAATAGTCAGCCTATCCTCCTCAAAATCAAAGCGGGATAGCGTGTCGGTTGAGAAAACGTAGCAGTTTTCAGGCAATCTGCCCGACGCATATATCGGGTTGTCATTAAAATAATCGTGCTTACCGGGTGCTATAATGAATTTTGTACCGGGGCAGTTACGGAATTCTCTTATAATTATTTCCGCAGTAGTATTAGTTGCATACGCGGTATCAAAAAGGTCGCCGCATATCAGCACGTAGTCTATAGCCCTCTCTCTGACGAATTCCATCATACGCATAAAGGTCGAGCGCACCTCGCGCCTTCTCTCGTCAGCCTTATCCTGCGGCAACCCCAGCATAGGCGCGTCAAGGTGAATATCGCTACAATGCAAAAATTTGATTTTTTTGCTCTGCTTGTTTTCCACTTTCAATAAATCCTTTCGGGTTATGGACTTTTATTTAAGTATACCATCTTATCTCTTACTTTGCAACAATTTTTATTAAAATTTTTAAAAATGCCTTGCAAGATTTATCAAAATATGTTAGAATGAAACAAAGATAATTCAAGGCAGAATTTCACTTATTTTTGAAAGGACGTTTTCAATGCTTAACCTTGCAGTAAGAAACACGGCAAAGCTTGTAAGAGCCAAATCAAAAAGCGATAATATAAGACTCGGCAGATTTTTCACCAAGCGTGAGTGTGCGCGCCTTATGGCGGATATGCTAGTGCTTGATGCTGATAAGGCGGCTTATACAGTTCTTGACCCCGGTGCCGGCACGGGTATACTCTCTGCCGCGGTAGTTGAGCATATCTGCAAAAACGCAAAGGGCTGCCGCCAGATTTTCCTCACCTGCTACGAGAATAACGAGGTATTTCTGCCACAGCTTTACGATAACCTTGAGAGAATAAGAAAAAAGGCCCGTCACGACTATGACGTAAGGCTTTACTTTACCGTTTACGAGGAAAATTATATTACCGACTCAAAGGGCCACTACACTGTTACACTCTTTGATACGGTCGAGGATAAGTTTGATATAATTATATGCAATCCGCCGACAGAGCTGATTGAGAAGACCTCCGAGGAGGCTGTACGCGTCGGAAAAGTGACGCAGGTTAAGACCAACTCCGCAATTCTTTTTGCACGTCTTGCGGCCAAGCATCTTGAAGACGGCGGTAAGCTCGTTATAATGATGCCCACAACCGTTGCGAGCGCATCTGCCGAGGCTCCCTTCAGACGGGAAATGAAGGATACGCTCTCACTCCTGCGCGTGCATCTCTTTATCGGCAAGGCTAAAAACGACAAGCGCGCAATTCCTTTAAAAAAGGTAATGATACTCTCATACGCAAAGGGTGATAAGCCCGAGTGCGTAACCGTATCCACCTCGACCGACTGGGGCAAGCCCGAAAATACCGTGGCTCTGCCGCCCCTTGACTACGACTTTATTGTAGATAAAAACGACGGCTCGCTCACCCTGCCAAAGAGTGTAGAGGATACTCGCATAGTAAAATACATCTCTATGTTTCCCGAAACCTTGACCTCGCTCGGCCTTAAGATGTCAACCGGCCTTGTAATAGACTCAAGATGCGAGGGTCTTTTATTCACCGAGCCAATCAAGGGTTGTGTTCCCCTTCTGCGCCCGAGTGCAATCAGCGGCGGCCAGGTACGCTTCCCTATGCCCATAAAGCACCAGTACATAGCACCCGTGCATAAAAATCTCATACAAAAGAACAAAAATATGGTGCTTATCAAGCGAGTTCCCGCAGGCAGTGACGAGAGGTCCGTAAACTCCGCCGTATACCTCGCCAGCCAGCTCCCTCAGTACAAATATATATCCACGCACAACAAGATAAACTTTATTGATACTAAGGACGCAAATTCCGAAATTTGCGCAAGGCTTGCCTTCGGTCTTTTCGCACTTTTCAACTCTACGATTTACGATAGGTATATTTCGATAGTATCAAAATCGAAGCAGATAAACTCAAAAGAAATGCGCTCCCTGCCCCTGCCCCCTCGTAACATTATCGAGAATATCGGTATGCGCCTGATGTCTATGCGCCAGACCACCGTTGCGGT
>JAZRFH010000013.1:0-2879 GCA_045661245.1 Eubacteriales bacterium | reverse complement strand
GGTAAGGTTGCCGAAATACGCGATTTGTGCCATAATAATGAAATAGGGCTTGTTGTATTTGATTTTGAACTTACTCCTGCACAAATAAGAAGCCTTGAGAATGATATAGAGGGCGTTACGGTTATCGACCGTTCTATGCTTATACTTGATATATTCGCATTGCACGCCGTAAGTGCTGAGGGTAAGCTGCAGGTTGAGCTTGCACAGTTAAAATATACTGCACCAAGACTTACGGGTAAGGGTGCTGAGCTTTCGCGTCAAGGCGGTGGTATAGGCTCACGCGGCCCCGGTGAGAGTAAGCTTGAAACAGATAGGCGTCATTTGCACGAGCGAGTAGTCAGCCTTGAGGCAAAGCTTCGAGAGCTTGAAGAAAACAGGGCGGTTATGCGCTCTGCGCGCGATAGAAGCGGTATATCTAAAATTGCTCTTGTAGGCTACACCAACGCAGGTAAATCGACCCTGCTTAACAGGCTTACGGGTGCTGATGTGCTGTGTGAGGACAAGCTTTTTGCAACTCTTGACCCCACCACGCGTAAGATGGTTATGCCGTCGGGAAAGTCAGTGCTTTTTACCGATACCGTAGGTTTTATCAGAAAGCTGCCGCACCATCTTGTAAAGGCGTTTAAATCAACTCTTGACGAGGTAAGATTTTCCGATATTTTGCTCGTAGTGTCCGATGCGAAAGACCCTGAGGTGTCAGCACATCTTAAGGTTACAGAGGAAATCATAAATGAGCTTGGTGCTTCGGACAAGCCTATTATTTACGTATACAACAAATGTGATGGGCTTGATGTAGTAAGCTATGGCGTTCAGAACGAGAATACCGTAGCGGTTTCCGCAAAGCTTGGCGAGGGCGTTGACGAGTTGCTTGTGATGCTCGACGAGCTTATAAATAAATCAAGCAAAAGAGTGCGCCTTGTAATCCCATATACCGAGCAGGGGGCACTGAATCAGCTTTATAAAAGCTATACCGTTGAAGAATGCGATTATACCGACGAGGGAATAGTCGTAGTAACGGTGCTTGATAGCCGCGGGCAGGGGCAGTATAACAAATATATAACGGGCGAGGTGTAATATGGAGGGATATATTACGGTTAAGCACGAGGCAACAGCAGAATATGAGGATAGAAAATCCTTGTTTTTAGGCTTTGCCGCACCTGTTTCGAGCGAGGGTGAGGCACTCTCGTTTATTGAAAGCATAAAGCGTAAATATCCTGATGCTAACCATCACGTATATGCATACGTTTGCCGCGAGAATACGATAATGCGTTTTTCCGACGACAGAGAGCCACAGGGCACGGCAGGTATGCCCGTGCTTGACGTAATACGCAAGAGGGCAGTTACAAACGTTGCGATAGTTGTTGTCAGATATTTCGGCGGCACTTTGCTTGGCACAGGCGGCCTTGTACGCGCATATACCGCCGCCGCACAGGAGGCTCTGGTTAATGCCGAGATAGTAACCTATGATATTTATAATGAGATAAAGCTGATATCCTCATATTCGGATTATCAAAAGCTCTCGGGCGCGTTCAGTAAGTATAAATTCGTTACTACAGACGAAAGATTTGCCGAAGAGGTTGAAATTACAGGCAAAATTCTAAAATCGACCAGCGGCGAGCTTATTGATATGCTCACCCAAATATCGGCAGGCAGAATAAAATTCGAAATAATTAGCGAAAAGTACGATTTTTTATAGAAAAATAAAGTGTTTTACTCCATTTGTTGCGTATATTATTAACGTAGGGAGGTGAGAGTCTTGATTAGCAGAGAAACAATTGAAGAAATATTGATGCGTACCGATATACAAACGCTTATCGGCGGTTACGTTTCATTAAAGCGCGCAGGCTCTAACCTTAAGGGCTTATGTCCGTTTCACAGTGAAAAAACACCGTCCTTTACAGTTTATCCGCAGGATAACAGCTTTTACTGCTTTGGTTGCGGTGCAGGCGGTGACCAGATAAGCTTTACTATGAAAATGGAGCATCTTGATTATCCCGATGCAATTCAGTATTTAGCTAAGCGCGCGGGTATTACCGTAATTGATTCGGATAACTCCGGCTTTGTACAAAAGCCTAAGTTTGAAAAATCGCGTATGTATGAAATGAATGCCGATGCGGCAAGATTCTTCCATGCATGTCTTTTCTCGGATAACGGTGATTCTAAGGCAGCCCTCAGATACTTTACCGAGGAGCGAAAGCTATCACTTGCTACGATTAAGCACTTTGGGCTTGGATATGCACCTAACAGCTTTGACGTTTTCTCGAAGTATATGCTCAAAAAAGGGTATAGCTACGACGAGCTTGTTGCAGGATTCCTTTGCGGTAAAAGCGACAGGGGTACGTACTTTGATGCATTCAGAAACCGTGTTATGTTTCCGATAATCGACGTTTCGGGTAACGTTATTGCCTTTGGCGGCAGGGTGATGGACGACAGTAAGCCTAAATACAAAAATTCCTCTGATACACCGGTTTTTAAAAAGTCAAGAAATCTTTTTGCACTCAATTTTGCGCGCCTTAACTGTGAGGATGCACTGATTTTGTGTGAGGGGTATATGGACGTTATTGCGTTACACGCTGCAGGCATAACCAACGCAGTTGCAACCCTCGGTACTGCTATTACCTCGGAGCAGGCAAGAGTAATGAGCAGATATACCAAAAAGGTTATTATTTCTTACGATGCAGATGAGGCAGGACAGAAGGCGGCGGATAAGGCGCTTCGTCTTTTAGAGGCGGTTGGATTGACGGCTACCGTCCTGAAAATTCCGGACGCCAAGGACCCGGACGAATATATCCGCAAATACGGCGTTGAGCGCTTCAAGAGTGTGCTTGATCAAAGCAAAACCAAGTTTGATTTTTACTTTGACAAGATCACGGCCAAGT
>JAZRFH010000012.1:0-28349 GCA_045661245.1 Eubacteriales bacterium | reverse complement strand
CTATCCTTCAGTATGCAATGAACATGCTCGGCGTTACAGGTACTCCTACCGACGATGCTAAGCTTGCAAACATGCTTGAGAAGATGCTTGCATACGGTGCGGCAGCACAGGAAGTATTTAACGTTAACATTGACAGACTTGCAACAGACGAGTACGTTAAGGTTAACTTTGCCGGCGGTGCTACACTTAAGGACGGTCTTTCCTACGGCCTTCTCAAGAAGGGCCAGACGGTTGACGTTTTTGCACCCGTTGACGAAACTAACAAATACGCCCTTTGGCTTGATGCAAACGGTAACGCAGTAGGCAACGGCGGTAAGATTGAGTATACTGCCAAAACAAACGCTACCATTAAGGCATCTGTACAGGCTACCGAGCCCTCTTACGGTGCTTACGACCGTGTAGTTATCGTAGGTGTTGACGGTGCCGGCTCATTCTATCACGAAAATATCAGTGCAGAATCCTTGGCAATTCACAATAAGATATTCGGTAACGGCTCAGTTACCCGTACTATGCACGTGGGAATCCCCACATCAAGCTGCGTAGGCTGGGGCGGTCTTCTTCACGGTGTTAAGCCCGAGAATCTTGGCTACGTAGAAAACACTGTTGTTGAAAGTGCATTAACCTATCCTCATATCTCTAAGTACCCCTCAATTCTTAAGCTTGTTAAGGACGCTTACCCCGAGGAAGAGGTTGCGGCTGTATACAACTGGGTTGGTATACACGGTACAGTAGAGCAGGATTACGGTATCACCACCAAGAACTTCAAAGGTAACGATGCTGCTGTTACTGACTATCTTGTAAGCGACTATCTTGTAGATAATGCGCCCAAGATGCTCTTTGTTCACCTTGGCAATCCTGACACTGTTGGACACAATATCGGTCACCATACAACTGATTATTACAGCGCTATCGATACTGCATACACTCAGATAGAGGATATCTACGATGCAATCATGGCGCAGGATGCTGCTAACGGCACAAGCACACTCTTTATCGTTACAACCGACCACGGCGGAATTGATAAAACCCACGGCGGTCTTTCCGATACTGAGAAGTACGGTATGTTTGCTGTAGCAGGTAAAACCGTAATTTCTGGCGGTGCGGCACAGGATATGCAGCTTCGTGACGGTGCTACTGTTGCTCTTTATGCTCTCGGTCTTGCTCAGCCCGATACATATACCTCTGCTATGCCTGCAGGTATATTCAACGGTGTTGAGGCTACAGAGCGTCATGAGTACCACGACCCTGATAACCCCCGTTACCACCTTCCCGAGCAGACTCCTGCTGCAGGTAATTCGAACTATATTACAAATGTTGTTAATAATAAGCTCTTGGCTTACCTGCCCTTTGACGGTAATACTACAGACGTTCTCGGCAGAGAGGTTAAGGAGTTTGGTAAGATTACTTATGAGGACGGTTACTTCGGCCAGGGTGTAAACCTTGACGGCGGCCACCTCAATATTATGAACTTTGCTCCGGGTAATGACAGCTTCACGCTTGCCTTCTGGATGAAGATGCCGTCACCTCAAATTTCAAGCCCGATTATTACAAACAAGGTGTCAGACACCGGTGCGCATGGCTTCATACTCTTAGCAGAGCGCACAGGTCCCGATAACCTTAAGTTCAGATATAACTTCGGTAACGGTACCGGTTCTATCAGCGCTGGTGAGGACGTAGACCTTCCCGAAGATTATTTCAGAGGTTGGATGCACGTTACTCTCGTATTTGACAGAGCAAACGAAACCATGACCCTTTGCTATGACTTTGGCGAGATGTATACAATTCCTATCCATAACAACTACGGCACTATGGAAGGTGTTTCCATGACCACAATCTACGACTACCTCACGCTCGGTAACGATGCTACAGGTACAGTAGATGCGCGTAAGTGCGGTCTTTCTGTTGACGAGTTTATGTACTTTGACGGTGCATTTACAAGAAACGATATTAACGACCTTTCCGAGTACTTTAACAGAACTCCCGTGGTTTCTGACGAGGTTGAAGACGAAGAGAACGTTACCGACGTATTTGCAGAAAACGCTAAGCCCGACCTCTACTTTGACTTTAACGGTACTATGAATAATAAGGGTACGGCTGACGTAAACGTTTCTATGCAGGGCGGCAGAGTTCCTTTTGTTGAGGGTGTTGACGGTCAGGCTGCTTACTTTGACGGTAAGAGCTATCTCTCAATAGATAACTTTGACCTTGGCACAGGCAGCTACACCTTCTCCTTCTGGCTCCAGCCGATGGATATGGCAACCGGTGAAAACAACGGTTCCACCAGATACTGCGTACCGATTATGTCAAACAGTAACGGTATTAACCGTGAAAATGCAGGAATTTCCATTGAATTCAACAATCAGCATGATAGAATTAACGTAACGATGGGCGACGGCTCCGGTAGAGGCTACGTAACTAACTACAGCTTACCCGCAGCTGACTATGAGAAACAATGGACTCATATTACCATTGTGGCAGAGCGCTTGGCACAGGGTGGCACTATCAGCGTTTATGTTAACTTTGCTGAAGTTACTGCAATAGAAGCTTGGGGAAAGAATATTGTATATTATTCAACATCAGAGCCGTTCCTCAGCTCCGTTGATACTGATAACCCCTTCAATATCGGTCAGTTTGGTAATGTTTCTGCTAACAGTAACACAAACCGTACTCTCCTTGCTAATATCGATGACCTTATGATATTCAAGAGAGCTATAACAAGCGCAGAGATTACTGCAATCCAATGCTACTATGCTAATCCTCTTGAGGATTATATTACCAAGGCGCCCGTCTTGAATATGGGCTTTAACGGCGACCTTACAAATGACGGCTCGTACAACGGTGATATATCAGAGAATGGTTCAGTAGGTTACACAAACGGTTATATTGGCAACGGTGCACAGTTTGGTAACGGTTCAGTTGAGCTTTCCGACTATAAGTTTGGTAACGATAGCTATACCATTTCCTTCTGGATGAATTCCGATTATCTTGGCTTCGGCGGCAGCGAAGTGTATTCCACCGTAATTATGGGTACAATGAGCAGAGCCAATAACACCAACACAGGCTTCCGCCTTGAGTACAACCGTGAGGCTGGTGCTATTATATTCTATGCCAGTGACGGACACAATCCTTATTATGCTCAGTTCAAGTACGGTGATACTCACGTAGCAAATGAGTGGATGCACGTAACCGCTGTATTTGACAGAACCTCGGGTTGGAAAATTTATTACAACTTTGTAGAGTATCCGATAACAGGCGGTTACTGGTATAACCACGCAAACGTTCCTGGGCTCCCTGCTGATAGTACTAATGGTAATACATTGCATATAGGTCAGGACGGTACAGGCGAAGGTGTTAACCAGTACTCTAAGAAGCTTGACGAGCTCCTTATCTTCAACTCCGCACTTACCGCAGAGGAGATAGCAGCGCTCGGTCAGTACTACGCACAGTTTAACTAATTCACTACGCACAGTTTAACTAATTTATTCCTTTTGGGCAGGGGCGCTATGCACCCCTGTCCTTTTTGTTGTTTTACAGGTATAAATTACGGTCTTTTTAGGTGAAATTTGTTGACACAACCTTGGCAAAATGGTAAAATTAAAGCATAGAAAAACTAAAACACAGAGGTGTATTATGGCAGATTATAAGCACGTTGTATTATTGGGTATTGACGGTGCGGGTGCGTATTATACTAAAACCGAAACCCCGAATATTGATAGAATTTTTAAAAACGGTGCGCTTACTTATAAAATGCGCGTCACCTCTCCTACCTCAAGCGCTCATTCTTGGGGCTCCTGCCTTCACGGCTGCTTGACCGAGCATCACGGCATTGTTGAAAATGATTACGTAGAGAATAACCCATATCCCAAGAGTGCGTACAGATACCCCTCATTCCTTAAGGTTATAAAAAATGCCTACCCCGATAGTGAGGTTGGTGTTATATATAGCTGGCCCGGTATCGCGGGTCTTGTTGAGAATGATGCGGGCATTACTATGATAAAGCTTAACGATACCGCTGCGGCGCGCTACGCCATAGACGAGTATATACCACAAAAGAAGCCGGCGGCTCTTTATATTTATTTTGGCAGCACAGACGGCACGGGCCATATCCACGGCTACGGCAGCCCCGACCATCTTAAGCAGATAACCTATATAGACGGCCTCGTCGGTGAGATATACGACGCTATAGAAAAGGCCGGTATGCTTGACGATACACTCTTTATGGTTGTATCCGACCACGGCGGCATCAGGCGCGGCCACGGCGGCCTTACAGACGAGGAGAAATATGCTATTTTTGCAGCAGCAGGTAAAACAGTAGAGTGCAAAGAGCCTAAGAATATGGAGATACGTGACGTAGCCGCAATAGCTCTTTATGCTATGGGTATTGACAGGCCCGAAACCTACAGTGCACGCATACCTCACGGAGTATTCCGCGGTTTAGGTGAAGACGTGCGTCCCGAATACCACGACCCCGAAAATCCCCGTTATCACAAGCCCGTAGCTACACCCGACGTTAAGTCCTTTGTAGATGGAAATATATCGCAAAGGCTTATGCACTATGCCTCGTTTGATAATAATACTGCGCCCTTTACTCTCCACGGTGATATAGAATACCGCGACGGTTATTTTGGCAAGTGTGCTAAGATTGACGATTGCTATCTGACCCTAGACGGCGTTGACTTTGATAGGCGCAGTGTAACAGTAGCGGCATTTATTAAAACGGGCTCTCCTTATATGGATTCACCCCTCTTCACCAATAAGCCCTGCCAGGATTTTGACGAGGTGGCAAGAGAAGATTTGGTAAACGGCTTTGTCATAAACTTTATGCGTAACACCTACGTAATTCCCCCCGTGCATTCGGCGCGCCTTGAGCTTGTTTCGGGCGGCAGACCCACCTTGGTTGAGGCTATCCTGCCCGGTGACTACCAATATGGTTGGATGCATTTTGCGGTGGTAATGGATAGAGTAGAGGGTAAGGCGTCAATTTACTTTGACTTTAAGTGTGTGGCTACTATGAGCGTACCGTGGCTCAGAATGAACGCCTCTCTTTCAGATGCGGGCACAAAATTTGTTATAGGCCAGGATACCACGGGTAAATATCCTTTTAAGTTTGGCTTCAGCCTTGATGAATTTATGCTCTTTGACGGCGCACTAACCGACGGTGAAATTGCAGCGCTCGGCACTTATTATAAGGATTTTAAGTGATATCAGTTTAAATATAAAAAGAGATTTCTCGCCAACGCTCAGAATGATAATGGGGTATAGTACCCCGTCATTTTGAGTGAAACGAAAAATCTCTTTTTTTCAATTTTTATTTTGCATTTTGCATTTGTTTCGCTGCGGCTCGGTCACGCTCCGCTACATTTTGCATTCTCGTAACTTTCGTCTTGATTTTGCATTTTGAATTTTGCATTTACTTAGTGCCTTGTATCGTCCGTAAAGCATTCGCAAAAGCGCGCGGCAAAGCTTGCAGCCTCACCGCCCTTATATAGGTGCGATAGGTCGCCCATACCGCACATTCTGAACGATGCCGTGCCACAGCGCCGCTCCTCTGTATAAAGCGTTGTAACAGAGCTTGGCAGTGTAACGCAGTTTTGCCATATTGAGTATGGAGAGCAGTTAAGTAAATGCGAGAGCAGCACTGAGCTAACTCCGTAATGGCATACAAGTGCTATAGTTTCGTGATTTGGGTTTTCCGCTCGGTAATTTATCCCGTCACGCACGTAGCCGTGTGTTTTTAACAGCTCGTCAAGCTCGGTACAGACAGTCCTATAGCTATCCGGTACTTTAGAATCGGCTATAAAATCTACATCGGCCCACTTATCTGGTAAATATAGCTCCGGGTGCATATTTACAAATTCGGGCAGCAAATCCCAACAGCACGCGTCCGAAGATAGATACGGCAACTTTACCGTAGCATAGTCAAATTCTCGCAGCCACTCGCATACCTCGGCAGTTATATTTTTTACTGCCTCAATAGGCTTTGCTGTAAGCCTTGCTCTTCCAAGGGGGGAGGCGTATATCTTGTCTATATTTTCACCGCGCATTTTCTCGGCTAAAAGCTCCGCCTCGCGCTGTCCCTTTTCGGTAAGGCCGTCTATTGCGTAGTTAGGCTCTGCGTGTCGTATAATTAAAATTCTCATTGGCTAAAGGCGGGATTAAAACGCCCACTCACCGTCCTTGAATATAGCAATCTCCTTGCCGTCGCGCGTGGTTGCGATAATAGACATATCGGCAGTTCCAATCATAAAGTCCTCGTGCACGATAGAGTCGTTAATGCCCTTTGCCTGGCACTCTTCTTCGGTGTACTTTTCATAATCAACAAGCAGGTTGGTAAAGCCGCGGCCAAGTGCTAAGTGGCAAGCTGCATTCTCGTCAAAGAGTGTGTTATAGAACAAAAGTCCGCTCTCTCTTACGGGTGAAGAGTAGGGTACAAGCGCGCACTCGCCAAGGTATGCGGCACCCTCGTCCATCTTTATAAGCTCGCGCAGTGCCTCAACGTTCTTCTCAGCGCCAACGTCAACCGCACGGCCGCCCTCGAACTTAACCCAGAAGTTTTCAACAAGCACGCCGTTGCAGGCAAGGGGGCGTGACGAATAAACTATACCCTCAGCCTCGCCCTTCATAGGTGAAGTAAATACTTCCTCAGAGGGGATGTTCGGGTTAAAATAGATACCCGAGCCAAGCGCAGTTTCGCCGCCGCCCGCAAATATACCGTCGGGTATAAGTCCAACGCGCAGGTCAGTGCCGTTTGACGCCTTGTATTTAAGCTCCCTGATACCGAGAGAGTTGAGATACTCGCATCTCTTTGCAAGGTCCTCGTTATGCAATCTCCACGCCTCGATGGGGTCGTCTGTTACTCTCGAGGTTGAAAGTATAGCTTCCCAAAGCAGCTCCATAGCGCGTGCGGGTCTTTCGTTCGGGAATATCTTCTTTGCCCATTCCTTGCCGGGTACAGCGGCGATACACCACTGGTACTTGTTCTCCATTTTATTGCGTATCGGCTTTATAAGCTTAGAGCGCTTTGCCATAGCGCGTGCAAATTTACCCTGGTCAATGCCTTCAAGTGCGTCGGGGTCCTCAGACATAAGGTAAATCTTACAGGGCAGAACCTTTGCGGCGTGCTCCCACTTTGCAATCTGCCAATCCTCAAGCGTGCCAAGCACGTCCTCTTTGCAGTATTTAACGTGCGACTTTGTAAGGGGCGCGTAGCTGAAATCAACGCTAACCTTCTTTGCGCCTGCGCGATAGCACTCGTCAACCACCATTTTTACAAATTCGGGCTGGTCAAGCTCACAGGTAATAGAAACCTCCTGTCCGCGCTTTACGTTTACTCCGCATCTTACTATAAGCTTTGCGTACTTTTTAAGTCTGGTCTTGTTCATTTTTTCGTCCTTTCGGTTATATTATATTTCCTTTAACACGTTCTTTAAAAATTCCCATACCCTTGCGGTTGAAGAGATTGAGAGGTGCTCTTCGGTAGTATGAATATCAAAGTTGTCGGGTCCTATAGATACAGAGTCAAGCCCGTCGAGCTTTTCAGAGAGTATTCCGCACTCAAGACCCGCGTGTATTATCACCACCTCGGGTGTTTTACCGTACATTTTTTTATATACGTCTATCATTACGTCACGTAAATGAGAGCTTTTGCGGTATTCCCAGGCAGGGTAGTGCCCGCGCTCAGAGTAGTCGGCACCGTATTTCTTTGCAATTCTTTCAAGGCGTGTGCCAAGCTCCGCCTTTTTCTCGCCCTTTGCAGAGCGGACGGAAAATGATGCTGAGAGTCTGTCGCCTTCAAGCCTTATAATACCGAGGTTAAGCGAGGTTTCAACAAGTCCTGTAACGTCGGTGCTCATTGCAATAATTCCGCTCGGCAGCTCGTTAATAAGGTCTATCGCTTTTTGTGAGCTCTCGGCAGTGAGTAAGCTTACGCGCTCGACATTCTCACTTACAGTGTAGCATATATCGGGCTCACACTCGGCGTGCTTTGCCTTAGCTCTCTCAAGCGCCGCTGTAAGTGCCGCCTTGTCTGCAACAAGCTTAGCGTCGCACGTACGGGGTATTGCATTGTCTGCGTTACCGCCGCTTACACTTATAAGGCGCGCGCCGCACTCTGCAAGCACAGAGAAAAGCACCTTAATTGCATTCTCGCGCCCCTTGTCTATCTCAACACCGCTGTGGCCGCCCTTAAAGCCGCCAAGGGTAAGCGAGATAACGCTCCTCTCCCTTTCTTCCTCGCGCTTAATATTGAGCACCGCATCACTGCGCATACCGCCTGCACATCCTACTGTGAATATCCCCTCTTCGTCAGAGTCTATGTTAATAAGCAGTCTGCCCTTAACCATCTCGGGTGCGATGTTTACAGCGCCTATAAGCCCCGTTTCCTCGTCAGAGGTAAATACACCCTCAATATCGGGGTGGGGGATATCCCTGCTGTCAAGCAAGGCCAAGGCATAAGCTATTGCCACACCGTCGTCACCGCCAAGTGTAGTATCGCGCGCGCGCAGAAAGTCGCCGTCGCGGTAAATCTCAAGCCCCTCGCTTTCCATATCTATCGCGGAGCCCGGTACCTTCTCAGCTACCATATCCAGGTGGCCCTGCAAAACCACGGCAGGTCTGTTTTCATATCCCGCGACGGCACCCTTTCTTATAACCACGTTGTCAAATTCGTCACGCACGTATTCAAGCCCGCGCACCTTGGCAAAATCCACAAGATAATCGGCAATTTTGCCCGTATTACCCGAGCCGTGCGGGATTTTTGATATTTCTTCAAAAAAGTAAAATACGCGCTCGGCGTCCTTATATTCAGGTATATTTAACATACGCCCTCCAAAAGCTTACATTTATATAACTATTTTACCGCAAACGGCGTTATTTTTCAACACTAAAGTTGACTTTTTTTATTATAGGTAGTAAAATATATTTAAAAAGATATATTTAAGGAGATAATAATGATAAAGGGACTGTTTGATTTTATAAAATCCTCACCCACAGCCTATCAGACGGTGGGCACGGTTGAAAAGAGATTGCAGAGCGAGGGGTACGTTCGCCTTTATGAGGACGAGGAGTTCAAAATAGAAGAGGGCGGTAAATATTACGTTGTTCGCAACGGCACCTCTCTTATTGCTTTCCGTATTCCAAAGTCACCCGTGGGATTTATGATTTCGGCAACTCACTCCGACAGCCCCGCCTTTCGCCTTAAGGCAACCGAGGAGAAGGTTGGTGCATATACAAGGCTTGACGTTGAAAGATACGGCGGTATGATTTATTACTCCTGGCTTGATAGACCCCTCTCTGTTGCGGGCAGAGTGCTCGTTGACAGCGGCGACGGGGTAAAGAGCGTGCCCGTTAACCTTGATTGCGACCTCGTTACAATCCCGAGTGTTGCTATCCACTTGAACCGCAGTGTTAACGACGGCTATAAATTCAACCCCGCAACCGACCTTTTGCCCCTTTACAGACTCGGTGAGGGTGAGCATTTGATGGAGAGTGTTGCAAAAGAGATAGGCGTAAAGCGCGAGCAAATAATTTCACACGACCTCTTTCTTTATAACAGAGAAGAGCCGCGCTTGGTAGGCTATGGGTCAGAGCTTATTTTGTCGCCTAGACTTGACGACCTGGAGTGTGTTTATGCTTCGCTTTTAGGATTTTTGAATTCTTCAAGCACTGCGTCAGTACCGGTTTTGGCTATATTCGATAACGAAGAGGTAGGCTCGGCAACCAAGCAGGGCGCAGACTCTGATTTTCTTGAGGCAACGCTTAAGAAAATTGCGGGGCAGAATTATTACACTATGCTTGAAAACAGCTTTATGGTAAGCGCAGATAACGCGCATGCTTGCCACCCGAATCACCCCGAGCTCTCAGACGCGCAGAACGCGCCCACTCTTGGCGGCGGCGTTGTGATAAAATTCAACGCGTCACAGCGTTATGCAACAGACGGGCTTTCGGCCGCCGTATTTACCAAGATATGCAAAAAGGCCGGCGTAAAGCTGCAGAACTATTATAATAGGGCAGATATCGCAGGCGGCGGCACTCTTGGCTCTATTGCAGATACCAGGGTTTCCGTACCCACAGTTGATATAGGTCTCTCGCAGCTTGCTATGCACTCCGCCACTGAAACCGCAAGCACCGCTGACGTATGCGAGATGGTAAAGGCACTGACCGCCTTTTATTCGGCATCGCTCTGCCGCCACGGTGAAGTAATAGAAATAAAGTAAAGGAAGAGAAATGAGAAAAGCTCTCGCTTTTATAAAAAGCAACCTGTCGCTCTTTTCTATAGCATCAATTTTACTTTTCTTAATATCCCTGCCCGTGTATTTTATTGCACGGGCAAACGCCTCTTTTGCCGACCTTTTAAACTCCACGGTATCGCATCTTTTGCGCGCCATTCTCGGCACGGCTAACCGCCTCTTTCCGTTTTCACTATTTGAGGTTCTGGTAATTTTCGCACTGCCCATTTTAGCCTTGGTAATATATTTAGGCATTCGGTTTGGCAGGCAAGCAGGGGGGCGTGTCAGATTTATTGCTGCAATTATCGCGGTAATATCGCTGATTTGCACGTCGTATATATATACTCTCGGTGTGGGCTACCATACCACGCCTCTATCGGCAAAGCTTTCGCTTGAAAATAAAACGGATATATCAAAGGGTGAACTCGTAAGCACCTATCTTACGGTACTTGACGAGGTAAACAGGCACTCGGAGCTTGTAAGCTATGAAGGGCAGAGCATTATGCCGTATTCCTTTGCCGACTTGTCCGATAAGCTCTCTCGCTCGTATTCGCAATTTTCTGAGGAGCACGAGTTTTTACACACCTACACAACGCGTGCAAAGCCCGTGCTTTTAAGCGGTGTAATGTCAGACGCGGGCATTCTCGGTATATACAGCTTTTTTACGGGCGAGCCTAACGTTAATACCGAATACCCCGATTATAAGATACCCTTTACTGCGGCGCACGAGTTTGCCCACGCGCGAGGTATCAGCCGTGAGAATGAGGCGAATTTTATGGCCTTTCTCGTTTGTATAAATTCCTCTGACCCTTATATCAGATACAGCGGATATCTTTGTATGTACGAGTATCTTGCCTCGGCACTCTATTCCTCGGATAAGGATACCTACCTAAGCTTAAAATCGGCACTGTGCGAGGGCGCAAGAGCTGACCTTTTAGCAACGTCGGCAGTAAGTGCTGAGCATAGGGACAGCGTAATCGGTAAAATAAACGAGCGTCTGAACGATTTTTATTTAAAGTCCAACGGCACAGACGGCACTGTAAGCTACGGGTACGTTGTGAGGCTTGCGGTTGCATATTACAATAAGTAACTGTTTTAACCCCTTGGGAATAAGATGTAATATCTTGTTTCTTGGGGGTTTTTATGCATACATATATTATTGAGGGCTGTGCGCCCCTTTCGGGCACTGTACGTGTCAGCGGGTCAAAAAATGCCGCCTTGCCAGTTATATTCGCAACCCTTGTCACACACGGCATAAATACAGTTTACAACCTGCCCGACATTGAGGACGTAAGGGTAGCGCTAGAGCTTGTGCGCGGCTTTGGTGCGGTAATCACAAAAAGCAAAAATTGCACTGTTATTGATACACGCACCCTATCTTATACCGAGCCACGGCACGAGCTTGTCTGTCGCTTGCGCGCATCTACTTATCTTATAGGGGCGTGTCTTGGTCGCTTTGGCAGGGCACTGACAGGGGGATTTGGCGGCTGCAGCTTTTCGGATAGGCCCATAGATTTACACGTTTACGCTATGCATACTCTAGGTGCTGTCGACTCAGGTGAGCATCTCTTAGCAGATGCACTGTCAGCTGCCGAAATAAGCTTTCCCATAGTTTCCGTAGGCGCAACCGTAAACGCCTTAATAGCAACTGCCACGGCAGAGGGGGAGAGTATTATCAGAGGCGCTTCGCGTGAGCCTCATATAGATACTCTTATTGAGTTTTTGCGGGGTGCAGGAGCTAAAATAACCGTCAGGGGCAACACTATTTACGTGGTCGGCACAAGGCTTACGGGCAGCAGTATAACAATCCCCGGTGATATGATAGAGGCAGGCACGTTTTTGGCTATAAGCGCCCTCTCGGGCGGCAAAGTGGGTGTTATGGGGGCTGATATATTCGAGCTTAATTCCTTTCTGTGTCCGCTTGTAAATTCGGGCATCAGGCAGGATAGAATAGACGGCGCGTATTACCTCTCGGGTAAGGCGGATAAGCCGATAGAAATAGTTACCGCACCATACCCCGGCTTTCCCACGGATTTACAGCCGATTTTGGCACCGCTTCTCTCACTCAGTGAAGGCGGTAGTATCAAAGAAACGGTATGGCAGGGTCGATTTGGCTACCTTTTCGAGCTTGGCAAAATGGGTCTATCCTATAAGCTCAGCGACTCGGCCGCACAAATATATAAAAGCACTATTACTCCCGCTACTGCTGTTGCAAGAGATTTGCGCGGCGGTGCGGCACTTGTAATAGCGGCACTGTTTGCAGAGGGCGAGAGCAGAGTAGAGGGCGCTAATATACTTGACAGGGGTTACGAGCAATTTGCAGAAAAGCTAAAATCTATAGGAGCAAAAATAAAAATTACTTAAAATACTCTAAAATAAACGCGAGCATAATAGATACCGTAGTTATTTCCTTATTACATAGAGCTTTTGAATAAGTAATATCAAACAAATATGGCAGAGGCACAAAACAGCACCTCTGCCTTTTATATTTGTTATATTTTACGTCTGCGCCTGTGGCCTTTTTTTCTTGCTAACAGTGCCGCAAGTGACGTGACGGCTATGTAAATTGCGTAGCTTAAAAGGCAGGAGAGGGGTATCTTACCGCCCGATGCGATAAATCCCGAGAGCAGCATTATAAGAGAAAAGAGAAGACCCGATAAAAAAGCCGTCAGCATACCGCCCTCCTTGCCTAAGCGCGATATAACAAACCCCGATATAAATGCCGAGATAATAAGCGCGGCCTCTGACATTATGCCTATCGCACCAAGTGGGTCATTCAAGGCATAAGTAACTAGAGAAAGTAAAAAGGAAATAACGAAAAATGAGCCGGCCGCTCCGAGTGTGCCGAATATAAGCAGCTTAAAGCGCTTTGTTTCCTTGCTTGGGCTTTTGCGTCTATTCATATTTTAATCCTTTCTGCTAAAAAGAAATAGGGCACGGGAAAGCTTGTAATATAGCCTATTCCCATGCCCTTAATTTTATGACGAAGAAAGCAAATTACTTCTTCTTTTTCTTCTGCGGCTTGTCGTTTTCCGCTGCCTTAGCCTCCGGAGCTTCTGCAGGTGCCTCAGCGGGTGCTGCCTGTGCCTCTGCCGCTGCCTTTTCAGCCGCAACAAGGTCTGCAACGCGCACGTCAACGCTTCTGATTGCGCCCTTAAGGAAACGAATCTTCGTTCTGTCCTTAGTGGTTTCAAGCACGAAGGTTTCTTCCTTTATCGAAACAACCTTACCGATAATACCGCCGATGGTTGTAACCTCGTCGCCGACAGCAAGCGCGTTACGCATTTCTGCATCCTTCTTCTCCTGCTTTTTCTGCGGACGAATCATAAAGAAGTAAAATACTACAACTAAAAGTATGATGCCGCCAAAGGTGATAAAGGTGCTAAGACCGCTGTCACCACCCTCAAGTAAAAAGTTAAACATTTTGATTTTTACCCTTTCGTTTTTTACTGTATACTATTTTAGACTGTAAATGTTAACAATTCAACACTTTTTTGAATTATTTTCCTTTTTTGCCTTTTCTGCCGCGTTTACGATGCTCTTTATGACCTTGTTAGGATAAAGCCAGAAGTCACGGCACCATACGCGCATAATGTTCCAGCCGCGTGCTTCTAAGAACCTCGGCTTGTATACGTCGCGCTCCATAGAGGAGAGCGAGCCCCTGAAGGCGTCCTTATCAAGCTCAACGCCCACAAGGTATCTGTCCGTATCGGGGTCGTATATCGCAAGGGAAATGCGGTTGCTCTTATTGCCAAGCCCCGTGTCAACCACGTATCCGAGCTTAACGAGCCTTTCCTTAATCTGCTCCTCAACCTCTTTGATACCCGTAATCTTTCTGTCCGTATCCGCATCGGTCGGGCAAAGCTCAGAAAGTATTGCACGTACCTCGTCACTGTCAGACTTTGCAACGGCTCTAGCATACATAAGGTATTTCTGTAAAAGTCTCGGACCCTGATGCTTAGAGGAGTCAACCTTCAATTCCTCAGGCTCAATGCTCGTTACGATTATAACCTTGGATTTAGCACGGGTAATTGCAACGTTAAGGCGGTTCTCGCCACCCTCTTGCGAGAGTGAGCCGAAGGACGTGTATACCTTGCCGCTCTCGTTTTGTGCGTAGCCTATGGAGAATATTATAATATCTCGCTCGTCACCCTGTACGTTTTCAAGGTTCTTGATAAATATGCTCGTATCCTCACCGTTTTCAACCCTGCGCTTTTCCTTAACAAGTGCAGAGCGGAGCTCAGCATCGCGTGCGGCCTCGCTGTCAAGCACGTCTGCAATACAGCTCTGCTGGTCGCTGTTGAAGGTGATAATTCCGATAGATTCGTTGTTCTTTCGTGTCTTGAAAATTTCCTTCAAGATTTCAACAACCTTTTTAGCTTCCTCATTGTTCTTACGGTCAATCCACTTGCCCGCAACCTTGTATCTCTCAATCGGCCGCTCGGTAGGATTCTTTGAAATGTTAGGCGCAATTCCAAGCCCTGCCGCGTAAAAGGCGTTATTTGAGAAATCTATAAGCTCACGGTGGCGTGAACGGTAGTGGTATGTAAGATTTGCGCTCTCATACCTCGCAACCGCAAGGTCAAGAAGGCTGTCAACCTCAAGAGCCGCTTGCACGGAATAATCCTCGTGCATATCAGGGTCAGCACCAAGATATCTGCGCATAAAGGTTGCAGAGGGGCGCAGCTGCTTGTCGTCACCTGCTACAACTATAGACTTGCCTCTGAAAATAGAGGGAATAGTGCTCTCTATAAATACCTGCGATGCCTCGTCGAATATTACGATGTCAAAAAGGTTCTTCTCAAGAGGTAAAAGGCTTGACACGTTCTCGGGTGAGAGCAGCCAGCAGGGGAAGAGAGAAAGTACAAACTCTCCGTAAACCTCCATAGTTTTTCTGATAGGCCAATACTTCTGCTTCTTAGAAATCTGGTAGAGGTAATCCTTGTTGTTCTTAGCACCGTTATAAAGCTCCTCGTACTCTTTGCCCATTTTACCGGCACAAAGCTCTGAGGCAAGCTCCAATTGCTTTTCCTTAAGCTTATAAATCTTCGTCGTTATATCCTGGAAGTCAACGATATTTGCAAGGTCGCTCTCGTACATTTTCTCGTACTTCAAGACCTCGTGATAGATTCTTATAGCAAGGAATTTTTCAATTATGTCCTTGTAGCTCTGGTAATTCTTACACTCTGTGTAAGCAAAGTTAAGTATGTTAAGCTTGTTGCCGTCAAGGCTCTCAAGCAAAAGCCCAAAGTCACGCAGGGCAATATAGTTATCAAGCGCCTCGTGCACAAGCTTTACGTATGAGGTATTACCGCGCAGAATATTATCGATTACCGCAAGGTATCCGTCAGGTGTCAAGACTCTGTAAAGGCAGGAATACTCTTTAACGTGTGCGTCAATTGCGTCAAGAGTATCAAGAAAAGCTTCCTTGATTGCCCTCTCGCGCTTTCCGTTCTTGAATATACCGAACGAGGCGGCAGGGTATTCAAGCCGTCTTTGCATTTTAACGACGTAGTCGAGGTTATCCTCTGACTTTATCAGCTGATAATATGCAAGCACCTGTCTGTAGTAAGGGTATTTTGAGGTGTTGAAAAGTCCCTTTTTAGAGCGTTCAATATCCTCAAGCTGACCCTTGACCTCGCTTATAGTGCGTATATCAATTTCAGGCAGCATATAGTCGATAAGCGGATTTTTCTCCTTATCCTGCATGAAATTGTAGTACATCTCGCCAAGGTTCATTGAGCGGATGCCAAAGAGAGCCTCGTCAAGCTCGTGGAAATTCATAGCCATAAGCTCGTGGTGCTCTATCATTCTTAAATATACGGAATATTCAAATGAGCTCTTAGTAAGGTTTTGCGAGGTGGAATACATCTTTGCAAGCGACAGACCAAACGGTCTTACAGTGTTAAGCGCCGCAAAAATGGTGTCAAGCTTCTTCTCCTCGTCGGCAATCTTCTTTTCAAGTGCGGCATACTCGCCCTCAAGCTCTGAAATTCCCGATACGTCGAGAGTCATTTCGCGCGTGTGCGCCGCCATGCATCTATCGTAAAATGCGCGTTTTTCCTTACCCTCGTCGGTAATGTACATAGCCTTCTCGCCAAGATTGCCAAGGCGGTTGTAAACTACGTCAAGTGCGGCCTTCTTCTGCGAAACCACAAGCACGCGCTTTTTCTTGGCAATAGCATCGGTGATAATATTAACTATAGTTTGCGATTTACCTGTGCCGGGCGGGCCGTAAATGACCATGTTGCCGTTTTTTTCAACCTTTTTAACTACCTCGCTCTGAGCATAGTCAAGCATCTTTACGGCATAGCTGGGTGCGGGCTTTTCGCCTTTTTTATTCTTTTTCTTAGCCTTTTTTATTTTGCCGACGCGCAAAAGCTCGCTTACCGCGTCGTTTGTAAGGTTTTTCTTCTCAAGTAGGGTATAGTCGTTGTATATTGAGTTTGAAAGAGGGAAGCGGCCCATCACCGCGCCGTATCTTACCGATAGCTCTGCCTTTGCTTCAGGCTCCTTGAACTTGGCATAAGCAAACACGTTCTTAGACGGCTGGCAGTCAATTTTAATTTTAGAACCAACAAGGTAGTTGACTACGTCACTTACCGTCTTAAAGCGCGATGCAAGAGTATCATATTCAAGGTCAAGGTGCTCGACTCTGAGCCTTTTAGCCTGTGCGTATGCATAGACAAGCGCGTGGTTAATATGTATCTTCTCAGCCTCATTTAGCCTGATTTCAACAGTATAGTCGTCCTCAATTTCTATCTTAACAGGGAATAGTAACAGAGGTGCTTTTATAAGCGTTTTGGTAGGTCCTGAGGGAATACAGCCGAAAACAAAGGGATAGCCGAGATAAAGCTCGTTTCTGCCCGTTTCCTGCTCTATAGACTCAATCTCGCGCTTAAGCTCCTTTATCTTCGTAACCTCAGCCTCGATTATCCTTTTTTCTTCTTCCGCCCTTTGGCGTGCACGCTTTTTCTGTGCCGCCTCGTCAAGCACCGGTGAGACGGGCTCGGGCTTGCCGCCGCGCTTTGCCATCTCTATGTTTCTTATAATATCGTTACGCTCAGATTTATCTATCAGCGTTAAGGGATAATTCTTACCCGACCAGAGAAAGTCGACGAATTCCGCAACCTTTTCGTCGCGCCCCTCAAAAATTCGGCCTATATCGTAAGCGCTTTTGCCCGTAACGTTTTTAAGGTAAAGGCACTTGTTTTTACCGCCGATTTCAATCAGACGCTCTTTGTAATAGGTGTATATACCTTTTCCCATCGTCACTCCTCCGTATGTATTAACGCGTATGCGTGTAAAATATCTCACTATATTATATCATGGCGCGGGCGGAAAATCAATAAAATCGACAAAATATTTTAATAAAGACAAAAAAAGAAGGGTTTAGTTTGAATTTTACTGCTAAACCCTTCCAAAAATGCTTATTTATTCAATTTTACCCGCATCGGGGTATCTTCCCGAAAGCTTAAAGCCGTCTATATTTCCCTCGCATATTGCGTGAAAAATTCTGTGCTTAAGACCCTTGTTTTCTTTTTCCAGTCGCAGCAAAAGCTGCTTTACGTTTTCTCTTTCTGTCGCCTTGTCCTCGGGGCAGGGCGATTTTACTATGGGTAAGGTCCTCTTGCGTGCGAAATATTCTACGTCCTTTTCGGTAGCGTATATCAAGGGTCTAATGAGTGTAATATCCCTGCGTGATAGGTATGAAACGGGGGAAAAGCAACCGAGTCTGCCCTCAAAAAACAGGTTCATAATAAAGGTTTCCACCGCATCGTCGTAATGGTGGCCGAGAGCTACTTTGTTACACCCAGCCGCGACAGCCTCAGCGTGTAAAGAGCCTCGGCGCATTTTTGCGCACAGTGAGCAGGGGTTAGGCTCACGCCTTACGTTGAAAATTATTTTGGCTATATCGGTTTTAACTATTCTGTAATCTATATGCAACCTGCGCGCAAGCTCCCTGACCTCGGAAAAATCGCATTTGCCAAGACCTGCTCCCTCAAAGCCCATATCAACCGTTATTGCAACAATTTCAAACTTTTTTGGATAAAAGCGTCTAAGCTCCGCTAAGGTGGCAAGCAGTGTCAGCGAATCCTTACCGCCAGAAATACCGACGGCAATTCTGTCACCGTCCTCTATCATATTATAGTCGTCAACCGCCCGCCTCACAAAGCTGTGCAGTCTTTTCATTTCGTTCATTATCAAACCTTTCACTCCAGACATATACTGTAAGCAGTATAAAATAAGGAGAAGCAAAATGAGTATAAAAATATATATTGACCAGGGGCACAACCCTTCGGAATTTAACACGGGTGCTGAGGGCAACGGCTTTTATGAGCAGGATATTACCTATGACATTGGTGTAAGACTTTACAATTTACTTCGCCAAAACCCTAATTTTGAGCTTAAGCTATCACGACCCACACCAACTACAGTTCTGGGCACAAGCAACTCGAGCAGTCTTGTCGCAAGAGTACGCGAGGCAAATGCTTGGGGTGCTGACGTGTTTCTCTCACTTCACACCAATGCGTCGGTAAATTCGTCGGCCACGGGCACAGAAGCTCTGGTTTACAGCTACTCCTCACCCGTTGCAAACGGCCTTGCCGAGGATATACTTGAAGAAATGACGCTCTTAACGGGCCTTCGTAACCGTGGGGTAATAGAGCGCCCGGGTCTTTACGTGCTTCGCCGAACGAATATGCCTGCAGTTCTCGTTGAGATGGGCTTTATTTCAAACCCTGACGATGCTGAGCTTATGGTTTATTCGCCTGAGCTTTTTGCCGAGGGCATCTATCGCGGAATTCTAAAATATTACAACTTACTTTAATTCAATTTTATCAAGCGACAGGTACTCCTCGGCCGTTGCCGCACTCTTTGCGTAAAACGTGTACGCCGCTCCGCAATTTTCACAGAACACCTGTATGCCGCCGTCACAAAATCGTAGCTCGTATTTTCCGTTATTGCAAGGGCAGTGTACCTCACCGGCACTTTCAAGGTCGCGAAGAAGAAAGTTTATCGCGTCAAAAACACCGGGGTCAGGCAAAACAGCATCCTCGTCTACGTCCATAGGCTGTATATCCGATAGCGACTCTGCTTCAAGTGATACAAGCACTCCTGCAAGCTCGTCTGCGGTTCTTGTGAGCTCCTTATCAATTTCCTCAGCGTTACCAATAAACGCGATGTCCATATTCGCGTAAGGGCAGGTAAGGCTTGTAAGCCCGTCACGCAGGGCGACGTTTTCGTTTAACACGTACCCGTGTTGAGTTTTGCAATATACGCAGGGTACTGAAAGATGTATTTTGCTGTCGCGCAGCTTTTGTATATCGAGTGAAGGGCCGCCACACTCGCATTTAAGCCTGAGCATATCAGATACCTTCGGCAAAGTGCCGAAAAGACCAAGCGTTGCAATACCGCAATCGGGGCATCTGTATGCTATCCGGTTTGTGTTTTTCGTTTCCATATTAACCTCTTAAAATTTCAGCAAGCTCCTTGCCAAAGGCAAATGCGGCTTCATAGCTTCTTGCTGTAGTAATATTTGCCGATGTTACCACAGGCGTATCGATAATAGATGCTCCCGAAAGCTCTCCCTCAAAGCCGGGAAAGCAGGTTGCCCCGTGTCCTTTAAGCATTCCTCTGCGGCCAAGCACCAACGGTGCGGCACATATAGCACCGAAATGCGCACCGTTTCTTTTTCCTGCCTCAATAACAGTATCGGTAAAGGGGGATGCATCAAGGTTTAAAGCACCGGGCATACCGCCGGGGAATATAACGCCCTCGATTTTATCAAGGTCAACCTCTTCGGGCAAAAGGTCCGCGCGCACCGCTACCCCGTGCGTGCCGGTTACATATTTACCCGTAATACCTACTGTTTTTGTTTCTATCCCCTCACGCAAAAGTATATCAAGGGGCGAGAGAGCCTCAAGCTCCTCAAATCCGTCTGCAAGTAAAATTACAACCATTTTATCTTTCCTTACTCGTCAAAATTAACACGGGTCAGCTTTTCGTGCCATTCGTCCATTGATAAGAGCACGTCACGCGGCTTTTGGCCGTTCTGCTCGCTGACTATACCAATCTCTTCCATAGCGTCGATGTACTTTGCCGCCTTGCCGTAGCCGATTGAGAGCTTGCGCTGTAAAAGCGAGGTAGAAACCTTACCCGAGCGTATAGCCAGCTCAACTGCGTCAAGGAATTGCTGGTCGCTGTAATAACCAACGTCAGAGTCACCGTCGCCCATATCGTCGTCACCGTCACGCGACTTCTTGTTTCCGCATTTCTGCGCGGCTCTGTTGATTTCTGCAAATACCTCGTCGTCGTAGATATTGCCGTCACATTCAGCCTTAAGGAAGTCCATAATAGCCTCAACCTCGGGGTCTGATACAAAGCAGCCCTGTACACGTATAGGTTTGGTCTTGTCGACGGGCTTAAAGAGCATATCACCTCTGTTAAGCAGCTTTTCGGCTCCCGCCATTTCAAGTATTGTTCTTGAGTCAACAACGCTCGTAACCTTACAGGAAATACGCGTGTTGATATTTGCTTTAATAGTACCCGTAACAACCTTAACGTCTGGTCTTTGCGTACCGATAATCAGGTGTATGCCCGCAGCTCGTGCCTTTTGTGCTATACGCATAATGAGGTCCTCAACAGGGTCGCGCACCTGCATCATAAGGTCGTTAAGCTCGTCGATAACTATAACGATTTTAGGCATAGGCTCGCCAATTGATTTGTCGATAGCGCACCTTTCGTTATAGGTTTCTATGTTCCTTATATTAAGCTGCTCGATAATGCTGTATCGGCGCTCCATTTCTTCAACTGCCCACATAAGTGCGCCTGCCGCCTGCTTTGCCTCTGTGATAACGGGTATCAGCAGGTGGGGTATACCGCTGTACATTCTGAACTCGACCTTTTTGGGGTCAATCATTATAAACTTAACCTCGTCGGGTCTTGCCTTGTAAAGCATACTTATCATTATTGAGTTGATGCATACAGATTTACCCATACCCGTAGCACCTGCTACGAGCGCGTGGGGGAACTTTGCAATATCGCCGAACACGGGGTTGCCCGCAACGTCCTTGCCTATACAAACGAAGGTCTTGGATTTTGCGTTTATAAATTCCTCACACTCAAGCAGCTCACGCAGTCTTACGTTGCTCGGGCGCTTGTTGGGTATCTCAAAGCCGATTGCTGATTTGCCGGGGATAGGAGCTTCCATTCTTATACCCTCAGCGGCAAGGTTAAGTGCAATATCGTCAAAAAGATTTGTTATTGCGTTTACCTTAACGCCCCTTGCGGGCACAACCTCGTATCTGGTTATACGCGGTCCTCTGTCAACACCCTTAATAGATGCGGTAACGTTAAATGATGCAAGTGTTTCGATAAGCGTATTTGTATTTTGATTAATCTCCGCACTTATCTCGTCGTCGTTTTGTATTGGGTCAAGACCTAAAAGGTCAATAGGCGGCATCTTGTATCTTGAAAAATCCGCCTTCCTAGCCGTATTGCCGGTGATGTTTTGAGGTGCAGGCTGTGCTTCGGGCTTTGTAATAGCGTCTGCTTTTGTGATTGTGGGCTCAAAGGGGAAGGGGCCTTCCTCAAATCCGAAAGGCGGCTTATCGCTATCCTCTTCTGTAGCTTCCTCATCTGCCGCGGGCTCGTCAAAAGGCTCCTCGTCCTTTTCTTCTGCCACAGGCTCGTTTCTGAACATCGTAAACATATCGCGGTATTCGTTTATCGCGGGGTTTTGCTTCTCGGGCGGTATTTCCTCATTCTCGGCAAGGTCGTAGTCGAATGACTCTGATGTAAAGTCTAACTCCTCGCTCTCTTCTTCCTCGTCCTCGTATTCCTCGTCTGTACCGCAAAGCATCGTGCGCTGTGTAGTCAGCGTTTCGGGCTCACCGTCCGTGTCAAAGTTAAATAGTGAAATAGGCTCACTTTCTTTAGCCGCGTTATCCCCATATACGTCAATATGTCTGCGTGTAAGCTCGCCCCCGTCCTCTTCACTGTAGTCGTGTGAGTAAACCGGCACTCTTTCCTCAGTCTTATCAAAGGTAGCGGTAAAGCTATCCTCAATCTCGGGCTCGGTCTTGTCGGATACTGTAGTTTCGTTGAATTCAAAAGTCTTCTTCTCGTAAGTGTACTCGTTTTGAACCTCGGCATCCTGCCTTGCTATTCTCTCAGCCTCGCGCTCTCGCGCCTCTTTAGCAAGCTCGGCCTTGCGCCTCTCAAATTCAGCCGTGCGCCTTGCGCGCTCAAGCTCCTCCTCTGTAATCTCGTTTATATCCTCGGTAACCGTCGGGTTCTCCTTGTACGTCCTTGAAGAAGGCTTGCCTGCAAGCTCTGCCGATATTGCAATATCAAACGGGTCAAAGCTTTTCGTAAACACCGCGTCTGCGCTCGCGTCGGATACAGACGAGCTCTTGTCTGCGTATTTGTAATCCGACTCGCTATTTTCATAAACGGCCTTGTTATCTTCAAAACCGTCGTATACGTAGGTATCTTTTTCGGTTTTTACAGACTCGTTTTTAGATACGTCGCTCTTGTGAAATACCTTGTCGTGCAGGGCAGGGCGTGCCTCTATAGACTCGCGTGAGCGATGCTCACTTATGCCAAGCTCGGTAATTTCAAGCTTTTCAATACCGTTGTCAACGTCAAAAAAATCGTCGTCGTAAAGCTCGCGGTTTTTCTCGCTGATTTTTCTTTGCTCAGTGCGCTCCTTTGCGCGAACGGGTGCACGGAAAAAATGCTTGATTTTCTTCTCGCACTCTGCAAGAAGCGTAACGCTCCATTTTAAAATGCGGTAGCCGATATGCTTAAGCGTGCTCTTGCCGCCCGAGAAAAAATAGGTGAAGTAGATTGCAAGCACCATAAGGGCAATTATAATCATTCCCACAAATCCGAAAAGGTGTGTTAAACAGTAGCCTAAAAGACCGCCTATCAGTCCGCCGCCCTCGTGCGATATGCCGAGCGTGTAGTAATCCCAGCCGAGAAAGCCGACGTCCTCGCGCCAGTTTTCAACGGTGTATATTGCCGCGGCAATTGCCGCTATTGCGATAAGAGAGAAAATAATTCTTGAAAGAATTCTCTTCTGCTTAAGGTCTGACATATAAAACACCGCGTGCAGTGCTATTAGCACGGGTATTGCGTATGCTGCGTAGGAAAACAGACCGAGAAGCAGGTCGGAAAGAAAATTTCCAAACGTGCCGATATCGCCTATAATAAAGCAAACGCCCGTAAATACTGCAACGGCAAAGAGCACGATAGGCATTGCTCTGTGCATACCGTCGGGCAGCTTAAAGCTTACTTTTCGCGCTCCGTCCTTCTTTGAGGGCTTGTCCTTCTTCGGGGTATCGTTAACCGCAGTTTCTTTTTTTGTACCCTTATTTTCTGCCATTCTGCTATCCTCTCTTCTTACGTATGTCTTATGCGGTAAAACCGCGATTTTTTCTTAGCATACATTTTACCATTTTTTTATGTCGAATACAAGCCTTTTTTATAAATATCTCTGAATAACGCGCTAAATATATAAAATTTCTTGACAAAGGCCCGTCTGTTTGCTAAAATGTTAAATGACAAAATATAATGCCGCAGTCTGTCGTTTTTTAAGAAAATAGGCTCGGCGCTGCTTTGGGGGTATTATGCTTTTATACAATTCACTGACAAGACGTAAGGACGAATTCAAGACGAAAGAGCCGGGTAAGGTATCAATGTATACCTGCGGTCCTACGGTCTATCACTTTGCACATATAGGCAATCTGCGCACCTATACAATGGAGGACGTGCTGGATAAGTATCTCAGGTATAGCGGGTATGAAGTTAAAAGAGTAATGAACGTTACCGACGTCGGCCACCTTACGAGTGACGGCGATACGGGCGAGGATAAAATGCTTAAGGGCGCAAAACGCGAGCATAAGACCGTTATGCAGATTGCTCAGTATTATACCGATGCGTTCTTTGCCGATTGCGATAAGCTTAACATTAAGCGCCCCGAGGTAATAGAGCCGGCCACCAACTGCATCGACGACTTTATAAAAATGGTAAGCGAGCTTCTTGAAAAGGGCTTTGCGTACGAGTCAGGCGGTAACATATACTTTGATACCTCTCGCCTTGAGAAGTATTATGTGTTCAACGATTTTTCAGAGGAAGACCTTGAGGTCGGAGTGCGTGAGGGCGTTGAAGAGGACGGAAACAAGAAAAATAAAGCCGATTTCGTTCTTTGGTTTACCAAATCCAAGTTTGAGGACCAAGAGCTCAAATGGGAAAGCCCCTGGGGCATAGGTTACCCCGGCTGGCATATAGAGTGCTCGTGTATTGCAAGGCGCCACCTCGGTGAGTATCTTGATTTACACTGCGGCGGCATAGATAACGCCTTCCCCCACCACACGAATGAGATAGCGCAGAGCGAGTCTGCATTCGGCCACGAGTGGTGCGGCCACTGGATGCACGTGCATCACCTTAATACAGGCTCGGGCAAGATGTCTAAGTCAAAGGGCGAGTTTCTTACGGTTTCACTGCTTGAAGAGAAGGGCTATGACCCGCTCGTATACCGCTTCTTCTGCCTGCAGTCGCACTACAGAAAGAATCTTGTTTTCACTTGGGAAAACCTGGATAACGCACGCACCGCATACGATAAGCTCGTAGCAAGGGTAGCGGCCCTGAAGCCTAAGACCGGCGATGCGGTAGATGCGGCTAAATTTGAAGAGGGTAAAAAGAGATTTACAGACGCGCTTGATAATGACCTTAATACATCTGTTGCCGTAACCGCGGTTTACGACGTATTCAAGCTTGATACAAACGATGCAACAAAGCTTGCGCTTATCAAGGATTTTGAAAGAGTTCTGAGCCTTGGTCTTATAGAGGCGGCAGAAAAGCTCGGTAATGATAGCAAGGATAAGGAAAGCGAAATTGACTCTGAGCTTGTCCTATATATCGAGGATATGATTGCAAAGAGAAAAGAGGCTAAGGCACAAAAGAACTTTGCCGAGGCTGACAGAATAAGAGAAGAGCTGCTTATGCGCGGTGTAACCCTTAAGGATACAAGAGAGGGCACGACCTACACCGTTTCCTAAAGCACAGTCGGAGAAAATATGATAGATGTAAAAACAGCAAACGTTCTTTTTCTTGACGGAGATGAGTCGGGTGCTGCAAAGATGTATCTTGACGGCGCGAAAGACGGAGATGCCGAGTGCGCCTTTAATTATGCTTATTGCCTTTTTCGCGGCAGAGGGGTTGAGAGGGATTTGAAGTCGGCCAAGAGTTTTTTTGTTTTCGCAAGCGAGAAAATTCCCGAGGCATACTACAACCTTGCACTTATGTATCTGCACGGTGCAGGCGTAAAGCGGAGCTATAGGCTTTCTATGGAATATATGAATGACGCGGCACGTGCAGGTATAATTGAGGCACAGCTATACCTTGGCGTTGCACATACCATAGGCTCGGTTTTTGAGCCGGACGTGGTGCTTATATCCAAAATTCCTTATCATACGGCAGAATACGGCACGGGTGCTTTGCTTGAGGGTGATGTTGCGTTTGACGAATCGGACGAAGAAGAGAGGATACGCGCGGTTCGTCTTGACCACAAAACGGCATTTGAGTGGTTCCGCGCTGCGGCCGCCCATTCTTCTGATTACGTAGAGGATATGGCAATAAAGAGCAAATACCTTTACGCAAGATGCTTTATTGACGGTCTTGGTACCGATTTTAACAGAGATAAGGGCAACGCGCTTATGCTGCTTGCCGCAGGCGAGGGCTCGGAAGAGGCAATGTTTTATCTCACAACCGAGGCACCGTACGTGCTTGATAAGCTTGGGGACACGGCATATCTTGAAAACATACGAAGAATAGAAAGGCTTGGGTAACCAAACGTTTGTAATATGAGAGTAAACAAGGGTAAAATCCTTTACGGCTTCAGGATTTTTTTAATAGTTTTGATGCTCGGAACGCTGGCGTTTATTTTTGCAAATTCGTGCCTACCGCCTGAAATTTCGAGTGAGGAGAGTGCGGCCGTCGGCGGCTTTATCGCCTCGCTTATACCCGAGGGCACAGACCTTTACCGGTTCGTAACTCAGTACATACGTAAAATTGCGCATTTTACAGAGTACGGTATGCTTGGTATTGAGATTGCTCTTTATATAATGATTTACGAGAAAAGACGCGTTGCCTGCGCCTTGCGCGCCTTTGCTGTTCCTGTTTTTGTCGGTCTAGCGGACGAAACTATTCAGATGTTTTCAGAGCGCGGGCCTGCAATTTATGACGTTTGGGTGGATATAGGCGGATTTATATTCTTCTCCTCTATTGCCTGGGCGGTTATGTGTATATCGGTTTTGACCTATAAATTCATATCGAAAAAGATAGCCGAGAAAAGAGAAAACTGAGAGATAATGGTTAAAATAAAATTCGTAGAGCCGTCGTCAGTCGCAGAAGGGTGCGGTATAAAGAACGGCGACGTGCTCGTTAAAATCAACGGCAATGAGATAAACGACGTTCTTGATTATCGCTTTTACCTTGCTGAGCGTAAGATTAAGCTTGAGCTTTTGCGAGAAGGTAAGTCCTTTACCGTTAAAATAAAAAAGGACGAGTATGACGACATCGGCCTTGGCTTTGAAACCCCTCTTATGGATAAAAAGCACTCTTGTACTAACAAGTGCATTTTCTGCTTTATCGACCAAAATCCCGAGGGAATGCGGGAGAGTATATATTTTAAGGACGACGACTCGCGCCTTTCGTTTATCCACGGCAATTACGTAACTCTTACAAATATGAAGGAGTGTGACGTTCAGCGCATAATAAAAATGCGCATGTCGCCGATAAATATATCTATACACACGACCGACCCCGATTTGCGCGTTAAAATGATGAACAACAGATTTGCGGGCGACGTGCTGAGATACCTTGACGATTTTCGCGATGCCGGTCTATCTATGTGCGGCCAGATTGTACTTTGCCGAGGTGTAAATGACGGTGCGGCACTTGCCCGTACACTATCCGACCTTAGTGAATATTATCCCGCGCTTTCAAGCGTTGCTATAGTACCCGCAGGGCTTACGAAGCATAGAAATGGGCTTTATCCGCTGTCGGATTTCACGCCCGAAGAGGCGGCTCTGGTTATTGACGAGGTAGAGAAATTTGCAAATATACAGCTTTCCCGCTTCGGCACACGTCAGTTTTTTATAGCGGACGAGCTGTATCTCAAGGCGGGGCGCTCCATACCGTGTGAAGAATACTATGAGGATTATCCCCAGCTTGACAACGGCGTCGGTATGCTCAGGCTCTTTACGTCCGAGTGGGGCTTGGCAATTGAGGATATTGCCGATATGCTTAAAGAGTTCTCGGGCAAACGCACGGTTACGCTCGTTACTGCCGCGGCGGCATACGATATGATTTGCACTTTGGCTGATAGATTAAACTCACTTTGTGACGGTCTTGATGTCAGGGTTAAGAAAATAATAAACAATTTTTACGGTGAGAGCATCACCGTTACGGGTCTGCTTACGGGCAGAGATATTTATGAACAACTCTCGGGCACCGATTTAGGTGACGAGGTTATAGTACCCGAAAATGCACTAAGACACCCCGAAGAGGATTTTCTTTGCGGAATGACCTTGAAGGGGCTTTCGGAAAAGCTCGGGGTTAAGGTAAGTGCGGGCAGCTCTGACGGTTATATGCTTGTCAGAATGATTTTGGGTCTTAAGGACGACGTGTGAGAGGAGAATTTATGTCAAAACCTATAGTTGCCATAGTTGGCAGGCCGAACGTTGGCAAAAGCACGCTTTTTAATAAGATTATCGGTGAGCGCCGTTCCATAGTTGAGGATACCCCCGGTGTCACCCGTGACCGCATATACGCAGAGGCAGAGTGGTCGTCAAGGCGCTTTCTTCTGATAGATACGGGCGGTATTGAGCCTAAGAGCGACGATACTATCTTAAAGCAGATGCGCAATCAAGCAGAGATTGCTATTGCCACTGCCGATTGCATTATATTTATGTGCGATATACGCGCGGGCCTTGTTGCAGACGACAGAGATATTGCCATAATGCTTAAAAAATCGGGCAAGCCCGTTGTGGTTGCGGTAAATAAGTCTGACAGAGTGGGTGACGTTCCGCTTGAATTTTACGAGTTTTACGAGCT
>JAZRFH010000011.1:0-5797 GCA_045661245.1 Eubacteriales bacterium | reverse complement strand
ACAGCGTCATATCGTAGGAGCTGACATCAGCGCCCGTGAAAATATGCGAAATATTCTGAAAAACGTCGTAAAACGGTGCATACGTTTCAACCTTGGTATATCCCGGAATTGTAGCAATCAAAAAGAGAATAGGGAAGTTGCCAAGAACAAAGAAAATATTGCAGTAAAGAATTTTATTAAAATTCTCCTTAAATGTCACGAAAAAGCGCTTTAAACCCCAACCCATATCTGCCGCGGATTTGCTGACGCCCTTACCGTCACGGGTGAAGTCCCAAATCCTGAGGCGTTTATTTTTATTATTTTTCACAGCTTAACCTCAAAAAATTTATAAATATATATTATCATATTAGACAGGCAAAAACAAGTCGTTTTCTAAAACTTAAGAAAAAATTTAATAAAAGTTGATAAAACACTGAATATATGCTATACTGTAGAAAAAAGTTTTAGGATAACTTATGACAAAGGACGATTTGAAAATCTTTAAAAATCCGCCAATCTTAAAAACGGAAAGATTAACACTGAGAAAAATAGAAAAAAGCGACCTTAATGATATTTATGAATATGCTGAGGACCCCAAGGTTTCAGAATATCTTTTATGGTCGCCGCATACAGATAAGAGCTATACCTCATTATATTTGAAGCTTGTGTTATCTAAATACAAAAAGTGCGAGTTTTACGATTGGGGTATAGAATATAACGGTAAAATGATTGGTACCTGCGGTTTTACGGCCTTTGATTTAAATAACAACTCTGCAGAAATTGGTTACGTGCTTAACTCAGAATACTGGCACCTGGGAATAGCTAAGGAGGCGGCAGAATGTATCCTTGAGTTTGGATTTAACAAGCTATTTCTTTACAGAATTGAAGCTAAATTTATGCCTAAAAATACTGAAAGCCGTAAGGTTGCCGAGAAAATCGGCATGAAATACGAGGGCGCGCATAAGGGACTTTTATTTGCTAAGGGGAGATACATAGACGTCGGCGTATGCGCAATAACTGTAGAGGAATATCGAAATAAGTAATTTATAACAGGGCAGAGCTGATGCTTTGCCTTTTTTATTTTCATAACTTAATCCCACTTAGAATATATTTAAATAAAAACAGGAGGGATTTATGAAAAGAATTATTTCAGCTATTCTTATACTTACACTGCTTTGTGTATTCTGTCTCACTTGCTTTGCCTCTGACGACGAAGGTATGGGCGACATTCCTTTTACTGAGCTTACCGGAATTGACGACAGAGATATAGATGCAAAATCCGCGGTACTGCTTGACGTAAAAACCGGTACGTTACTTTATGCAAAAAACCCTAACGTCGCCTTAGCACCAGCATCTGTTACAAAGGTTATGACTTTATTGCTTGTAGCAGAGGCGCTTGCAGACGGTAAAATTACGCTGGACCAAAAGGTATACGTTTCTGCAAATGCCGCATCTATGGGGGGCAGCCAGGTATTTTTAAAAGAGGGTGAGGAATTTACGGTAGAGGAGCTTTTAAAATGCACTGTAATTGCCAGCGCAAATGATGCGGCTGTAGCACTTGCCGAGCTTATCGGCGGCAGTGAGAGCACCTTTGTAAGAATGATGAATGAAAGAGCCATAGAGCTTGGAATGAATAACACAACCTTTGAGAATACTACAGGCCTTGACGACAACGTAGAAAAGCATTTAACAAGTGCATACGATATAGCAATTATGTCGCGTGAGCTTATAAAGCACGATATCATAAGAAAATACAGCAACGTATGGCAGGATAGCATCAGAAACGGTGAATTTGTTCTTACTAATACCAATAGACTTGTGCGGTACTACCAAGGCTGTACAGGCTTAAAAACAGGCTCTACGGATAAAGCTGGGTTCTGCATCAGTGCTTCTGCCGAGCGCGACGGAATGCACC
The DNA here is from genome assembly GCA_045661245.1 of Eubacteriales bacterium. GTDB lineage: Bacteria > Bacillota > Clostridia > Oscillospirales > CAG-272 > UBA1740. Next base: position 3,903 of record JAZRFH010000011.1, on the reverse strand, counting down.
TCATTGCGGTTATAATGGGCTCAGAAACACGTGATAAGCGCAACGCGGCGGCACGCGCACTTTTAGATTACGGCTTTGCAAATTATTCGGTATACTGTGACCCCGAGTGTGCGCTTGAAGAAATACCCGTATACAAGAGCCACTCACGCGTTGCAACTGCGTATTCAAAGGAATTCTCATGTCTTGTATCTAAGGCTGACATTAAAAAAATTGAAAAGAAATTTGATATTCCCGATACAATAACAGCACCCATTCAAAACGGTCAGGTAATAGGTGCAGTGACTTATTATTTGAATGGCTCTGAGATTGGAAGAAGTGATATATTTATTTCTGAGGAGCTAAACCGTCTTGAAATTTTTGATATATTTAAAAAAATAGTTGCAAAAGTAATTGTAGGCAAGAATATTTATTAAAATTTAATATAAGACTATTGAAAAAAATAGGAAAATGGTGTATAATACTCTAAAAAACGGAGGGACTTATGAGTATAAAGCTAAATGATAAATTTCTGATTGGTGCAGTTACCGAAAAAGAAATACAGGATAAACAGCCTTTGGCAGATAAAGCATTTGAAATGCTGACAAACGGCACGGGTAAGGGAAGTGACTTTACCGGTTGGGTAAGGCTACCATACGATTACGATAAAGAAGAGTTTGCGAGAATCAAAGTCGCGGCAGAGAAAATTAAAAAATCCTGCGACATTCTTGTTGTAATTGGTATCGGTGGCTCATATCTCGGCGCAAGAGCTGCTATAGAGTTTGTAAAGAGCCCGCTTTACAATAATCTTAAGAAGGATACGCCCGACATATATTTTGCGGGCAACAACATATCCACCACTGCCTTAAACGAGCTTCTCTCTATTTGTGAGGGCAAGGATATATGCTTAAACGTTATATCAAAGTCGGGTACTACTACAGAGCCGGCAATTGCGTTCAGAGTATTCAAGGCTTTGCTTAATGAAAAATACGGTGTAGAGGGTGCAAGAGAGAGAATATTTGTAACGACGGATAAAGCGCGCGGCACTTTAAAGAGCTTTTCTGATAACGCAGGGTATGAAACGTTTGTAGTACCCGATAACGTAGGCGGCAGATACTCGGTGCTTACCGCTGTAGGTCTTTTGCCCATAGCTTGCGCAGGCATTGATATTGAAGGCATGATGCGCGGTGCTCAGGATGCAATTTCTGATTTTTCGTCTTCTTCTACTAGAGATAACGTTGCCGTACGCTATGCGGTAATTAGAAATATACTGCTTGAGAAGGGAAAGAATACCGAGATACTTGTAGGCTATGAGCCGTATCTTCTTATGCTTAACGAATGGTGGAAGCAGCTGTACGGCGAGAGCGAGGGTAAGGATAAAAAGGGTATTTTCCCCGCATCTGTTATCTTCTCAACCGACCTTCACTCACTCGGCCAGTACATACAGGACGGCCAGCGCAATCTTTTTGAAACGGTTATTAACGTCAAGGACCAGGGCAGTGAGTTTATAATTCCGGGGGACCCCGCAAACGTTGACGGATTAAACTTTATCTCTGGCAAAAAGCTTGATTACGTAAACAAAACTGCCATGCTTGCAACCTTGGTAGCGCATAACGACGGCGGTGTACCGAATATTGTTCTCGAGCTTGACGATAAGAGCGCGCATTCCTTCGGTTACCTTGTATATTTCTTTGAATTTGCCTGTGCAATCTCAGGTTATATTCTCGGCGTTAATCCATTTGACCAGCCCGGTGTTGAAGCATATAAGAAAAATATGTTTGCCTTACTTGGAAAGCCCGGATACGAAGAGATGGGTAAAGCACTTGAAATGAGAATCAATGGTGACTAATTTCGACAGTTTTCTATTGTAAAAATTCAACAAAATATCTATTTTCTAAAGAAAAATCTTTATAGGCTATTGCTTTTTTCATTAAAATAGTGTACTATTAAAGTGTAAGAGGCTATAAGCCTATTAAAGTCAGGAGGAAAAACAATGATTAAATGTTTCATTGGCAGCAAAGGTTCAGGAAAAACCAAAACACTCATCGAGCTCACTAACAAGGCAGCAGAGAGCACAAACGGCTCAGTAGTTTGCATTGAAAAGGGTGATAAGCTTAAGCATGAGATTACATATAAAGCACGCCTTATAGATACCGATTATTACGGGGTTAGCGATTCAGCTTCGCTTTACGGTTTTGTTGCAGGCATACTCGCATCAAACAGTGATATCACCGATTTGTTCATTGATTCCGCACTCAAGATTTGCGGCAATGACGTTCCCGCATTTGAGGCAATACTTCCTAAGGTAGCTGCAATAGCTAAGGACGTTAACCTGGTTATGACTCTTTCTATAGCAGTAGAAGATTGCCCCGATTCAATTAAGGCATACGTTTAATTTTTTAAAAGAGTGTGGCTCAATACCGCACTCTTTTTCTTTTTTCTGCATATCCTGTTATCAAGACCATACTATTGGTCTATTGCAATATATTGCTTTTTGTTAAAAGAGGAGAAGTTACAATGCAAGATAACAGAAATACAGGCCTGAGCTTAACCCAGGATTGCAGAGGCACCGTTTGTATAGATACAAGACGCGTACTTGATAGCTGCAAGGACAGAGATTGCTTTGAAAACGTAAGAGTTTACCTTACGAACTACGGTGAAGAGGTTCTCTCTAACGCTACAAACATAAGAATAAAGTCAGCTGAAATCAACTGTGCTTATGTAGGTGTAAATGAGGTTGCATTTAATAACGGATTCTATCAGGTAACTGTACGCTATTATATCACACTTGAGATAGAGGCATGTCAGGGTTGCGGTAGGAGTCAGTGCATAAAGGGCCTTGCAGCACTTGAAAAGAGTGTTGTGCTTTACGGCGGAGAAGGTAACGTAACGTCGTTTTCTTCCAACCCCGAGAGCGGCTATTGCGCAGAATGCACAGCTGACAATGCCACAACTAGCGCACCGATAGCTATAGTAGAAACCGTTGAGCCCATCGTTCTCGGTTATAAGGTAAGGGAGTGCGGCTGTAATTGCTCGTGCGGATGCGACTGTGATAATCCCCAGTTACCCGATACTGTACGTTGCTGTATGGACGGTGAGATTTCAACTTCTGCTGATGCACCCAGACTTTACGTTTCGTTCGGTGTATTCTCAGTAGTAAGAATTGAAAGACCCGCTCAGCTTCTTGTTCAGGCAACCGATTACAGCGTACCCGATAAGGAGTGCTGTACAGCAGATAACAACGATAGCCCCTGCGACTTGTTCAGAACAATGGCTTTCCCCACCTCACGCTTCAGAACATCGTGCAATACCGACGTGCAGGATAACAGAGGCGGCAACGGCGGCTGTGGCTGCGGAAGAGGCAACGGTTAATCAAGCCTTAAATATTTATAACTCTGCCAACTACGGCAGAGTTTTTTTAGTAATTATGAAAAAACATATTGACTTTTTATAAGTCGTCTGCTATAATAAAACAGTCGCGTGGAGAGATGGCCGAGTTGGTCTAAGGCGCACGACTGGAAATCGTGTAAACCCTAATACGGTTTCAAGGGTTCGAATCCCTTTCTCTCCGCCAAAAAGAACTCCGACTCTTGTGGTTGGGGTTCTTTTGTTAAGGGATTCGAAGGGGAGCGGTAGTGAATGACAGCCTAAACGGCTGTCAGAGCCGCGGAAGACCGAGCGCGTAGCGAAGCGACCTGAGGGTGTTAGAAAACGATTGTTTATCGTTTTCCCCCGAAGGTGACCGAACCGCAGTAGACGTTCGCGCGAGAATCCAATCCCTTTCTCTCCGCCAAAAAGAACTCCAACTCTTGTGGTTGGGGTTCTTTTTTGTTAGAAATTGATTCATTACTCGTTTTTGAATATTTTTCTACTTATATTAACTCTATTATTGCAGAAAATTCTTTTGAATATCATCAAAAGGAGCAG
>JAZRFH010000010.1:0-118584 GCA_045661245.1 Eubacteriales bacterium | reverse complement strand
GTTTTATAGTAAAATATTTAAAAAACTGTTTGTGAGGTACTGTATGAAGGCAGTAGTAACCGTAACGGGTAAGGACAAGGTTGGTATCATAGCTATGGCGAGTGCCGAGTGTGCAAAGCACGGAGCTAATATTATCGACATCAGCCAGTCGGTTCTCAAGGAATATTTTGCCATGATAATGCTGGTGGAGATTGACGGGCTTAAAACCGATTTTCGCTCCTTTGCATCGGAAATGGAGAAAGCAGGAAAGGAGTGCTCTGTTGATATTCGCGTTATGCACGAGGATATCTTCAACAGCATGCACAAAATTTAAAAATGCTTAACACCAAGGATATTCTTGAAACAATTAAAATGATACGCGAGGAAAATCTGGATATCAGAACGGTAACTATGGGCATATCGCTCTTCGACTGTATATCAGACGACCCCGCAAGGCTTGAAACCAAAATTTACGACAAAATCACCCGCAGTGCCAAGAGCCTTGTTTCGGTTTGCGAGGAGCTTGAGGCAACCTACGGTATTCCGATTGTAAACAAGAGAATATCGGTAACCCCGATTTCCTTAATAGGCGCAGACCTGCCGAGTGAGAATTACGTAAGGCTTGCACACACGCTTGAGAGGGCAGCAGGTGCGCTTGGCGTAAACTTTATCGGCGGATTTTCTGCCCTCGTGCAAAAGGGTGCTACCGTAGGCGCGCGCAATCTTATCGATGCAATACCCGAGGCGCTTTCAACAACCGAGCATATCTGCTCCTCTGTCAACGTAGCATCTACCAAGGCAGGAATAAATATGGACGCGGTGAAGAAGATGGGCGAGGTGATAAAAGAAACTGCTTATCTCACACGAGAGCGCGACTCTATCGGCTGTGCAAAGCTGGTTGTATTTGCAAATATTCCCGAGGACAACCCTTTTATGGCAGGCGCGCTTCACGGCATAGGCGAGCCCGACACTGTTATTAACGTAGGTGTAAGCGGCCCGGGCGTTGTAGCGGCGGCAGTAAAAGAGGCAGGCGACTGTGATTTTTCTACCCTTGCTGACACTGTAAAGAAGATTGCCTTTAAAATTACAAGAGTCGGTCAGCTGATAGCAGCTGAGGCAGCCGCAAAGCTTGGCGCACCTTACGGCATTGTTGACCTCTCTCTTGCACCCACACCCGCAAAAGGTGACTCGGTTGCTGAGATACTTGAAAATATGGGTCTTGAGATGTGCGGCACACACGGCACAACCGCGGCTCTTGCCCTGCTTAACGATGCTGTTAAAAAGGGCGGCGTTATGGCATCAAGCCACGTAGGCGGCCTTTCGGGCGCATTTATCCCCGTGTCTGAGGACAGAGGAATGATTGAGGCGGTAAGAGCGGGCACGCTCTCAATTGAAAAGCTTGAAGCTATGACAGCGGTTTGCTCGGTAGGTCTTGATATGCTGGCAATCCCCGGTGACACACCCGCATCTACTATATCGGGCATTATAGCCGACGAAATTTCAATAGGTGTCGCAAACACCAAAACCACCGCAGTACGCGTTATTCCCGTATGGGGCAAGGGCGTAGGCGAGGAGGCTGAATTTGGCGGACTGTTAGGTTACGCACCGATTATGCCCCTGCACGGTGAGTCGTGTGAGAGGTTTATAAACCGCGGCGGCAGAATTCCGGCACCCATTCATTCACTTAAAAACTAAAACAAAAAGCACTTGTGATACACCAAAATGCGTCATAAGTGCTTATTTTTGTAAATTATTGTTTACCTTTTCCAATATTTTCTGTCAAGCGAACGATACATAACTGCCTCAGCTATATGGTCTGCGTTTATATTCTCCTCGCCCTCAAGGTCGGCAATAGTTCTTGCAACTCGCAACACTCTGTCGTGCCCTCTTGCGGAAAGCCCGAGGCTCTCAAACGCATCGCGCATAAGGTCGGAGGCCTCACTGTCAAGCTTACAGTGGCGGCGCAGCATATCACTCGTCATATTCGCATTAAGTACACCCGTTTTATCACCCGAGCGGGCAAGGCGCGCATTGGTAAACTCACGCGCCTTGTTAACACGCTTGCGTATCTCGCTTGACGGCTCTGCATTGCCCTGATTACCCGAGATATCGTCAAATGATACACTGGGCAGCTCGATTTCTATATCAATTCTGTCAAGCAGTGGCCCCGAAACACGCTGTAGATACTTTTCAACCGCACCGGGCGGGCACTTACATGCTCGCTTTGGGTCACCGAAATAACCGCATCTGCACGGATTCATAGCCAAAACAAGCATAAAGCTTGACGGATATGTTATCTTTGCCGCCGCACGTGTTACAGTCACTTTACCGTCCTCAAGCGGCTGACGGAGTGCCTCGGTTACCTGCTTTGAAAATTCCGGCAGCTCGTCGAGAAACAAAACACCGTTGTGTGCAAGAGATATTTCACCGGGCCGCGGATTTGTGCCACCGCCTACAAGACCGGGCATACTGACGTTATGGTGCGGTGAGCGAAAGGGGCGCTCGGTTATCAGTCCTGTGCTTAATTTACCGCTTACAGAATGAATCTTTGTAGTCGAAAGCGCTTCTTCAAAATCCATATCGGGCAAAATAGACGGCAATCTTTTTGCAAGCATTGATTTACCTGTACCGGGCGGTCCTATCATAAGCACGTTGTGGCCGCCTGCGGCGGCAATTTCAAGAGCTCTTTTTGCGCGCAGCTGCCCGCACACGTCCTTAAAATCAAGAGCCTCGGTATGTAAAGACAAATCAAAATCGCGGCTCGACGTGCTGATAGGCACGATAAGCTCTTCACCCTTAAGATGCCTTACGAGCTGTCTTACACTTTCAACACCGTACACTTTAATGCCGTCGACAACAGATGCCTCGTCAAGATTTTCCCGAGGCACGTAAAGCTCTCTCTTGCCAAGGTCGCGCGCAGAAACCGCCATTGAGAGTGCACCGCGTATACCGCGCACCTCGCCCGACAAGGAAAGCTCACCTATTATACATTTATCCGAAAAATCTAGCTCGCGCGGTATTACACCGTCACTTTGTAAAATTGCGGTAAGTATTGCAAGGTCAAATGCCGTGCCCTCTTTCTTTATATCCGCAGGAGCAAGATTTATCATAATATCGAGCGACGGAAACTTGTATCCGCTGTTTTCACACGCGCTCTGTACTCTGCCCTTTGCTTCCTTTACCGCCGCATCAGGTAAGCCTACGAGCTCAAACCGTGGGAGTCTGTCCCAAGCAGAGCATTCAACTGTTACCTCATAGACGTCAATGCCGACAACACCCGAGGAGTATATTTTTGATAGCATACCTTCTCCTTCGTCATTTTTATCAATAATATTCTACACTATATATTGTCTAAAATCAAGTCTAAAAGTTGACTTTAGTGAGCATTGATAGTATAATAAGATTAAGAATAATACCAAACCGCAGAAAAGCAGGTAAACTATATGATATTTAAGAACGTAAATCTCTACGGCACGGCAACCGATATTACGGTAACTGACGGCAAAATAACAAAAATCGGAAAGACGGTCGAGTCAGGCAAGGACTTTTTCGGGCTGAAAATATACCCCGGTCTTATAGACACTCACAGCCACGGTTGCTTAGGCTTTGATGCATCTGACAAAGAGGATAATCTTGCAAAAATGGCACAATATCAGCTGATGCACGGCATTACTACCTGGTATCCCACAACCGTTACTATTTCACTTGAAGATTTAGAGAAGGCTGTAAACAGAAATACCGACATTGCCGGTGTTGCCAATATTCCCGGCTTTCACATGGAAGGTCCTTTTATCAACGTTAACTGCAAGGGGGCACAAAACGCTGCCCACGTAGCACGTGCTGACATTGATGCCTTTAACAGATGCAATAAGAACGGTAAGGTAAAGAAAATCACCGTTGCGCCCGAGTGTGACGGTGTGCTTGAATTTATAGAAAAGTGCCCGGCACTCGTTTCTATAGGCCATACCGCGTGTGACTACGATACGGCAAAAGAGGCGTTCGCGCGTGGAGCAAAATGCCTGACTCACACTTTTAATACGATGCCGCCGATACACCACAGAAACCCGGGACCGATATGTGCAGGTGCAGATGCAAGCGGAGTATGGGCCGAGCTTATTGCCGACGGTATACACGTTCACCCCTCTGCCGTCAGAATGCTTATAAAGCTTTATGGCGAGGACAGAGTTATCCTTATCAGCGACTCTGTGAGGGCAGCGGGCTTACCCGACGGAGAATATGACCTTGGCGGAATTGACGTTATAGTTACAGACGGTGTAGCAAGGACGCGCGAGGGCAATCTTGCAGGCTCAACGACCAACCTTTTTGAATGTGTTAAGAAGGCGATATCCTTTGGCATACCCGAGCACACCGCAGTAAAAATGGCAAGTGATAACCCCGCGCGCTCAATGGGGCTTAATAAGGGAAAAATCGAGGTTGGCTACGATGCTGATTTTATTCTGGTAGACGGTAACTTCAATCTTAAATACTCTGTTGTCGGCGGTGAAATTTATGAGTGCCACTGACAACATCTACACACGTACCGAGCTTATGATTGGCAAGGACGGAGTGGAAAGGCTGAAGGGTGCCCACGTAGCTGTATTCGGTGTCGGCGGTGTTGGCGGATATGCAGCAGAGGCGCTTGCACGTGCAGGAGTGGGAGAGCTTACTCTTATAGACCCGGACTGTGTTTCGGCAAGCAATATCAACAGACAAATAATAGCCTTAAACTCAACTGTCGGACAGAAAAAGGTTGAGGCTATGAAAGATAGAATACTTGACATAAACCCCGCGTGCAAGGTTCAGACACTGCCTGTTTTTTACAGTAAAGAAAACGAGGGAGAGGTTGATTTTTCGGCCTTTGATTATATAATTGATGCTATAGATACTGTAAAATCCAAAATTGCGATAATTATACGGGCAAAACGGCTTGGTATCAAGGTAATTTCGTCAATGGGTGCCGGCAACAAGCTTGACCCTACAAGATTTCGCGTTGCGGATATTTCAAAAACCGAGGTTGACCCGCTTGCTCGTGCTGTAAGGCAGGCACTAAGACGGGAAGGTATACACTCACTTAAGGTCGTTTTTTCGGCCGAGCCACCTGTTGGTGAGCGTGCTGAGGGGGCCCCCGGCAGCATTTCCTTTGTACCCGGCGCTGTAGGCCTTATCCTTGCCTCAGAGGTTATAAAGGATATTACTGAATACAACAAAAAGTAAAAATGACGGGGTGACCCGTCATTTTTTATAAGTAAAAGAGCCCCTCATACCGAGAAGCTCTTCTTTAAAACCAGCTTTAATTATAGCGCAAATGATATTGCGGCAACTATAACAACCACAAGGGCTACAGCAACGGATACCGCATCGCAGATAACACCCGTCCATCTGACGGAATTAGTCATAGGCTTGTTGCCCTTAACGAGCATAAATGCGGATATACCCATAAGTATTGCGGAAAGCGCTGACATAAGTATCGAGGTAATACCGAACACCGTGCGGAAATACACGGGGATATACTCAAGTATACCTATCTCAAGCATAAGTTCCTGTAAAAGCTGCGGCATAACGTCAAGATAATACTTACTGCCAATCCAGCCTATAAGGAATACACCAAGCGCGAAAACAGCAACACCGAGAGCTATTCCTGCAATTACGGTACCGTGACGGAGCTTGTTAAACAACGAGGTGTCAACCTTGTTGCCGTCAGGCATACCATTCATGCTTGCTTGAAAGCCGTTACCGTTAAACTGTACGTTCATATGTACGCCTCTTTGAAATTAAACGTAGTAATTGGTGGGCTTGAAAAGGAGTACCCAGAAGTCGATGCACCAACCAATGCCAAAAAATGCACCGGTAAAGAAGTAAAGAATACCCATAAGCATCTTTCCTTCATAGAACTTGTGGCCGCCGATAAATCCAAGGAACCACCAAAGAAGAAGTGCAACCCACTTATTCTTCTGATTTCCTGCGGGAGCCTGAGCGTTCACCTGATTCTGGTTTGCGTTGTTGATAACGATGTTGGGCGCCTGAGTAGCTGCAACCTGGCATCCGCACTTGGGGCAAATAACCGCTTCCTTTGCAATCTTTTCGCCGCAATGCGAACAGAACTTGGTCTCTTCCATTCTTGTATCCTCCAAAAAATTTATTTTAGTAAATCCAGTTACTATTATGCAAAAGTATAACACTTTATTCATTTTTTGTCAATAGTTCGGTGACATTTTTCGTGCATTTGACTGATTTTTTTAAAAAAATTGACTTGGTTTATAAAATAAAAAGAGGAATCTGGGAATCTCTCCATATTTCCTCTCTGTTTTATACGTTATAAATTGATGGTTTTGCCTATTTTGTAAAGGCGTGCAATTCTTTCGCGTTTTTCGGCCACTTCCCTCTCCATTTGAAGAATTTCTTCCTCGCTGAATGAGTCAAGGTCACCTTCCTCAAGCTTGCCCTTATACATTCTGTCAAGAATAAGCGCGTACCTTATATCGCGTGATACGATTTCACCGTTTCTTTCGCACATAACGATATTCGATTTGCCGTCAAGAAGCTCCTCCACAGCGGCAGTGCCGAGACTTGAAGCCAGCACACGGTCCTTAAGCGTAGGATTGCCGCCTCTTACCACGTGTGCAAATCTTGCAAACTTTGTTTCTATGCCCGTTCTCTCTTGTATTTTCTCTGCCAGCGAGGGGCCTACTTCAGGACCTACCCCCTCTGAAACTATTACGATAAAATTACGCTTACCGAGCTTTTTGAGTCTTGCGATATTTTCAATTATATCGCCCTCGTTCACCGCAATTTCGGGTATAACAACCGCCGTTGCACCAGATGCAATGCCCGTATAAAGCGCTATATCTCCGGCACCTCTGCCCATAACCTCAACTACGTTACACCTCGCGTGCGACTCGCAGGTATCTCGAAGCTTATCTATAAGCTCCAAGGTAGTATTCATAGCAGTATCAAAGCCTATTGTATTGTCGGTAGACGAAATATCATTATCAATCGTTGCAGGAATACCTATACAGGGCACCCCGTGTGACGTTAATGCGGCAGCACCTCTGAACGTACCGTCACCACCGATGCAGACTATACCGTCAATGCCGATATCCTTACAGGTTGTTAGAGCCTCAGCCATTCCCTCTTCCGTTTTAAACTTCGGGCAACGGTCGGAATAAAGCACGGTGCCACCCTTGTTAATAATATTTGAAACGTCGCGAATTACCATCGGCTTGATATCACAGTCTATAAGGCCCGAATAGCCGCGGTAAATACCAACGACATCAACTCCGTGACTGATTGCGGCGCGTACTACAGCCCTTACCGCCGTATTCATGCCCGGAGCATCACCGCCCGAAGTCAAAACTCCTATCTTACTAAAGGTCTTCATTACCGTTACCCCACATAAAAAATTCACACATATATTATATCCGTACGTTTTGCGTTTTTCAATGGGTGAATACAAGATTTTTTCATTTTTGTGATTTTCTTTACCATTCTTTCAAGCAATAACCGGCTTTAGGACAAATTTCACAAAAATAAATGCTAAAAATTATACCGCGCGCACTCAAAAAAGTCAATTACAGGAATTGACAAATTAAGAAAAAAGTGATATAATAGCCACAAAGCATATACCCTGCGCCAAGGCGCACTTTTAAAGACGGGAGGTACAATATGGATATAGCTATTATTGCCGACAACAACAAGAAAGAGCTTATGGCTCAGTTCTGTATCGCTTACAGCGGTATTCTCGGCAGACATCACCTCTGTGCAACACATACCACCGGTCAATACATCTCAGATGCGACAGGTCTTGATATAGAAACGTTTCTTACAGGCAGCACGGGCGGTTTGGAGCAAATCTCGTCTAAAATCTCATTTAACGAGATAGACCTTGTATTTTATTTCCGCTCTACCGACCCCGCAAAAGAGATTACCGAGGCGGAGGATAATTTGCTTAAGCTCTGTGACGTTTACAACATTCCTCTTGCAACCAACATCGCAACGGCGGAGGCTTTGGTAACCGCGCTTGACGCCGGCAACCTCAACTGGCGTGAATTTATAAATCCGCGCAGTGAATACAATATGAAAAAAAGAGGGTTAATTTAAACGAGCCGAAAGGCCCGTGCCAACACCCATTTATGCGGCTGTCTATGCAAAACGACAGCCGTTTGTATTAAGGATAGAAGTATGAAGATTACAGTACACTCGGTAATAGAAAATCTCACCGACGAGGGACTCGTTGAAGGCGAGCCCGAAATAAATATAATAACCGCAGATGCTTTTGTAAACACTATAGCAGACACCACCGTGATAAGCTATACAGAGGAGAGTGAGGGAAACCTTACAAGGACGAGAATTACCGTAAAGGACGGTACCGTGCATCTATCAAGAAGCGGAGCTATCGAATGGAGCGTTTTGTTTGACGAGGGAGCGGCTATCTCAACTCTTTACAAGATACCGCCGTATTCATTCGATTGCAGGGTGGAAACCAAGCGTGTTAAGGTAACGCCCGGCACCCCTTACGAGATACGCCTTGTGTACTCTATGGACATAGGCGGCGGCAAGAAAAACGCCAGAATGAGAATAACTGTAGGATAAATTTATGGATATAAACGAACTTAAGTCACGGATAAAATCACTTCGTCTTGGCGGATGCTACGTTTTTGCCGGTGAAGAGGACTACCTTAAGCGCTATTACCTCTCGTCAATCCGCGATGCTCTCGTAGGCGACCCGACGCTTGCTGCGTTCAACCACGCGGTTTTTGAGGGCGCAGAGATAAATTTTGCCGCCGTGCAGGATGCTATCAAGGCGCCGCCTGTGTTTGCCGAATACAAGTTGATAGAGTGGCGTTACCCCTCGTTTGTAAAAATGAAGGAGAATGAGCTTGCCCTCTTTGAGGACACGCTGGATTTGCTTTGTGAGTATCCTTACGCCACGCTTTGTTTTATAGTTACCGAGGGTGATATTGACCTTGGCACGGCAAAAAAAGAGAGCCGTTTTGTAAAGCGGTTTAAGGATAAGCTCAATTTATTCAACTTTCCGAAATCTACCGATGCACAGCTACTTTCGTGGTTGAAAAAGCATTTTGACGCTTACTCTATAAAATCGTCTGTTTCAGCACTGAATGAGCTGATTTTCCGCTCGGGCCACTCAATGAGCGTACTTAAAAGCGAGGTTGACAAGCTTGCATATTGCGTGCTTGCGCGCGGAGGCGACACGGTGACTGACGAGCTTGTGCGCGAGGTAGCTTCAACCACTACCGAGTGTGACACCTATGCGCTATCAAACGCGATAATTGAAAGAAACAAGGCGGCAGCCTACTTTGCGCTTGAGGAAATGAAGGCAGAAAGGCTTGACCCGCTTATGATACTCGGAATGCTTGAGCGCACCTATTCCGAGCTTGTAAACGTGCTTATGCTGGCAGGCGACGGCCTTGGCAGTGCCGATATCGTGGCGGCAACGGGCATTAACGCCTACAGAGTCAAGCTTTATCTCGCAGGAGCCGGGCGCTTTACAAAGGAGCGTGCGGCAAGAATACTTGAGGAGCTTGTAAGAGTCGACACTGGTGCTAAGTTCGGCGGTGTTACGGGTTATCCCGCAATTGAAATATTTATCGGCAAATGCGTTTAAGCGCGCTCATTTATGAATTAAGGAGAAAATATGAAAAAATTTCTACCTAAGGTTGTTTCGCTTATCACTATTACGTCACTGATGCTGCTTGCATCTCTTAGCCTTACAGGCTGTAAAAGGGACGCTTATTTCGTAGAAATGAAGGTCAGGGATTTCGGTACGGTTGTAATTGAGCTTTACCCCGACGTAGCGCCCAAAACCGTTGATAATTTTGTAACACTTGTAGACGAGGGCTTTTACGACGGTCTTTCATTTCACAGAATTATGGCAAACTTTATGATTCAGGGCGGTATGCCCGATGAGAATAGCCGTAAGGTTGATACAATTTTCGGAGAGTTCGCAAAAAACGGATTTGAGAATAACCTATCACACACTCGAGGCGTTATATCAATGGCAAGAACCGACGAATTTGACAGTGCCTCGTCGCAATTCTTTATTTGCAACGCAGACTACCCGTACCTTGACGGCAATTACGCTGCATTCGGCAAGGTTATAGAGGGCATAGAGGTGGTTGACGCCATTACCGAATACGGTGTGCGCTACACTATAAACGGAATTATTTATTACGAAGAGTACAGACCCGTAATTGAAAGCATGCGCCTGGTTGACAGATAAACATAATTCTGACAAGCGCAGAAAAAATACTTTTTACAAGCAAAAACCGTATTGACATAGTATAATGCTTGTGTTAGAATATATGAAAAGTTTAAAGGTGAGGTAAAAAAATGGCTATCTACTTTGATGAACCGTCAAGAACATTCAGCGAGTATCTTCTTATTCCCGGCTATACCGACGAAAGATGCATTCCCGCAAACGTATCATTAAGAACACCCCTCGTTAAGTACAGAAAAGGCGAGGAGGAGTGTCCTCTTATGATGAACATACCCATGACCAGTGCGATTATGCAGTCGGTATCAAACGACACGCTCGCTATTGCTCTTGCTAAAGAAGGAGGCATCTCCTTTATATTTGGCAGTCAGTCGATTGAGTCACAGGCGGCTATGGTTGCTAAAGTAAAAGGCTACAAATCAGGCTTTGTAGTAAGCGACTCTAACCTCACACCCGAAAATACACTGCAGGATGTGCTTGACCTTGTAGAAGAAAAGGGTCACTCCACAATGGCAGTTACAGAGGACGGTACTGCTAACGGAAAGCTTATCGGTATCGTAACAGGCAGAGATTACAGAGTGAGCCGAATGGCACGCGACCTTAAGGTAAAATCCTTTATGACACCCCTTGACAAGCTGGTTACGGCTCCCGAGGGCACGACTCTTAAGGAAGCAAACGATATTATCTGGGAGCACAAGCTCAATTCTCTTCCGATAGTTGACAAAAACGGCAATCTCAAATATTTCGTATTCCGCAAGGACTACGCACAGCATAAGGAAAACCCCCAGGAGCTGCTTGACAAAAACAAGAGCTACATAGTAGGCGCGGGCATTAACACCCTTGACTATGAAAAGCGTGTACCGGCTCTTGTTGAAGCGGGAGCAGACGTTCTGTGTATCGACTCCTCAGAGGGATATACCATATGGCAGAAAAAGACGCTTGATTTTATAAGGGCAAAATACGGCAACACCGTAAAGGTAGGCGCAGGCAACGTTGTTGACAGAGACGGCTTTATGTTCCTCGCCGAGGCGGGTGCCGACTTTATAAAGATAGGTATCGGCGGCGGCTCTATCTGCATCACCCGTGAGCAAAAGGGTATCGGTCGCGGCCAGGCAAGTGCCGTTATCGAGGTTGCGGCGGCGCGTGACGAATACTTTAAGAAAACCGGCGTATACATTCCGATATGCTCTGACGGCGGTATCGTGCACGACTATCATATGACGCTTGCACTCGCAATGGGTGCTGACTTTATGATGCTCGGCAGATACTTTGCAAGATTTGACGAGTCGCCCACACCCAAAACAATGATAAACGGACAGTACGTTAAGGAGTATTGGGGCGAGGGCTCTAACAGAGCAAGAAACTGGCAGAGATATGACCTTGGCGGTAAGGCAAAGCTCTCCTTTGAGGAGGGTGTTGACAGTTACGTTACCTACGCAGGCCCGTTGCACGACAACGTTGAAAAATCTCTTTACAAGGTTAAATCCACTATGTGTAACTGCGGCGCAATAACAATACCCGAGCTACAGGAAAAGGCAAAAATGACGCTTGTTTCCGCGACGAGCATCGTTGAGGGAGGTTACCACGACGTAACCCTGCGCAGTACTACTGTAAAATAATTTTTTCTCGGGGCTGGGACAAACAGCCCCGATACTGATTTTTGTGAGGATAACATAATGAGCAAACTCTACATACCCGAGGGCTATCGCTCCTCGCTTGACCTATACCGCACGCAGAAGGCGATATCCTTTATTAAGGCAACCTTTCAGCAAAAACTCTCCGAGGCTTTAAACCTCAAAAGAGTATCTGCACCGCTTTTTGTAACTGAGGACTCGGGTCTTAACGACAACCTGAGCGGTAAGGAGCGCCCTGTAACATTTGATATTCCCGACGTTGGCAAAAATGCCCAGGTTGTGCACTCGCTTGCAAAATGGAAAAGGCGCGCACTTGGAGAATACAATTTCTACGTCGGCAACGGTCTTTATACGGATATGAATGCCATAAGGCGCGACGAGGAGCTCGACAATATCCACTCAATATACGTTGACCAGTGGGACTGGGAGAAGGTTATTACAAGAGAGGACCGGACGCGTGAATACCTTGTAGACACGGCGCAAAGAATAGTAAACGTAATTTGCGATACGCTTGATTTGCTTAAGGCCGATTTTCCCGAGATAACTACCGAGATAAAAAGAGATATGGCGGTCGTAACGTCACAGGAGCTCGAGGATATGTATCCCGCACTTTCGTCAAAGGAGCGCGAGGACGCCTTTCTTCGCGAGCACAAATGTGCCCTTATTATGCAGATTGGCGGTAAACTAAAGAGCGGCAAGCCGCACGACTCACGCGCACCCGACTACGACGACTGGGAGCTTAACGGCGACATAATGTTCTATAACGAAATTCTCGGCCACGCCTTTGAAATCTCCTCAATGGGTATACGCGTTGACGAGGAGTCGCTTGACAGGCAACTAAAGCTTTCCGGCTGTGAATACAGACGCACCCTTCCCTTCCACCGTGACCTATTGGCAGGCAAGCTCCCCCTTTCTATTGGCGGCGGTATCGGTCAGTCACGCCTGTGTATGCTTATGATAGGAACGGCGCATATAGGCGAGGTGCAGGCGAGCATCTGGGACGACGAAACCTTAAATAAATGCCACGAGGCAGGTATAATTTTACTGTAAACCCACAAATATAAGATAAAACGGAGTTAAGCTATGAAAAAAATAACTGCTCTTTTTCTTGCCCTTGCACTTTCACTCCTCTGCTTTACCGCGTGCGGCAAAAAGGAAGAATACACCGTCAGAATAGGAGTTGCGGAAACTGTGGATTATGAAAGCGGTATTATAAGACAAACCGTCGCAGGTGTAGTAACCGATAAAGGCGGCAACGTAGTTTTAACCAGACTTGACGCTATAGAATATGAGATAGCGACCGAGGACGGTGAAATTCTGGTATACGTACCCGTTGCATTACGCGATAAGGATAACAATACAGACTTTATAAACGCGGCAAACTACCTTGAGGGTTATACCGCAAATAAAACCATTAGCGAGGTTGCAGAGCTTACCGGCGACACGCTCGGTGAAAATGCAAACGCATATACGGCCGACCTTATCAGAGCAATAAACAAGGCTTTAAATAGCGAATACCCCACAGCCTTTAAATCCGCACCCGACCTTACCGGCGGCGTTTCACTTTTTGCATACGCTGAAGCGGACAACGAAAAACAAACGTTAACCCTTAGTGTAAGCTATGCTGCAATAGCCGCTGCTGACGGAAGAGTTATGGGTGCTGTGATTGACGAGAACGAGCTTGCCGTAACGCTTGACCCCGAGGGCGGTCAAATAAGCAGTCACCAATACGTAGGTACCAAGCTTGAGCAGGGTGAGAATTATCATATGGACGACTACAATCCCGAGGCTGTAGGCGAGTGGTACGAGCAAGCGGCAGCTTACGTTAAAACAGTTTATTATAAGCCTGTTGACAGAATTGACGAGATACCCGAGGGAACTACCGCAGGCTGCACAATAGAAACCGCAAACTACCACGCCGCAATCATAAAAGCATCAAGACGCGTGCGATAAAGTAAATAATTGTTTACTCTATGAAAAGGCTTTTATGTATACTTGCTCTGCTATGCTTTACGTTACCGACCTTAGCTTCATGTAACACGGGTAGGGGTACAGAACCGCAGAGCACGGAGTTTTACGAATATTTTGACACAGTATCTAAAGTACAGTCCTATCTCGGCGACAGCAAGGAGAGCTTTAATAGAAACTGTGCTCTGGTAAAAAGCGTGCTCGAAAAACATCACCGCTTATTTGACATATATTACGAATACTCGGGCATCAATAACTTAAGAACGGTAAACAGAAATGCAGGCAAAGCGCCTGTTAAGGTTGACAGAGAGCTTATAGACTTTCTCCTTTACTGTAAGGATATGTACACCCTCACACGCGGAGAAACCAATATCGCCATCGGTGCCGTAACCAAAATATGGCACGACAAAAGAGAATCTGCCATAAAATCACCTGCTACAGCAAATCTACCGACGTATAGCGAGCTTCTTGAAGCGAGTGAGCATACCTCTATTGACCTGATAGTAATAAATGAAGAGGAGTCTACCGTTTATATAAGCGACTCCAAGGCATCGATTGACGTTGGTGCAATAGGTAAAGGCTACGCCGCAGAAATGGCAAAGAAAGCATTGATAGACGCAGGTGTTACCTCTTACGTTTTAAATATCGGCGGCAATATCTGCTGTATCGGCACGAAGTCGGGCGGCGACAAATGGCGCACCGCAATCAAGGACCCGTTTACCTCGGGTGCCTATGCCCTTACCGTATATCTATCCGATATAACGTGTGTAACAAGCGGCAGCTACCAGCGCTACTTTACCGTAGACGGAGTGAATTACCACCACCTTATTGACAAGGATACCTTAATGCCGTCGGTGCACTTTACCTCTGTGACGGTATTTTGCGAGAGCTCTGCCCTTGCCGACGCATTATCAACAGCCCTTTTCTGTATGACGTACGAAGAGGGGCTCTCTCTGGTCAGCACGCTCCAAGGCGTTAACGTCTTTTGGATAGCACCTGACGGGGCTGAATATATGACTGAGGGCGTTTGTGAATTAATTAACAAATAGCCCAATTGACGGGGACGGATTTCTTCTCAAATCCGTCCTTTTTTCTACTCAGCTTAAAGCTACAGTTTTTTCAAAAAAGCGTAAAAAGTGGCAGAAATATCGTTATTTATTTAACAAAAGGCTATTTTTAGCTGTTCTATTGACATAATTTATATGTTACTGTATAATACTAATTGAAAAAATATTTTTCTGTTTCGGTGAATAAAGGAATGTTAAAAAACTAACAAAACGGCCATTTGGTTTTTGCCGAAATAACGGAAGGAAAGCATTTATGTTTGGTTTTAAGAGGCTTGGCTATACGCGTGTTCCGCATCGCAAAAATACCAAAGACTTAGAAGCTGTACGTTTTACCCCAACTGAGGTGCTTTTGCCGACGGTACAGCATATCGGCGCGCCCGCAGTTGCTACGGTTAAGGTTGGTGACACTGTAAAAATCGGCGATATGGTTGCAGAGGCAGGCGGTTACGTATCAGCGCCTATATACGCCACGGTTTCGGGCAAGGTAACTAAAATTGAAGAGTATCTGCGCCCTGACGGAAAGCGAGTGCCCGCCATACGAATAGAGAGTGACGGACTTATGGAAAGAGCAAACGTAACTCCGCCAGAGGTTTACGACCTTGACAGCCTTGTAGATGCGGTAAGGGTATCGGGCATTGTCGGTCTTGGCGGCGCGGGATTCCCTACTGCTGTTAAGCTTGACGCGGCTAAAAAGGGTACTATTACAACGCTTGTGTTAAACGGCGCCGAGTGTGAGCCCTATATCACAAGCGACACACGCACAATGCTTGAGTCAAGCGACCTTTTGCACGAGGGAATAGAGCTTTTATTAAGATATATCGCATCACTCAAAAACGTGTATATCGGTATTGAGAAAAACAAGCCGGAGTGTATATCGCACCTTACGGAGAAGCTTGCGGATATTGCCGCGGTAAAGGTTGTTCCCCTTGCCTCTCTTTATCCCCAAGGCGCAGAAAAGGTTCTTATATACAACACGACGGGAACCGTTATTACCGAGGGCTCATTGCCTGCAGACCACGGCGTGCTTGTTATAAACGTTTCAACACTTGCCGAGCTTATGAAATATATAAAGACGGGTATGCCCTTGGTTGAGCGTACCTTTACCGTTGACGGCAGCGGAGTTTCGGAGCCTAAAAATATCACCGCACCCATCGGTACCAAAATTTGCGACGTGCTTGAATTTGCGGGTGTGAAAGAGGAAAGCATCGGCAAGGTAATTTACGGCGGACCTATGATGGGTATTGCGGTATGCTTTCTTACCGAGCCCATTATAAAAACGACAAATGCAATAACCGTGCTTAACGAAAGGGATGCAAGAGTAGCCGAGCCAAGTGCGTGTATTCACTGCGGCAGATGTATTGCCGCCTGCCCCTTGCATCTAAACCCAACAGGTTACGCAAAAGCACTTAATATCGACAACAAAGAGGATAGAATAGCAAGGCTTGAAGACGGCAAAGTAAATCTTTGCATGGAATGTGGCTGTTGCTCATTCGTTTGCCCTGCATCAAGACCTCTCGTACAGAATAACCGAATTGCAAAGGCACAGGTCAGAGAGCATAATTCTCACCTTGCAACTCTTGCAAAGTAAAGGAGAGTAAATGAAAAACTTAATAGTATCAACCTCTCCGCATTTTCACACGAGGGTTTCTACAAGGACCATAATGCGCGACGTTCTTATTGCCCTGTGCCCTCTCGTTATAGCGTCGATAATTCTTTTCGGACTTGACGCCTTTCTCGTTTTGCTCGTATGCACGGCATCCAGTGTGCTCTCCGAGCTTATATTTAATCTTATTACAAAGAAAAAGCAAACGGTCGGTGACCTTTCTGCCGCTGTTACGGGAGTGTTGCTTGGTCTTTCACTGCCCGCGTATGCAGAGCTGTGGCAGTGCGCGCTCGGCGGCGTTTTTGCAATAATCGTGGTTAAATGCCTTTTTGGCGGCATTGGCTCAAACTTTGCAAACCCCGCAGTTACCGCAAGAATATTTCTCTTGCTCGCTTTTACAAGTATGGGCGGCGGTGCTATCACTAATTTTATGCCCGAGCTTGTTGCTGGGTCAACTCCTCTCGAAATTTTAAAAACGAGCGACCACTGGGCTCTTCCCTCTCTCTTTGATATGTTTATCGGCAACCGTGCGGGCGCTATTGGCGAAACCTGTGCTATCGCTATATTACTGGGCTATATTTATCTTGTAGCACGCAGAGTAATCAAGTGGTACGTACCCGCAACCTACGTTGGCGGTGTATTTCTTCTTGCGCTTATAATTGAAGGCAGTGCTACCACCGCTCTTTACCACGTGCTTGCAGGCGGCCTTTTGCTTGCGGCCGTATTTATGGCAACAGACTACGTAACCACGCCCATAAACTCGCTTGGCAAGGTGGTTTTTGCCTTTGGCTGTGCGGTTATAACCGTGCTTATACGCCTTTGGGGTTCGTATCCCGGCGGTGTTTCGTTTGCTATTCTCATTATGAACATTCTCTCACCGTATATCGAAAAGCTTTGCGCACGCCGCGCGTTCGGAGGTAAGAAGAATGAAAAATAAAATTCTGCCAAGCGTAACTCTTTCAGCGATATGTCTTTTAGTTGCGGTGCTTTTGGCATCTGTCAACCTTTTAACCGCACCCATTATAAAGGGTAATAACGACGAAAAGGCCGCAAAGTCGCTTGCTGAGGTATTGCCGGGCGGTACGGGATTTACCGACGTTACTATTACCGACGGCATACCCGACAGTATTGATATGATTAAAAAATCGAGCGACGGCGGATACGTTTTCCGCGCAGTTGTTACAGGTAAATCAAGCGGTATGACTGTTATGATAGGCATTGACAGCGAGGGCAAGATTGCCGGCACAAAATGCACCGTTAATACCGAAACTCCGCGATATGCAGAGCCTGTATTTGGGCTTACCGAGGGTGAGAACGGATGCTACGTTAATATGACTGAGGAAACCTATGAGGAGGTAATTGTTGCAAAATCCACACTTACCTCACGCGCATACGCAACCGCAGTGAAGGATGCGCTTGAAGCATTTAATTTAATCAATTTCGGCAGTGCTGAAAAAAACTGCAACCGCGCGCTCGGCACATCAGGTGTTACGTTTGAAAAATGGTTTATGACCGAAAGCATTACCGCCGACGCAGTTTATTATGCCGACGGTCACGGGGTGGTTGCCGTTATCGATAATACCTATATCGGTGTTAAAAACGGCACTGTTGTGACAGAAGGTATGAGTGAAGACCTTGCCGCGGTTGCTCTTGAAGCATATAACGCTTACACGGGTGAAACACTTACAAAAATAGAGCTTAGCTCAGCCTACGAGGAAATAGAGGCTGTTTATAAGACCACGGGCGGTAACTATCTCTTTATGCTTAATGCACGCGGCTGGGGTAAGGACGGTGACAGTGATTTTGCCTCGGGCGAGTACATTAAAATCAAACTCGTAATTGACAAGGACGGCAAAATTCTCTCCATCGTCACTCTTTCTCAAAATGAAGGCGAGGGATACGGAGATGCTTGCGAGAAACCCGACTATTATGAGAAATTTATCGGCAAAAACGAAGCAGGACTTGACGACGTCACGTCACTTTCGGGTGCTACTGTCACCTCACAGGGCTACAAAAATGCTATAAAAACCGCATTCACGGTATTTGAAAATCTTACGGGAGGTAACGGCTGATGGCAAACAAAAAGCTACTGATTCTTTTGCGCGGCATTATTACCGAAAACCCCGTTTTGGTTCTTATTTTGGGCACCTGCCCGACGCTTGCCGTCACTGCAAGCCTTGAGTCTGCATTTTATATGGGTCTTGCGGCTACAGCGGTGCTGATATGCTCAAATGCGGTTATCTCGCTTTTGCGCAAGCTGATACCAGACACAGTGCGTATTCCCTGCTATATCGTAGTTATTGCGGCCTTCGTTACCGCGGTGCAAATGATACTGGAGGCAAAGCTGCCCGAGGCTTATGAGATGCTTGGCGTTTATCTTGCGCTTATAGTAGTTAACTGCATCATTCTTGGCAGAGCCGAGATGTTTGCAAGAAAGAACGGGCCTATTGACTCTATTATTGACGGAGTTGGTATGGGCATTGGCTTTATGCTTGCACTTTTGTTGATGGCACTTATACGCGAGGTGCTTGGCGCAGGCAGCTTCTGGGGTATTGAAATACCGATTCTTTCCGAATACAAAATACCTGTGCTTGCCGAGGCTCCCGGCGGATTTTTGGTCTTCGGTCTGCTTATTGCAATTATGAATAAGCTTACCGCAAAGCGCGGCGGAGTAAAAAGAAAATCATTCTCCTGTGAGGGCTGCCCCTCTGCCCACGTATGTCAGAAAACATCCTGCAGTGACCTTACAGAGCTTGCGGGCGTAGCAGAGGACAGAACGGAAGAGAGCCCTAATCCCGTAACCGAGGCTATAGGAAGGGAGATGAGCGAATGACGAGATTTATACTGATTTTAATGGCGGGCGTGCTTATAAACAACTACGTTTTGCAACAGTTCCTTGGCATTTGCCCGTTCCTCGGTGTATCAAAAAAGGTCGGCCAAGCAACAGGCATGGGCGTTGCAGTTATATTTGTAATGCTTTGTGCCACCGCTGTAACCCACCCCATTTACACCTACGTGCTTAAGCCGCTTGAGCTTGAGTATTTACAAACAATTGTTTTTATTTTAGTAATTGCTGCGCTTGTGCAGTTTGTTGAGATAGCTCTTAAAAAGCTCGTGCCCGTGCTGCACAAGTCGCTCGGCGTATATCTGCCCTTGATTACGACTAACTGTGCTGTACTTGGTGTAACGCTTAACAACATTAAGGACGGCTACAATTTTGTTGAGAGCATGGTATCCTCGCTAGGCGTAGGTCTCGGCTTTCTTTTGGCTATGCTTTTGTTTGCCGGGGTGCGCTCGAGAATTGAAAATTGTCCGGCTCCCAGGTGCTTTCGCGGTATTCCGATAACCCTTATCGCAGCATCAATCGTTGCACTTGCATTTTACGGCTTCTCCGGAGTTGTTGAAAATATGCTTGGAGGTATGTAATGGATATTTTATTTCCTATTCTTATTCTTCTTGGCATAGGCGTTGTATGCGCTGTTCTTCTAACGGTAGCGGCGACCTTCTTCAAAGTGCCGGAAAACGAAAAAATGACCGCTATACGCGAGTGCCTGCCTAATGCCAACTGCGGTGCGTGCGGATACAGCGGATGTGACTCTTACGCAAAGGCACTTGCAGACGGAAAAACGGATAAGGCGAATCTCTGCGTGCCGGGCGGTGACAAGGCCGCAAAGGAAATTGCCTCTATCTTAGGTGTTGAGGCGGGTGAAATCGTTGAGCTTGTATCATACGTTGGCTGTAACGGCACCTGTGACGTGGTTGCAAAAAAATATGACTACGAGGGGCAGAAAACCTGCCGTACCGCCAACCTTGCGTATCAAGGCGACCGAGTATGTAATTACGCCTGCCTTGGCTACGGTGACTGTGTAAGAGCCTGCCCTACAAAGGCGATATCAGTACAAAACGGAGTTGCAAGAGTTGACCCGCGCAAATGTATAAGCTGCGGTATATGCACAAGAGAGTGCCCGAACAACCTTTTCAGGCTCATACGAGATACCGCCAGAGTTGTTGTAGAGTGTTCAAACCACGACAAGGGCGCGGCTGTACGCAAGGCTTGCCACAACGGTTGTATAGCATGCGGAAAATGTGAAAAAGTCTGCCCGCACGATGCTATTCACGTTATTGACAATTTGGCAACTATAGATTATAATAAATGCACAGGATGCGGAGCCTGCGTTGAGGTTTGCCCCACCCACTGTATCCACGAGGGTAATTTTATCTGCGGAACGCACTTCTAAGAAAAACAAACATCAGAATGGCGAGATAATCAATGAAAGACAAAGGCAAGAAAAATATCCTTTACGTATATAATAAAGAGATAATTATGACTGCCTCACTTGTTCTTTTTGCGGTTATCTCGCTTATTATTTTAAACCTGACCCGCACTCAGGGTGCATATGCCGAGGTAAGAGAAAGCGGCGTTATTGTTGCGACCTACCCCTTGAATATCGACAGAGAATATACTCTTAAAGACGGCAAAAACATTCTTGTTATAAAAGACGGATATGCTTATATGGATTATGCAGAATGCCCCGACCGTACCTGTGTAAAAACAGGTAAGATTTCAAAGACGGGCGAAAGCATTACGTGCCTACCGAACAAAATTTCGGTAGTTATACGCGGTGAGGGCGATGGCCCCGACCTTGTTTCATGAGGTGGGATTTATGAAAACATCAACAAAACGCCTTACAGCACTTGCCGCCCTGATTGCTACTGCAATGATTCTATCCTTTATAGAATCACAAATACCGCCTATAGTACCTCTACCGGGAGTCAAGCTTGGCCTTGCCAATATTGCCGTAATCTTTACACTTTACAAGCTCGGAATCTGGCAGTCAGCGAGCGTATCACTTATACGCGTTATTCTTTCGGCATTGCTTTTCGGCAACTCGCTTGCTTTAATTTACAGTTTTGCAGGTGCTGTATTTAGCCTTATTTTCATGATATTTTTAAAAAACGTCGTAAAGATGCACACCGTCGGAGTTTCCGTTGCAGGTGCGGTTATGCATAACGCGGCGCAAATTGCCGTAGCATCGATTGTTATGGAGACGGCTGTAATTATTTACTATTTGCCCTGGCTGATAATTTCCGGCACGCTGGCAGGTATTGTTATCGGTATAATAGGCTATCAGCTTATAAAGAGAATTAAGCTATAAGGAGGAAAAAGTGAAGGTAGACCTGTTAAATTCAAAAATAAAGCCCGCGTTTTTTACTCTTTTCGCCTCAGCTCTTGGCAGTACCTTAATCACGACCGTATACTCTACAGTCGATATGGTTTGTATGGGACACCACTCGGGGCCCGTAGCAACGGCATCTATTTCATACGTCAACCCGTTTTGGGCTATGATGTTTGCACCGGGTGTACTTGCGGGCGTTGGCGGCTCGGTTATGATGGCAAACCGCAAGGGAGCTGGTAACATGAAGGATGCCAATGGATATTTCAGCTTAAGCCTTGCTCTTACAGCTGTTTTCTCCATTGTTATATCTCTTATCTTTCTGCTCTTTTCCCGCCCTCTTTTAATCTTTTTCGGTGCAGACGGTCTGGCGCTGGAGTACGGTGTTGAATATATGCAACCGATTGCAATAATTGCACCCACGTTTACCCTATCTGCGTGTCTTTCTGCATTTATAAGAAATGACGGAGATGCTTTTACGCCTACACTTGCTACAGCAATCGGCGGTGTCACGAACATGATTCTTGATGTATTGCTGGTATTCGGCTTTAATCTCGGTGTTTTCGGCGCGGGTCTTGCAACGGCTATCGGCCAAACGGTGGCTTTCCTGCTACTGCTTACATATTTCATACGTAAAAAATGCACTCTGCGCCTGTCGTTGCCGACGAATATAAGCAACAAACTTTTCCGTATAGTGACCCTTGGTGCATCTGCATTCATTCTTGAGGTAGCATTCGGTATTACCGTAACGATATACAACAAAATAATTTCTGCCGAATTTTCCGAGGAGCATCTTGCAGTATACGGCACGGCATCAACCGTTGCAATAATGTTCTACTGCTTATATAACGCAGTTGGCACGGCACTGCAGCCTATTGTAAGCACAAACTACGGAGCAAACAACCGTGAGCGTGTATCGGCAACCCTGTCGCTGGCAATAAAGCTTACTGCCGTACTCGGCATACTCTTTACCTTGGTTTGCCAGCTTATGCCGGGGACTATACTTAAAATCTATATGGACGTAAACGACGGGGTCATGGATGTAGGACCCTCGGTTTTCAGAATATACAACCTTGTAATTGCCTTGACAGGCATCTCAATTACATCTACTTATTTCTTCCAATCAGTTCTTAAGAGAAGCTACTCTATGTTGATTTCACTCTCACGCGGACTTGTTTTTCCAATATTGTTTGCAATTATTCTGCCGCTTATATTCGGCAAGAGTGCAATCTGGTGGAGTGTGCCTCTCTCGGAGCTTATTACATTTATGATATCGGTAATTTTTCTTATTATTGAACAGCGCCGAGGCGCAAATAAAACGAACGGGGAGTTTTTATGAAAAAGGATATAAGCTATATTATCAGCGAGCTTGTTAACTATGCGGAAGAGCATAACTTGATTGAAGAGAGTGACCGCGCCTATGCCACCGCACGTTTAATGGAGATTCTCTCGCTTTCAGATTTTTCGGAATATGAAATTTCAGAGTATAGGCCGCTTGCGAATATACTCAACGACGCCTGTGACTATGCTTACGAAAACGGCATTATAAAAGAGAACACCGTCACCTACCGTGACCTTTTTGACACGTCTGTTATGGGTGCTCTTGTGGATAGACCCTCGGGTGTAATAGAAAAGTTTTATACTCTGTATGGGTCCTCGCCCGAAGAAGCCACCGACTATTTTTACAAGCTTGCCTGTGACTCTAACTACATACGTACAGACAGAATAGAGCGAGATATGAAATGGCAGGTAGACTCTCAGTTTGGAGAAATTGATATTACCGTCAATTTATCAAAGCCGGAGAAGGACCCAAAGGCTATAGCCGCGGCAAAGCTGCTACCCCAATCGGGCTATCCGAAATGCGCGCTCTGCCATGAAAACGAAGGTTATGCAGGCACTCTATCGAAAGCGCCAAGACAGAATTTAAGGCAAATTCCGTTTGATATGGCAGGCTCGCCTTGGTATTTACAGTATTCACCCTACGTTTATTATAACGAGCACTGTATTGCCCTCTCGCGCGAGCATACACCAATGAAAATAGACCGTTCAAGCTTTGAAAAATTGCTCGGCTTTGTAACCGCTTTCCCGCATTATTTTATCGGCTCAAACGCGGATTTACCCATAGTCGGCGGCTCAATTCTCTCGCACGACCATATGCAGGGTGGCAGATACGTCTTTGCTATGGAGCGCGCACCGATAGAAATCCCCGTAGAATTTTCAGGCTTTGAAGGCGTTACGGCGGGCATTGTGCACTGGCCGCTTTCGGTTATCCGTCTTCGCGGCAAAAACAAAGACGAGCTTGTAGAGGTTGCCGACAAAATACTTCGTGCATGGCAGAGCTATACCGATGCCGATGCCGGAATTTTCGCATTCACGAACGGTGAGCTGCACAACACTATCACTCCGATAGCGCGCAGACGCGGCGAGGACTATGAGCTTGACTTAGCTCTCAGAAATAATATTACGACCGACGAGCACCCCCTCGGGCTTTATCACCCTCACGCGGAGCACCATAACGTAAAGAAGGAAAATATCGGCCTTATAGAGGTTATGGGTCTTGCGGTATTACCATCGCGCTTAAAGAGTGAAATCGAGCTTATGAAACACGCTATTTTGAGCGGTGTAGCTTTTGATGCCGTACCCGAGATAGAAAAGCACGCAAAATGGTTTGACGCGTTTAAAAACGGTTATGTCTTCACTCCCGAAAATACCGAGAGTATACTGAAAACGGAAATCGGCAAAACCTTTGTACGTGTGCTTGAGGACGCAGGCGTTTACAAGGTAACTCCCGAGGGCAGAGCCGCGTTTTTAAGATTTATAGATACGGTTAAATAAATAGCAACCCAATATTAAAAGGCACTGTGCGCTTAAGCTACAGTGCCTTGTTTTTTATAAATCAAAATTATTTTATAGCTGAAAGAATTTCTTCAACTCTTGCAAGAGCCTCGTCTACCTTGTCGATATCACGGCCACCCGACATTGCACTATCAGGTCTGCCACCGCCCTTACCGCCGCAAATAGCGGAGATTTCGCGAAGAATATTACCCGCATGTGCGCCAAGCTTAACGGCATCAGCACCTGCAGAAGCAACAAAATTCAGCTTACCGTCAGCTACAGCCGCAAAAACAGCAACCGCATCCGAATACTTAGCCTTAACAGTATCAGCAAGACCTCTTGCTCCGTCAGCTCTCATATCAACGCGGGCAACAAGCAGGCGGAATTTTCCGACGGTCTTAAGGCCTGCAAGCAAGCTTTCTGTCTTTATCTCGGAGAGCTTTGCATTTGCCGCATCAAGCTCGCGCTTTAAATCCTTATTCTCAGCCTGCAAGGACTGTGCCTTCTTAGCAATAGCATCGGGGTTCTGCACCTTAAGCTCTCTTGCACACTCAAGTATGAGCGCATCCCGCTCACCAAGCAGACCAAGCACGCCAAGACCGGTAGTGCCCTCGATTCTTCTTACACCTGCGGCTACGCTTGACTCGGAGATAATCTTAAACAGACCAATCTCACCCGTAGAGCCTACGTGTGTACCGCCGCAAAGCTCCGTAGAGCCCGAGCCTATTTTAACAACTCTTACAGTATCACCGTATTTCTCGCCAAAGAGAGCCATAGCCCCCATAGCCTTAGCGCTTGCAATATCGGTAACGGTTGTAGAGCAACCCTCTGCAAGCAGTATATTTCTGTTAACTATTGCCTCAACACTAGCAAGCTCGTCCTTAGTCAGAGCTGCAAGGTGAGTAAAGTCAAAGCGCACCCTGTGCTCGTCAACGTAAGAGCCTGCCTGTGCAACGTGATTACCGAGCACCTCGCGCAAAGCCGCCTGGAGCAAGTGACACGCGGAATGGTTTCTCTTTATAGCCATACGTCTGTCAGCATCAACCGAAAGGGTCAGCTCGTCGCCAAGCTTGATTTTACCGCTGTCAAGCCTTATCTGATGGATATAAACACCGTTTGACTTTTTGGTATCAAGAACGGTTGCGGTAGCACCTGCCGAGGTCATAACGCCCGTGTCGCCAACCTGACCGCCGCCCTCGCCGTAAAATACCGTTTTATCTAGGATAAGGGAGCACTCACCCTCTGAAATCTCGTCAAGCGCAGAATCGTCTGCAACTATAGCAATAACCTTAGCAGTGCATTCAAGACTGCCGTAGCCTAAGAACTCGGTTGCACCAAGATTTTCGATAAGCGACTTTGAGCTATCCGACCAACCCGAAATATTACCTCTTGCCGCTCTTGCGCGCGCCTTCTGCTCGTTCATAAGCGCAGTAAATGCGTCGTCGTCGATAGAAAGGCCTGCCTCGTCAGCTATCTCGCGCGTGAGGTCAACGGGGAAACCGAAGGTGTCGTAAAGCTTAAACGCGTCAGCGCCTGCAATTACCCTCTCTCCCTTAGCGCGAGCATCGGAAATAATACTGTTAAGAATACCAAGACCTGCGTCGATGGTAGCGTTAAATCTCTCTTCTTCAAGGGTAATAACCTTAAGAATATAATCGTACTTCGTGCGAAGCTCGGGATATGCATCCTCGTTTTGTGAAATTACAACACGGCAAAGCTCGGTAAGGAACATTCTATTGATACCAAGGAGCTTTCCGTGACGGCATGCACGCCTTAATATACGGCGAAGAACGTATCCCCTGCCCTCATTCGAAGGAATAACGCCGTCGCTAATCATAAACGTAGCACTTCTTATGTGGTCGGTAACCACGCGGATAGAGATGTCGTTCTTCTGCGAGTCACCGTAGGTTTTACCGGCAATCTCACAAACAGTATCAAGTATACGGCGCACTGTATCTACCTCAAAGAGGTTATCAACGCCCTGCATAACGCAAGCAAGCCTTTCAAGGCCCATGCCCGTGTCAATATTCTTGTGCTCGAGCTCTGTGTAATTGCCGTTGCCGTCGTTGTTGAACTGAGAGAATACGTTATTCCATATCTCCATAAATCTGTCACAGTCGCATCCGGGCTTGCAATCAGGCGAGCCACAGCCATACTTTATACCTCTGTCAAAATAAATCTCCGAGCAGGGACCGCAAGGGCCTGAACCGTGCTCCCAGAAATTATCCGCTTTACCGAGCCTTACAATATGCTCCTCAGGCACGCCTATCTTGTCACGCCAGAGGTTGTACGCCTCGTCGTCCTCTTCATATACAGAGGGCCAAAGCAATTCAGCGGGAATCTCAAGCGTTTTGGTCAAAAACTCCCAAGCCCACGGAATAGCCTCTTCCTTAAAGTAATCTCCAAAGGAGAAGTTACCGAGCATCTCAAAATAAGTGCCGTGGCGCGCTGTATGGCCAACCCTGTCAAGGTCGGGTGTTCTTATACACTTCTGGCAAGTGCACACTCTGTTACGGGGCGGAATTTCTTCACCCGTAAAGTACTTTTTCATAGGCGCCATACCCGAGTTTATAAGTAAAAGCGATTTATCATTATTGGGCACAAGAGAAAAGCTGGGCAGCCTTAAATGCCCCTTGCTTTCAAAAAAGGAAAGGTACTTTTCTCTAAGCTCATTAAGCGACGTCCACTTCATTTTGAATATCCTCCAAATGCAGTAATTCTTTTAACATTACTAAAGTATATCATAAATTACACTGCTAGTCAATAATTTATAAAAATAAACGAAATATTTATTGCGTGCGATTGACTTATATACTGAAAATAAATGTGATTGACTTTTTTTGTGCTTTGTGATAAAATATAGTGCCGATATAAGGATAATATTTCAAAAAAGGATAAACCTATGAACACATGGGAGCTGATAGCAGCAGCATTTGCGCTTGCTATGGATGCATTTGCAGTTGCTGTATGCAAGGGTCTTGCAACCGATAAGGTTAAATTTAAGCACATGGCGATAGTCGGTCTGTGGTTTGGCGGCTTTCAGGCTCTTATGCCGCTTATCGGATACGCGGTAGGCTCGGCATTTTCTGAATACATAGAAAGCTTCGACCACTGGATAGCCTTCGGTCTTTTGGGTATTATAGGAGCCAATATGATTTGGGAGTCGTTTAAGAAGGACGACGAAGAGGCCGATGCATCACTCGGATTTGCCGTAATGCTTACCATGGCGCTTGCTACCAGTATTGACGCCTTGGCGGTCGGTGTGGGCTATGCTGTGATACCTGACGTTGATATAGTGCTTGCCATATCGTCAATAGGAGTGATAACCTTTACACTCTCTGCAATAGGCGTTCGTCTTGGCAACGTATTCGGTGCGCGCTACAAATGTATTGCGGAGCGCGTGGGTGGCATTGTGCTTGTAATTATGGGCACAAAGATACTTCTTGAGCACCTTGGCGTGTTCGATTGGATAGCAAGCAAGCTGTAAATCGGTATTTTTTGTCAACTATAGTTCCCATTTAACCTTGTTAACACATTGTTTTTAAATAAAAACTCAAATATCTATTGCAAAAAGGCAAATATTAGTGTAAAATATAAAGGAAGAGCAACCTCTAAGAAAGGAGCATTACGGTGAGTAAGAGATATAACGAAAGCTTTCTTAACACGTTTCTTGAGCTTGATAAGCTGTGCTGTGAGAAGTTCGGCGTAATATCGGGCGGAGTTACCGAATATATCAACAGACTGAATAATGCTCGTTTCGCACCCGACAGAGATGAGGTATTGCCTAAGCTTGTAAGGTACAGAAACCTTCGCAACCGCTTTGCACACGAGCCCGGTGCAATACGTAAGACCGACGATATTGTAAAGGACGATATCAGGTGGATATCGCGTTTTCGCAAATCCGTGCAAAAAAAGCGCGACCCTATATCAAAATATCTGCGTAAGGCACGCAGATACGCAAGGCGCAAAAAGCTTAAGAGGTTGTTTGTTATATCCCTTTTAATCGCTCTTACCGCCGCAGGCGCAGCGCTCTATTTTCTGCTTACAAAATAAAATTACAGAGGTGATGTGTTTTTGCACGTCACCTTTTTTGCACTATTTTATTATCTATCTTTTTTTAAAAAAGTATTGACAAACTGATAAACATTTGCTATAATTATCTGCGTCACGAGGAAATATCCTTTGACGATGCTGCTATGGCTCAGTTGGTAGAGCACATCCTTGGTAAGGATGAGGTCCCCAGTTCGAATCTGGGTAGCAGCTCCAGACACCCCCGAGGTTTTGCCTCGGGGCTTTGGTTTTTTAGGCCATCTATTTCTTAATCCTTAGTTTATAACCGTTAGAAAATGTAAAAAGGAACAGACAATTCAGCCTGCTCCTTTTTTGTTTTATTTAGCGTAGTCAACAATCCTGCTCTCGCGGATTACACTGACCTTAATCTGACCGGGATAATCAAGCTCGCCTTCAATTTTCTTAGCGATATCTCTTGCAAGAATCTTCATTTTATCGTCGTCAACAACGTCGGGCTTAACCATAATTCTGACCTCACGGCCTGCCTGTATGGCAAACGTCTTTTCAACACCCTCAAAGTCACCGGCAACCTCTTCAAGCTTCTGCAAGCGCTTGATATAATTTTCAACGTCCTCACGGCGTGCGCCGGGGCGTGCCGCGCTGATTGCGTCTGCGGCCTGGATAATAAAGTCAAGAGCACTCGTTGCCTCAACGTCACCGTGGTGAGCCTCAATGGCGTGTATAATCGCCTTGTGCTCGCGGTATTTGGTAGCAATTTCAACACCGAGCTGAATGTGCGAGCCCTCAGCCTCTGCGGTAACAGCCTTGCCTATATCGTGCAAAAGACCTGCGCGCTTAGCCATCGTTACGTCAACACCAAGCTCGTCTGCAATTACGCCTGCAAGCATTGATACCTCTATAGAGTGGCGCAGAACGTTCTGGCCGAAAGAGGTACGGAACTTCATTTTACCAAGCAACTTGATAAGCTCTGGATGTAATCCGTGCACTCCCGTTTCAAATATCGCACGGTCACCCGCCTGCTTAATCGCGTTATCTACCTCACGCCTTGCCTTTTCAACCATCTCCTCAATACGTGCGGGATGGATTCTGCCGTCCTGTACAAGCTTTTCGAGTGCAATACGTGCAATCTCACGCCTTACAGGGTCAAAGCCCGAAACTGTAATAACGTCTGGCGTATCGTCAATAATAAGGTCAACACCCGTAAGTGTTTCGATAGTTCTGATATTTCTACCCTCTCTACCGATAATTCTACCCTTCATTTCGTCGCTGGGAATCTCAACGGTTGAAATTGAAATTTCACTCACGTGGTCGGCCGCGCAACGCTGAATAGCAAGCGAAAGAATATCCTTTGCTTTAGCATCTGCTTCCTCGCGGAATCTATCCTCGTACTCAGCAATCTTAACGGCAGTTTCATGCTGCATCTCGGCATCAAGCTTGTTGATAAGCTCTGCCTTTGCTTCCTCAGCGGTCATGCCTGCAATCTTCTCAATCATAGCAAGCTGACGGGCAAGCACACCCTCAACCTCGGCCTTAAGTCTATCCTGCTCTGCGTGCTTATCCTGCAAGGACTGCTCGCGTCTTTCAAGACCCTCAATCTTTGCGTCAAGCGTTTCCTCCTTCTGCTGGAGCCTGCGCTCCTGACGGGAAACCTCCTTACGACGCTCTTTAATGTCAAAATCTGCCTCGCGCTTAAGCTGGAAAATCTCTTCCTTAGCGGCAATAACCGACTCCTTCTTTGCGCTCTCGGCATTTTTGATAGCATCTTCCAAAATCTGTCTGGCCTGCGCCTCGGCTGTACCAAGCTTTTTCTCAGCAGAAATTCTGCGTATGATAAAGCCGATAACAACACCGATTATCAGCGTGCCGACAGCAATAAGTACAGCTACTATCGGATTCAAAATACACCTCCTTCTGATTACTTCTATGTAACCGACATCGCCCGACGCCCACGGCGCGGACGGAAAACTTAAATAATATGATATATCTATAGATACACGGGTTTACCCATATTAATAATCATACGAGTATATTATATAATATTTTATCCTTAAAGTCAAGAATAAATTTAATATGCCGGTGTTTGGGGCAAGAAATGTACTATGCTGTCAGATTTTAGCACTCCTAGCGCAAGAGAAACAAATATTAACAAAATATTCATACTTTTTTACTGTTCAACGCTTGACAATATTAGAAAAAGGGTATATATTATAGGTGTAAATGTTAGCACTTGATTCTCAAGAGTGCTAAAAACTTACAAAAAGCGAGGTGACTCTCAGTGGGCGACGGCCGACTCACACCAAGAAAAATACAAATTCTTAAGGCTATAGTTGACGCACATATAACTCACGGCGACCCCGTAGGCTCAAAATTCATCGCACAGGATACCTCAATCACCTGCTCACCCGCCACTATCAGAAACGAGATGGCAGAGCTTGAACAGATGGGTTATCTTATCCAGCCACACGCAAGTGCGGGTAGAATTCCTTCGGAGATGGGCTACAGGCTTTACGTTGACGCTCTCATAAATCAGTACAGCATCACTAAGTCAGAGCTTGACGAGATAAACGAAAGAATGCGCTACAAGCTTACGGAGATGGACGAGATTTTAGCAGAGGCATCAAGGCTTGCGGCATCCTTCACAGACTACACGGGCATTGCCTTTAAAGCAGGCTCTGCAAAGGCGGTTATCAGACGCTTTAACAGTGTATATCTTGGCCCGCGCGACTTTCTGCTTGTTATGTCGTTTGACGGTGATATAGTTAAATCAAAAACAATACATCTGCCCTTCTCTATCAACGAGGATACGGTGCGCAGATTTACAGAGGCGCTCAACATTTACGTAATTAACCACACGGGCGAGGAAATCTCGATGCCCATTATCGTAAAGCTTGAAGCCCTTATGGGTGCCAGCAGTGCTATGGTGCACCCCGCAATAAAGGTAGTCTACGAGGCTATGAACGAGCAGGACACCGCAGACGTAAAGCTCGACGGTATAACAAAGCTTTTACAATACCCCGAGTATTCGGACGTTGAAAAGCTCCGGAGTCTGCTCGGCGTGCTTGAGAAAAAAGAGAATCTACTCGACGTTATATCCTCGCACACCACGACGGACGACGGTATACACGTTTATATAGGTGCAGAGAATGACTCTGACGTAATGAGGAATACTACACTTATATTCCGCAATATAACGGTTGGCAACAGTACGCTCGCGGTTGGTGTTATCGGACCTAAAAGAATGAATTACTCAAAGGTTATCGGTATGATAAATCAATTGGCAAGCGGAATTGACAGAATGTTAAGCGACACGCAGGATACCCTGCCCCCGGCAAAAGAAGAATAATACAGGTGACAAAAGTGGAAGAAAAGAAGAATATCAATGACAATATGAATGAAGAGCCCGAGCTTATAAAATCAAAAAAGACAAAATCCGCCTCTAAAAATGACGGTTCCGAGAAAAAGGAAAGCGTAAAAGAGCTGAAGGATAAAATCGCAGAGCTCGAGGGCAAGATTGCCGAGTATGACGACAAGTATTTGAGAATGGCGGCAGAGTATGAGAATTTCAGACGCCGTTCCAGAGAAGAGCGCGAGGCGGCATACAGCTCTGCAATGGCTGACACTGTAAGTGAGCTTTTGCCGATAATTGACAATCTTGAGCGCGCCTCGGGATTTGAGGGCGACAAGGTAGCCGAGGGACTCAAAATGATTTCAGCATCGGTATCGGGCGTACTTGCGAAGCTCGGTGTTGAAGAGTTCGGCAAGCCCGGAGATACCTTTGACCCCAATCTACACAATGCAGTTATGCACGTGGAAGGTGACGAGTGGGGCGAGGGCGAGATAATAGACGTATTCCAGAAGGGATACAAAAAGGGTAACCGCATTATCCGATTCGCAATGGTAAAATCCGCAAACTAAAGTTTACAAATACAGCACATGCCCCTAATAATGTGTTAAATTAAAAATAAAATATATTACCCATACAGGAGGATTTAAAAATGGGAAAAATAATTGGAATTGACCTTGGTACAACCAACTCTTGCGTAGCTGTTTTTGAGGGCGGTGAGCCTATCGTTATAACAAACCCCGAGGGTGCGAGAACAACCCCCTCTGTAGTAGCCTTTACCAAAACAGGCGAACGACTTGTAGGTCAGGTTGCTAAGCGCCAGGCTGTTACAAACCCCGACAAAACCATTATCTCGATTAAGAGAGATATGGGTTCTGATAAAAAGGTATCTATTGACGGCAAGAGCTACACACCCCAGGAAATATCGGCTATGATTTTGCAGAAGCTTAAGAGCGACGCTGAGGCATATCTCGGTACTAAGGTAACCGAGGCTGTTATTACCGTGCCTGCATATTTCACAGACGCACAGCGCCAGGCTACAAAGGACGCAGGTATGATTGCAGGTCTTGAAGTAAAGAGAATTATCAACGAGCCTACCGCAGCAGCACTTGCATACGGTATGGATAAGGAAGAGTCACAGAAAATTATGGTATCCGACCGTGGCGGCGGTACGTTTGACGTACCCCTGCTCGACATCTCCGACGGAGTATTTGAGGTTCTTGCGACAGCGGGTAACAACAAGCTCGGCGGCGACGACTTTGATGCAAGAATAGTTGACTGGATGGCAGAGAGCTTTGCACGTGAGAACGGCGGCCTTGACCTCAGAAAAGACAAGATGGCACACCAAAGACTGCGCGACGCTGCAGAGAAGGCCAAGATTGAGCTTTCAGGCGTTATGTCTACAGACATTTCTCTTCCCTTTATTACAGCCGACGCAACAGGCCCCAAGCATTTCGAGGCAACCCTCACCCGTGCTAAATTTGACGAGCTTACACACGACCTTGTAAGAGCTACCATGGAGCCAACCGAGAAGGTTCTTCGCGATGCAGGTATCTCAGCATCTGAGGTATCAAAGGTGCTTCTCGTAGGTGGTTCAACAAGAATACCCGCAGTACAGGATGCAGTTAAGAAATTTATGGGTAAAGAACCCTTCAAGGGCATCAACCCTGACGAGTGTGTTGCTATAGGCGCGGCTATTCAGGGCGGCGTTCTCGGCGGCGACGTTAAGGACGTACTTTTGCTTGACGTAACACCCCTTTCACTCGGTATTGAAACTATGGGCGGTGTGTTTAACAAGATTATTGAGCGTAACACTACAATTCCCGTAAAGAAGAGCCAAATTTACTCTACTGCGGCAGACAATCAGACCTCAGTTGAGGTACACGTTTTGCAGGGCGAGCGCGAAATGGCAGCAGGTAACAACACTCTTGGAAGATTTATACTCGACGGTATCCCTGCCGCACCCCGCGGAATTCCTCAGATTGAGGTTACCTTTGATATCGATGCGAACGGTATTGTTAACGTTACAGCATGCGATAAGGGTACAGGTAAGGAACAGCACATCACCATCACATCGTCTACTAATATGTCCAAAGAAGATATTGAAAAGGCAGTTAAGGACGCTGAGAAGTTTGCTGAAGAGGATAAAAAGCAGAAGGATGCCGTTGAAACCAAGAATATGGCGGAGAACATCATTTTCCAGACCGAGAAAACTCTCGCTGACCTTGGCGACAAGGTAACAGATGCTGAAAAGCAGCCTGTAAACGCGGCTATCGAAAAACTCCGTGAAACCATCAAGGGTGGCAACACCGAGGCAATTAAGGCCGACACCGAGGCTCTGCAGAAGGCGTTCTACCCGATTGCAGAAAAGCTTTACCAGCAGAATCAGGGCGGTGCTGAGGCAGGCGGTGCTACCGGTGCTGACGGCAACTACTATGGCTCTGCAAACGACTTTGAGGACAAAACCAACAGCTAAAAGCTACACGGGGCGTGCTTAATTTGCGCGCCCCATCACAAATAATCCCAAAAGGGCTACAAGGTAAACGTTAAATATGGCAGATAAAAGAGATTATTACGAGGTGCTTGGCGTAAGCAAGGGTGCCTCGGCTGACGAAATTAAAAAAGCATACAGGTCATTAGCTAAAAAATACCACCCGGACATGAATCCCGGTGACAAAGAAGCTGAAGCTAAATTCAAAGAGGCCAACGAGGCGTATGACGTACTTTCCGATGAGGAAAAACGCCGTAAGTACGACCAATTCGGTCACGCGGCATTCGACCCTGCAGCAGGCGGATATGGCGGCGGATACAGTGGATTTGATGGCGGATTTGATTTTTCTGACCTCTTCTCTTCGTTCTTCGGCGGCGGTGCCTCGCGTGCAAATGCAAGAAATATGCCAATAGATGGCGACGATATTTTAACACGGGTAACGGTTAGCTTTGAAGAAGCGGTGTTCGGTTGCCGTAAAGAGGTATCGTTTGCCAGAGTTGAGGGTTGTAAAACCTGCGGCTCAACAGGAGCGGCAAAGGGCACCTCGCCCGAAACCTGCTCAGCTTGTAAGGGCCGCGGTACAGTAACAGTGCAACAGCAGACTATGTTTGGCTATACGCAAACCCAAAGAGCCTGCAGTGCGTGCCGAGGCACGGGTAAAATAATCAAAAGCCCCTGCAGCGACTGTAACGGTAAGGGCTTTGTAAAAATAAACAAGCGACTTGAGGTTAACATACCCCAGGGTATTGACAATATGCAGCGTATAGTTCTGCGCGGCCAGGGCTCTGCGGGCCGTAACGGCGGTATGACGGGTGACCTTGTTATCGAAGTAAGAGTTAAGCCACACAACGCCTTTACAAGAGATGGAAACAATATTTATATCGACGTTCCGATTTCTTTCACAGAGGCAGCACTCGGTGCTGAAATAGACGTACCTGTGCTTGGCGGCAAAACCGAAAAGTACACAATTCCCGAGGGCACGCAGTCGGGCGCGTCATTTACAGTCAAAGGCAAGGGTATCCCCGATATCAACAACCCTAAGCGTCGCGGAGACCTGATATTCACTGCGAATATCGAAACACCGAAGAATTTGTCAGCAGAGCAGAAAAAGCTGTTGCGTTCATTTGCAGAAACTCTTGGTGAAACTCCGAGAGAGCGCAAGGGCGGCTTTTTCGATAAGCTTTTCAACAAATAACACATATAACATAAGAAGAGAGAACTTAGCGATTACAAGTCCTTAAAAAACGGACAATTAAAAAAAGAGCCTCCTATGGTAGAATTAAATTACTACCGTAGGAGGTTTTGTTATGGCTAGACTTGAAAATCCATACGACAACGAACGAATTCAACTAAAAACAAAACTGACAGCCCTCGAAAAGCGATGCCGGTTCGTTGCTTAAAACTTAATATTTTCTACCTAGAGTCTCTTTTTTGTGCTTTCTATGCATTTTGGAGCAGTTTAAGGCTTTCCCACTCTGTTCTTGCTCATTTTTTATATTAATACATCGAGCACGCCGACATATAGCTGTAAAGCTTTTCGCCGTGGTTCTGCTCCTCGCGTTGAATGTGGTTCAATGTGTCGCGCAAAACGGGAGAATTAAACTCAAAAACACCCGTGTTATATACGCTCGAAACGTGCTTTTCCATAGAAAGCGCATCGCGGCAAAGATAAGCATCAGCGGCTTTATCCTCTTCACTGCCCTGATATGCACCGCCCTGATACTTGTCTTCCATAGCGCTCTTGCCGGGGGACTTCATAGTTACCTCTTCACCCCTTATAATGCGCTCAATGGTTGCAAGATGCTCTGCCTCTGTAGCTTTGATTTCAGAGAAAATCTGCTTCAAGGCAGGGTCCTTTGCCTCATTTTCATACCTTGTATACTTAAGAATACACAGCTGCTCTTGTGTTTTAAGGTCGGTTAAAATGTCGTGCTCTTTTGCGGTTAAAGTCATTTTTGCATACCTCTTTTCTTTAGTGGTATGCCTATTTTTGACCGATTTTTATGTGCTTATTCAGGTTATCTTTTCGTGCCGCAAATAGAGCACAATACGAGTAATAAAAAAACATTTTTCTCTGTACAAGCTCAATTTTTTGTAAAGTTATGTTTATATTTATTGCGCTTAAATGCTTTCGAGTTTTCGAGTAATATCTCCGTTTTTCTTGCCACGGGTGTATGCTTGCAGGTATAGTGCGTTAATTGTGTGTTTTGCTCTATAAGGTACGGCCGGTAGGTTTTACTCTCTGCCACAACGATTATGGCTTAATAATTCAAACGTAAAAACCGTTCTTATATGCATTCGATAAATCTATAATACAGACCGTTTTTATTATCCCTTCAAGCCACTGTTTTGTTAATTTTTCGTTTTCGGGGTTTATTTTTTTATATATATGTGCTATAATGTTACTTGGTATCTTATGCCCTATGGCAGGAACGGAGTAAAAAATGAGCAAAAATTGCTGTGAAAATAAACAAAACGACAGGCTTAACCGCGTAGGCGGTCAGGCGGTGCTTGAGGGCGTTATGATGAAGGCGGGTGAGCGCACGGTTACTACCTGCAGGCGCGACGACGGCACTCTCACCGTTACCGACAATAAATTTGTTTCGGTAAGAAAAAAGCACAAAATACTTAACGTACCCATTTTGCGCGGAGTTGTTAACTTTGTGGAAATGATGATTTTGAGCTTTAAGACACTTAACGTATCTGCTGAGGCTCTGGGTATTGAGGAAGAGGACGGCAAGCTGGAAAAATGGCTTAAGCGCCACATCGGTATAAAGCTCACCGACCTTGTAATGATAATTTCGCTGATACTCGGACTTGTTTTGGCGCTTGCACTGTTTAAGGTTTTACCGGCGCTTGCCTCTTACGGTATCTCTTACGCCTTCTTACATCTGTTTGAAATTACTCTTGACGATGCGTGGCTTTCACTGACAGAGGGCGTTGTCAAGGTGCTTATATTTATCGCTTACCTTTGGGGCGTGTCACTGCTTAAGGATATTCGCCGCACCTTTATGTATCACGGTGCCGAGCATAAATCGATAGCTTGCTTTGAGGCAGGCGAGGAGCTGACGCCCGAGAATGCTATGCGCCACCGCCGCTTTCACCCACGTTGCGGCACGAGCTTTATGTTTCTTATGATAGGCCTCGGCATTGTGCTGAGCCTTTGCGTACGCTTGATTTTCACCGACCTTAGCCCGCTTGCTTATATCGGCATCAGCCTTTTAACCCTGCCTTTATCTATGGGTATCGGCTACGAGGTGCTTATGATTGCAGGCAAGCACGATAACTTTTTAACACGTGCTATATCAGCCCCCGGTCTTTGGGTACAAAGAATTACTACCAAAGAGCCGACGCTTGACATGCTTGAGGTTGCTATAACCTCTATAAAATGCGCTCTGCGCGACGATTACCCCGAGTTCCGCGAGTTTTATGAGAGCCGCGCGTGGGAGAAAAAGCCCGAGAGCGCAGAGGAAGCGCCCGACTGCGAAAGCACAGACACCAACGAGGCAAAGCAGGAAAATGACGCTTAAGGACGCTGAGGAAATACTTGCCAAGGCCGGGATTGACTCACCCGAATGGGATGCGCGCGAGCTGTACCTTTTTGTGACGGCAAAGCCGCGGCAGGATAGAATTGACAAGACTAAAGAGATAGACAACCCCCGCTTTTGGCAGCTTATAGCGAGAAGATGTGAGCGCGAGCCCTTGCAGTACATTCTCGGTGAGGTGTATTTTTACAGGGAAAAATATTTTGTCAACCCGGACGTTTTAATACCGCGGCAGGATACAGAGCACCTTGTTGACTATGCGGTAAAGCATATCCCGAGCGGTGAATTTTTTCTTGATTTATGCACAGGCTCTGGATGTATTGCCATTTCGGTTCTCAACAACACACAGCATACAGAGGCTTTAGCGGTTGATATATCCGACGGTGCACTCGCTTTGGCGCAAAAAAATGCCGAGAGTGTAGGCGTTGCTGATAGACTCAATCTTTTGAAATGCGACCTGCTCTCTTCCTTCCCCACACTCCCTCGCCGTCCGTATG
Source organism: Eubacteriales bacterium (assembly GCA_045661245.1). Classification (GTDB taxonomy): domain Bacteria; phylum Bacillota; class Clostridia; order Oscillospirales; family CAG-272; genus UBA1740. The sequence goes on along the minus strand of JAZRFH010000010.1, from coordinate 80,185 downwards.
CGATACTTTCAAATCCGCCGTACGTAACAAGAGAGGCTTACGCCGAGCTTGCCCCCGAGATATACAGTGAGCCTGAGTGTGCCTTTGTTGCAGAGCACGACGGTATGGAGTTTTACGAAAGGCTTTTGCCAATATCACTTGATACTATCGACCCATCCGGTTTTGTTGCATTTGAAATCGGTTATGACCAGAAAGAAAAAATAACAGCTCTTGCAGATAAATTGAACGCAAATACAGAAATTATTTACGATTATTCGGGTAACGCACGCGTTGCGGTAATAAGACGGCAATAACTCAATCAGCCCGCCCTGCATAAACTGTGGCGAGGTGATGTATATGAGAAAAACCGTAGCTCTTCTTTACGGGGGGCGAGGCTGTGAGCACGAGATTTCGGTGCTTGGCAGTAAAAATTTCAAAAAGCTTATAGACCCACAAAAATACGACCTACTTGAAGTCTTTATAGACAAAACGGGTGACTGGTACTTAATTAAAGGCGACGAGTGCTACCCCACCTTTCCGACACGGCTTTCGGGCAAAAGCGGCTTTTGGCGTGCGGGCGGTATTGTTCCCTGCGATGCAGCATTTCCTCTTTTGCACGGTGACGGCGGTGAGGACGGCACTGTACAGGGCGCGCTCACTACTGCGGGAATTAACGTTGTAGGTGAGCCTTGCGGCAGCAGCGCCTTAGCTCTTGACAAAATCAACACAAAGCTTATAGCGATAGCCTTGGGCATACCGACCGCAAAATTCGTTGCTCTGCGAAGTACCGACAAGGAAGAGGCGCGAACACTGTGCGAAAAGGAGCTCGGCTACCCCATCTTTATAAAGCCTAACGCACTCGGCAGTTCACACGGAGCGGGAGCAGTGCACACGCGTGAAGAATTCTACACTGTGTATTCGGCGGCAATAGCGCTTGCAGACGACGTTATAGCCGAGGAGCTTATTGAGGGCAAGCGAGAGCTCGAAGTAGCCTATCTCAACGCAGCCGAAGGCGAATTTATAACACCGCCTGCCGAGATAATTCTTGACGGAACCTACGGCTTTGCCGAAAAGTATAAAAAACGCACTGAAACACGCGTTGTAGCAGACGTCAGTAAAGATACCGTAAATATTCTTAGCGATTACACGCAGCGCCTAGCTCACGTTATGGGCATTAAGAGAATGGCGCGGTTTGACTATTTTTTGCATAGGGATAAAATCCTGCTTAACGAAATCAACACAATGCCGGGATTTACCGACGCAAGCCTTTACCTTGCTATGCTTGACGCGTACGGGATAGAAGAAGGGCGTGTGCTTGACGCGCTTATTGAGAGTGCTGTGGGTGGTCTTGGTTGATAGGCATACTTGACAGCGGCATTGGCGGAGAAAACACAGCGGCAAACGTAAGAGAGCTTTATCCGGCACTTGACGTACTGCTGCTTAAGGATACAAAAAACGCCCCCTACGGCACTAAGAGCCAAGAGGAGCTTATAAATATAACGAATGCAAATATTGACCTGCTTTTAAGGCACGGGGCGAGGCGTGTGCTTATCGGTTGCTGTACGGCAAGTACGGTGTGGGATAAGCTCTCCGAGCGACAAAGGTCAGTATCAATACCTATAATAGAGCCAACCGCAATGCTGGCACAGAGCCTAACAAAAAGCGGTAAAATCGCACTTATAGCAACAGAGAGAACGGTAAAGGACGGCGCGTTTGCACGGGCACTTGGGAACAGCTTATCCCTCTCTTTACCCATACAAAGCCTTGTTACTCTCACCGAATCGGGAGCGCGGGACGGTGCTCTATCAAAAAAAGAGGCTAGGTTTTTAGACGACGTTTTGGCTCCGCTTGAATACTCGGGTGCTGATACCTTGATTTTAGGGTGCACGCATTTTCCGGCACTTGAGAATGAAATACTCAAAAGAGTGAAAAAATACGGAATAGAAAACACGGTAAGCTCGGCATTCGCCGCGGCATACGAGCTCGGGCACTATCCCGAGGCACGGGCGACTGAGAGAGGTCTTACTATAAATATTTAAAAAGGACGTGAAAAAATGGCTAAATACAGACGAGGACGTATAAACGATGCAGTAGCCGAGGAGCTTGCAATAGCTCTTGGTGAGGTGAGAGAACCAAAGGTAATAAACAATTTTGTAAGCATAACCCGAGCAGAGGTTGCACCCGATTTAAAGTTTGCGAGCGTGTATTTCTCTGCTATGGGGGATGCAGAGGAAGCAAAGGCTGGGCTTGAAAAATGCCGCGGAGTTTTGCGACATCACTTAGCAAGAACGCTTAATCTCAGAATCACCCCAGAGCTTCATTTTGTAAAGGACAGTTCAATTGAGCACGGTGCAAAAATAGCGCGTCTGCTTGAGGAGATAAAAAACGCCCAAGGAGAAAAAAATGACGAAGATAACTAAAGCAATTATTCCCGCGGCAGGTCTTGGCACGCGTATGCTGCCTATATCAAAGACAGTACCGAAGGAAATGCTGCCTATAGTTGATTTGCCCGCGGTTTACTATCTTGTTGAGGAAGCGGTAAAGAGCGGAATTACCGATATACTAATTATTACCAACAGAGATAAAGAGGCTATGGAGGATTTCTTCGACCTCTCTATTGAATACGGTGTAGCGCTTGAATCAAAGGGCAAGACCGCTGAGGCTAAGCGCCTTTACGACATAGCGAATATGGCAAACGTATTCTTTCTTCGCCAAAAGGAAACACGCGGCCTTGGCCACGCGGTAGGCAGAGCACGCAGCTTTGTAGGTAACGAGCCATTCGTTGTTCTTTACGGTGACGACGTTATCTTTTCAAAGACACCCGTATGCCGTCAGCTCATTGACGTGTACGAAAAACACGGCAAGCCCGTAGTTGGTGTCAAGCCCGTTCCCATGGCAGACGTACGCAAGTATTCCTCGCTCAAGGTTGAGCCTACGGACGAGCCTAACGTTTATTTCTGCGACGATATGATTGAAAAGCCTGCTCCCGGCGAGGAGTTTTCCAACCTCTCAATTCTCGGACGAGTTCTTTTAACACCCGATATTTTTGATATAATAGACAACCTTACACCCGGTGCCGGCGGAGAGTATCAGCTTACCGACGCTATGAAGAAGGTTGCACGTGAGTCGGGTATCTGTGCGCTTGAATTTGAGGGTGACAGATACGACCTCGGCTCAAAGCTAGGATTTCTTAAGGCGAACGTGATTAAGGGTATTGAGCACTGTGAGTGCGGCGAGGAACTACGCAAATTCATAATTGAGCTTGCAAAAACGCTTGAATAATGGATTTTAGACGAACAAGGCCCGAGGATGCCTTTGATATTACCGATATTGAAAAAAGCACCTTTGCTGACCCCTGGAGCTACCGCGATACAGTCGACTTAATATCCACCGAGGGCGCGATGTGCTTTTCTGCAGTGGATAACGGACGGGTTATTGCCTACGTGCTCGGTAGGCTTATTGCGCCCGAAGGGGAGATTTACCGCGTTGCGGTAAGAGAGGAGCATAGGCGGCGCGGTATTGCTTACAGACTGCTTGACTATGCTATGAAGACCTCGCGCGGTGCGGGGCTTGAGTGTGCCTTTCTTGAGGTGCGCTCTCAAAATCTGCCTGCCCTAAAGCTTTACACTGCCTACGGCTTTACCGAAATCGGCAGACGCAAAAACTACTATAAGGACCCGACCGACGATGCAATAGTTATGCTTAAGGGCGCTCGGGCGTATATTGATTAGAAAGTGTAATTATGATTATTCTTGCCTTTGAAAGCTCTTGTGACGAAACCTCTGCTGCTATAGTTGAGGCGGTGGGTGACAGAGTAACCGTAAAATCGAATATAATAGCATCTCAAATTGAAACGCACCGGCTTTACGGCGGAGTTGTGCCCGAGATTGCAAGCAGAGCGCACATTGAGGCTATCTCGTCTATTACATACGAGGCGCTTGACACTGCGGGCGTTACTATGAATGAGGTTGACGCAGTTGCCGTAACGAGCAACCCCGGCCTTATCGGTGCCTTGCTTGTAGGCGTAAACTTTGCAAAGGCGCTGGCGCTCTCGTGGGGCAAACCTATAATCCCCGTAGACCACATAAAGGGCCATATTGCCGCATGCTATATTGCATCCGAATACGGTGTGCCAAAGCCGCCCTTACTTGCCCTTGCGGTATCAGGCGGTCATACAGGCATATACCTTGTGGAGAGCTATACCGAAATGCGCGAGATAGGCACAACGCGCGACGATGCGATAGGCGAGGCCTTTGACAAGATAGGCAGAATTATAGGTATACCCTACCCGGCAGGCGCAGGATTTGACGCTCTATCGCGCGAGGGCTTTATAGATGCCACCGGTACAGATACTGATTTTTACAAAAAATACTCAAAAACCGATGCTTACCGCGAATATACCCTGCCGTCGCCCGCAATTAAGGACGATTCACTTGATTTCTCCTTCTCGGGCTTAAAAACCGCGGCTATAAATCTTTTACACAGATATGAGCAGACAGGTGAGGACTTCTCTCGCTCCCGCTTTGCGGCAAGATACACCTACGAGGCAATAGAGGCAGTAGCTAAGAAAATGTCGCTCGCCCTTGAGAGATACCCGGGGCTTGACCTTGCGGTAGCCGGCGGTGTTGCGGCAAACTCACATCTGCGTGCAAGATTAAAGTGTGTATGCGACAAGTATCAGCGAAAGCTCTTTATACCGCCCCTCTCTCTTTGCGGTGACAATGCGGGTATGATAGGCGCGCAGGGCTATTATAATTACCTTGCGGGCATTACCGCCACCTCAGCACTCAATGCAAGCGCAGAAGATAGCATCACAAGATAAATTACAAACAATTATTTACAAAGATTACATACAAAGGTTTAAAACAATGGAAAGTATAGACAAGCTTAAGGGCACGTTTGATAAAAAATACCAAGAGGCGCGTGCTAACGTATCTGCGGCGGTTATAAAGCGACTGCCCAGGTACCACAGATATCTTGGCGACCTTTTACGCGACGGAAGGCTGCGTATATCCTCTGCTGAGCTCTCAAAGCTTATGGGCGTTACCGCCTCACAAATCAGGCAGGATTTAAACTGCTTTGGCGGCTTTGGCCAGCAGGGCTACGGATACAATATAAGATACCTACACGCAAAAATCTCCGACTTACTCGGTGTATCTGAGGGCTACAATGCGGTAATTATAGGCGCAGGTAATCTCGGTAAGGCACTTGCGGCAACGCACATGTTTGAAAGACGCGGAGTTGCAAGGCTCGGGCTTTTTGATATTAACCCCGAACTCGTTGGCAAAATGATTTACGGCACGCCCATTTATCATATCGACGCGCTTTACGACTTTTGCAAAAACAACAATATTCATATAGGTGTGCTTACCGTACCAAAGGAATGTGCAAAGCAGATTACCGACACTCTTTGTGCTGCAGGAGTAAAGGGAGTCTGGAACTTTGCAAATATGGAGCTTGCGCCACCTTCGGCAGATATGATTGTTGAAAACATTCACCTCGGTGATTCCCTTATGACACTTTGCTACAGAATAAAGACAAAGGACGGGGAGGGCGAAGCGCGTGACTGATTATTGCTTTGCCGTTGACCTTAACGATATTTCAAAAAACGAATGCTTCTGTGAAGCGAGCGTAGGCGAATTGCGAGTTTTACTTGTGCTTACAGAGTACAACAAGCGAAGAATAAATCTTGATACGCTCTCCGAGCTGGCGGGAGTTTCAACCGCCCGTGCTAAATCTGCAATTTCGCTTTTTGAGTCAGCAGGAGTTATTAGTGAGGTAGACGGATACGCGGTTGTTAAAGACGAGTTTTCCGAATGTGAAATAGACAGACGCGCTGTAACCGTAGCGCGCGAGATACGTGACGAGGGACTTGCGGAGCTTATCGAGGAATGTGCCCGTCTTATGGATAGGGACAGTCTTTCAACCGAGGACGTTAAGATAATTACCTCGCTCACAACCGAAACAACCCTATCTCCCGAATATATTCTTGCGCTTGCGGCATTTTTAAAGAGTATGCTTAGCGACGGCAAGAGGCTGAGTGCAAAAAAGCTCCGCGCTGAGGCTGAAAAGCTGATAGCAAAGGATATTGATACCCTCGAGGGGCTTGAAGCCTACATCAAGGATAAATCTGAACAAATGGCAGACGAATGGGAGTACCGCAGAGCCTTGCAGATGTGGTCGCGCCCTTTCTCCTCTTCCGAGCGTGATTACATAAAGAAATGGGCACACGTGTACGGTTTTTCCACCGCTATTGTTACCGAAGCATACGAGATAACCGTTATTAACACACACGGGGTGAGCTTTCCTTATATGGACACTCTGCTTACCGATTGGCATAACGCCGGCTGTAAGACTCTTGCCGAATGTAAGGCACGCAGAGAGCAGACAGGTACCGCCCTAAAGACCGAGAGAGCCGAAAAGGCAGCAGGACCCTCGCGCAAGCTTGAAAGTGAAATTCCCAAATACTCTAACTTTAATGCCGAAGATGCTATGATGCGCGCAATAGAGCGCAGCTACGGCAAATCCAAGGACTAAGAGGTAAATATGTATACCAGAGATAATTATGCGGCCGCAAAGGCCGAAATAGAGGCAAGGCGCGTGTCTGCAATAGCCAAGGCGGAGGAGCGCAACCGCATTCTTGCAGAAAAGAGCGAGGAGATTGCCATAACGGATAGAGAGCTTCGCGGCACGGGGCTTGAGCTTTTCCGCGTAGCCTGCTCCGGCGGCGACATCGAGGCGGTAAGGCGCAAGAATGAGATGCTTATGTCAAAGCGCCGCCTGCTTATTGCAAATCTCGGCTATCCTATGGACTACACCGACGTACACTACACCTGCACCGCCTGCTCTGACACGGGATTTATAGGCACGAAAATGTGTAACTGCTTAAAAGAGCTGCTTATAATGAAGAACATAAAGTCCTCGGGCATGGGTAAGCTTATAGAGAAGCAGTCGTTTGATAATTTTGAGCTTGGTATTTATGAGGGCCGCGACCGCGAGCTTATGGAAAACAACCTAAAAAAAGCTAAAGAATATGTTAATAACTTTGCACGCGACGGGGGTAACTTATTGTTAATAGGCACAACAGGCACAGGTAAAACCCACCTTTCAAGTGCTATTGCTAAGGAGATAATCCATCAAGGCTTCGGCGTGATTTACGACAGTGCGCAAAATATAATCTCCGACTTTGAAAACGATAAATTCAAAAGCGGCTACGGCCCGCACGAGAATGTGTCGGATAAATACTTGGAGTGCGACCTTCTGATAATTGACGACCTCGGCACCGAGTTTACAAATCAGTTTACAACCTCTTGCCTTTACAACCTTATCAACACAAGGCAGAACAAGGGTCTTTCGACCATAATCTCAACCAATCTTTCAGCAAAGGAGCTTGCAGGCAAATACGAGGGCAGAATTTACTCTCGCCTTGTAAGCAGTGACTACGACGTTTGCGTATTTTCAGGTAAGGATAGACGCATAAATATCTAACCTTAGATTCTATTTAACCAAAGCAAAAGATTTCTTCGCGGCATAGCCGCAATTTGAAAAACAAATAAAAAAAGAGAGAGCATTCGGTTGTTCTCTCTTTTTGCTTGTAATATTGATTTAGGCTCAGCCTGCTTCTTTATAAAAGGTAAAGCTTCACTCGCCTGAAGGGCAAACTTAATTTTGCATTCTGCATTTTCTATTACCTTACCTCTAAGAGCAAGCGCTTTTCGAGTATGCTCTCGCAGATTTCCAAGTCCTCGGGAGTGTTAATTCCGCGAAGGTCGTCGCCGTCCTTTGTAAAATAAGTTTCAACCTTCATGCCGTTTTTAACCATGAGCTCGGGCACCTCTGTTAAATAATACTCCTTCTGAACGTTAGTGCAACCAACACTCGGGAGTATCTTAAAGAGGGATTTGCTGTTAAAGACCATTACGCCGGAAAACAGCTCCTTTACTGCCGCCTGTTCGGTAGTGCAGTCCTTTCCCTCTACAATTTTCTCAAAACGGTTGTTTTCGTCACGAATAACACGAGCCCACATTTTGAGCGATGGATTTTCTGCCGTCATTAAAGTACAGTCGGCACCATTTTCAATATGTAAGCGGCACATAGCCAGAAGCTCCTCGCGGTGGAAAAGAGGCATATCTCCAAAGGTAATTAGAACACTGCCGTCAAAATCAGCAAAATGCTCGGCACACTCCATAACCGCGTGACCCGTACCAAGCTGCTGCTTTTGCTCAACGTAATGGAAGGGCTCTCCTAAGTGCTCTATAATTTTTTCTTTGCCGTAGCCTACTACGATATAGGTTTGACTCTTGTCTATAAAGGATATATTATCAAGAACAAACTCAATCATCGGTCTATTCAAAACAGAAAACATCGCCTTAGGAACGTCTCCGCTTATCTTTTGCAGGCGGCTGCCCTTTCCTGCGGCCGGTATAATCGCTCTGATTTCTTTCATTTCATACTCCCAGCTTTAATATTTTGTATAACCGTGGCATCAAGACCAAGCTTATCATAAATTCTTTGAAGAATCATACAGATATCCGGCAGCTTTTTCTCCATATCCTCAAGCAGCTTTAGCTGATTGCGCGCTCTGTCAAGGTTTTGACCGAGATATTCAATACGATAATAGGTATCACCGTTTATATGGTCGGTCAAAAATCTGATAGCGTCCTCTGCAGTGATAACGAGAGCCGCGTAAGGCAACAGCTCAAGCTCTTCTCTTGTAAGTATATCACCGCAAGCCTCAAGGTAACCGCGAGCATACATTTCATAAAGCTCAAGATTACATGAAATCTTGCTCATATCCCTCTCGTCGTCCTTGGCAGTATTGGTGCCGATTCTCATACTGTCACCAAAATCATACAAGGGAGTGGACGGCATTACGGTATCCAAATCAATAACCGCAACAGGAAGGTGCGTATCTTTGTCAAACAGGATATTATTCAAATTACAGTCGTTGTGGCAAATACGGACAGGAATTTCCCCGTTATCCAAGGCATCGGAGATTTTGCCGTACAGGTCAGTATGAGCGCGCACGAAGGCAATTTCGTCCGATACTTCCTTAACCCTATCCTGGCTATCAATCAAAATAGCTTCTTCCAAATCCTTGTAGCGGCTCATTGTGTTGTGAAAGTTAGGGATTACTACTTGAATTTTATCCACGTCAACCGTGCTCATAGCCTTTGCAAAGCGGCCAAACGTAACACCTGCATAGTAAAACACCTCGGGCGAGTCAGGTATATCCAAGGAGTACGAATTATCAAAATACGTCATAATTCGCCATACCCCGAAGGCATCTTCAAAGTAAAGCTTACCATCCTTTGTTGTGCGAAGAGTCTGCACGCCTCCGTTCTTTCTTTGCCCGGGCATTTCTAGATTCTTACACAAATGTTCGGTTGTTATCTGAAAATTGCTGACCAGAGCATCAACGTTTGGAAAAACGTTAGTATTGATACGCTGAAGAAGATATTTATGAACGTGGTTGTGCTCTGAAAGTGTTTCTACTCTGTAAGTAGAGTTAATATATCCCTTGTTGATTTTAACGATGCTTGTAACCTTGCCATGGAGAGAAAAACGTTTTATTACATTCTGTAAATGGTTGATATTTTCCATATTAACTCCGTTTTAGACTTCATTATTTTCACGAATTGAGCGAAATACAGTTAAAGTAACTTTAATCAGTAAATTTTATTATAACATATTAAAAGCTTTTTTTCAAGGTGTTTTGCTTTTATTATTTTAATCCATATTATAGCAATGCTATGTTGCTACAAAACCCCATTACTTTTACAAGAAAAAACGGCCTAAAGCAATAGCTCTAAGCCGCCTGACAAGGTATTAACATGAAACTGCTGATTTGTCGCAAGGGGTGATTTTTCTGAATGCTTGCAGTAGGTTACACATTTATTAAATATAACTCTATGTCTTTGCTTGCCAAGCTATTTCTCCATTGACAACCGTATATTTGACAGAGGAAGCAATTTGTAATGGATTACCGTCATAAATAACGATATCGGCATCTTTCCCTTCTTTTATACTCCCCAATCGGTCCTCGACACGGCAGATGCGTGCTGCGTTAATTGTAATTGCACGCAATGCACCCCACTCGCTCATTCCCTCTTTAACTGCAAGTGCTGCACAGAGCGGAAGGTATTGGATTCTCGATACAGGGTGGTCTGTTGTTAACGCCACTAAAACTCCGGCTTTTTCAAGCTCGCCCGGAGTTTTGAAATCAGACAGGCTTACTTCGTCCTTGCTGCGCGATGCTAAGGAAGGGCCGACAATAGCCGGATAACCACTCTCAGCTATGGCATCGGCAATAAGATGCCCTTCAGTACAGTGGTCCAAGGTGAGCCCTAATCCAAACTCATTCGCAATGCGAATGGCGGTAAAAATATCGTCTGTACGGTGCACGTGCGCTTTCATTGGTATTTTTCCCTCAAATAAATCTCGATAGCACTCCATAGTAAAGGTTTTTTCCGCTCTGTTACTGTCGCTGAAATATTGCTTTGCGAGGGTCAGCTCTTCCCTAATCAACGATGCAATTCCCATGCGTGTAGAAGGAATATTTCCGTTAGGACCGTAATTTGTCATTGGATTTTCTCCAAAAGCAAATTTCATAGCAGCCGGGGACTTTACAACCATATCGTCAATTCGTCTGCCGTGCGTTTTTATAAAGGCAAATTGCCCACCGATTGGGTTCGAGCTTCCCGGACCAACCATAACGCCTGTTATTCCGGAAGCTAGAGCATTATGAAATGCACTGTCCATTGGATTGATTGCATCGATAGCGCGGACGGCGGGTGTAATTGGATTTGTCCCCTCGTTGCACTTATCACCTTGGCTTGTTTTCTTCTCTTCAGATATTCCGATATGACTATGTGCGTCGATAAAACCGGGATACACGCGCAAGCCCGAGGCATCAATAATTCTCCTACAGTCAGTCGGGTTTATTTTTTTAGCAATGCGTATTATTTTTCCTTTTTCGATAAGCAAGTCGACATAATTCTCTTCGTTGCTCTCCATTGTATAAACCAGTCCGTTTTGAATTAAAAGCATATAAAAACCTCCCGAATTTTTTCATGTATAGTTTGTATAAGCTTTGTAAAAACTATACTTGCAAACAATTGCAAATACACAAAGGAAGGTTTTTAATTATGGAAAACTATTACCAGAACAATCGCAACAACCAGAACAACCAGAATAGCCAGAACAACCAGAATAGCCAGAACAACCAGAATAATCAGAATAATCAGAATAATCAGAATAACCGTAACAACCAGAACAATCAGAACAACCAGAACAACCAGAATAATCAGAACAATCAGAACAATCAGAATCGTCAGAACAGTCAGAGCAACAACCAAAACAGATAAAAACAGTTGGTGCAGTGAAAAGCTTGGGACTCTCGTTCATATCGAAATCTTGAGTCCCTTTAATAAATTTCCGATAAATTACAATAAAGAATGCCTTCTTTCAATCTATGGGGAAGGCATTTTTGTTATCTGTGGTGTCAATTGTGTACCGCTTGTGTTATAAAAACAGAGTAATATTCGAAAAACGATATCCTTAGCAAATTCCTTGGATTTTGTTCTCAATACACTGTCTGCCATTTTAATCTCCTGTAAATTTAAACTTGGCGAAGCCAATCATAACTTGCCGCAGGCAATCATAACTGATAACTCGTTTCGCAGATGAAAACGGAAAAGTTATGAGTTTAGAGTTATGAATTTGGCTTCGCCAAATGTTATGATATGATCGTCTCTGCGAAACGATCATAGTTGAGTTTTGCGGTGCAAAACTCATTCCCACTCGATTGTTCCTACAGGTTTAGGAGTGAGGTCGTAAAGCACTCTGTTAATGCCCTCAACCTCAGCCGTGATGCGCGCTGTTATCTTATGAAGAAGCGAGTAATCTATTTCCTCAATCGTTGCATTCATAGCATCGGTTGTATTCACCGCACGAATAATAGCAGGCCAGCCCTCGTAACGCTTGTCGTCTTTTACGCCAACACTCTTTGTATCGGGCACAGCGATAAAATACTGCCATACCTTGCCCGCAAGACCTGCGTTGTCAAATTCCTCACGCAAAATAGCATCAGCCTCGCGCAGGGCGTTTAATCTGTCACGGGTAATAGCTCCAAGGCAACGTACGCCAAGACCGGGGCCGGGGAACGGCTGACGGTATACCATATTATGCGGCAACCCAAGCGCCTCACCAACCACGCGTACCTCGTCCTTATAAAGCAGCTTTACAGGCTCTACGAGCTTCAACTGCATATCCTCGGGCAAGCCGCCAACGTTGTGGTGAGCCTTTACACCCTTGCTCTCAATTATATCCGGGTAAATTGTTCCCTGTGCAAGAAATTCAACACCGGAGAGCTTTGCCGCTTCCTCGTCGAAAACCTTAATAAACTCACCGCCGATAATCTTTCTCTTCTTCTCGGGGTCGCTTACACCTTCAAGCAAGGACAAAAATCTATCCGTCGCGTCAACGTAAACAAGGTTAGCATCAAGCTGATTACGGAACACCTCTACAACCTGCTCACTCTCACCCTTTCTCATAAGGCCGTGATTTACGTGCACGGATATAAGCTGCTTTCCTATTGCTTTGATAAGCAAAGCTGCAACTACTGAAGAGTCAACGCCGCCGGAAAGTGCGAGAAGCACCTTTTTGTCGCCAACCTCTGCACGTACCTTGGCTACCTCTCTTTCAATAAATGCATCTGCCAATGCGCGAGTTGTTATGCGCTCCATAGATTCGGGTCTTTTGTTTTCGTCCATAGCGTCCCCCAAGTTTTTTATTTAATTATACAATATATTTTGCATATTTACAAGATATTTTTTCAACAAAAAGCCCTGCCTTACATAAAATATTGATATACTATTTCACTAATTGAAAGGGTTATTATGCTCGTAGTCAAACAATACAACAGAGAAAGAGCCGTTGAGTATGCAAGAAAATATGCGTTTTCGCAGAACCCCGTTTTTGCCAGCTTTAAGGGCATAGGCGGCAATTGCACTAATTTTGTAAGTCAGGCTCTATACGCAGGCAGCTGTGTTATGAATTACACCCCCACCTTTGGCTGGTATTTTATATCACTGGACGACCGCTCGCCGTCCTGGACGGGTGTTCAGTATTTTTATAATTTTATTACACAAAACAAGGGCGTGGGGCCGTTTGGCAGAGAGGTCGGGCCCGACGAGGTTGAAATAGGAGATATCATTCAGCTCGGGCGCGAGGAAGACGGATTTTATCACACTCTTTTAATTGTAGGCTTTGAGGGAGAGGATACCCTTGTTGCCGCGCAAACCGACGATGCGTTCAATCGTCCCCTGGCTACCTACACCTACGATTTTTTGCGATATATTCGAATAGACGGTGTAAGAATTGAGGTCCCTGATACGTCTGATTGCTTTGACAGCGTGTATAACGGTATAGCAATTGTTCCTGACGCAGAATCGTAAATGTAAATAATTATTTACTTTTTATATTTATAAGGCCCGTTTGCTTTTTGAAAATGGGCTTTTCTTTTTTGCCTTCTCCAAAATGTCGAATATTTAATTATTTTGCTTTACTTTTATTGTGCGATATGTTATACTATACTGTGCAAGTAAATTTTTACTCTGTCAGGAGAATAAAATGAAACAAAGAATAAAGCAATTATTAGCACTGCTTATTATCGCAATAGTTATTCTGGTACAGATTCCGCCAATTTCTGTTTCTGCGGCACCTGCTACATACTCAAAAACTTCAAACTCGGGCACCCGTGACGAGGTGTGTACTAGCCTTGCAGGCACAAGTGCGGGCAGTTATTACACGGGAAGCAATACGTATGACAGTCTTGACGACCTTTCGTCGACCGCACTGTTTAGTGCCCTTCAAACGCTTATGAGGACTACTCACACAAAAAACTCTTCTTACGACGACTGTCATTATAAAGCAGACAAAACAGATTGTGAGCAGAATAACGGTAAGGTTTCTCTTATATATACCTCATACGATGCTACTATGAGTCAGTGGAACGGTTGGAACCGCGAGCACGTTTGGCCCCAGAGCCTTGGCGGTGGTAACACAAGCGGTGGTGGCGCAGACCTTCACCATATCCGTCCTTCCGATTCGGGTGTTAACAGCTCGCGCGGAAATAAAAAGTACGGCGAATCAGGCTCCGGAGCTTCGTCAAAATACGGCACTGACCCCGCAGTCGGTGTTCTTGGCGGTACGTATAACTCCACTTATTTCGAACCCCTTGACAACGTTAAGGGCGATGTTGCAAGAATTTGCCTTTACGTTTACGTAAGATGGAATAGTGATTGGGGAGCTACAAGCATCACTAAGGTATTCCAAAGCGTTGACGTGTTGCTTGAGTGGTGTGAGCTTGACCCCGTTGACACCTGGGAAATGGGCAGAAACGAGGTTATTGAGAATATCCAGGGTAACAGAAACGTATTTATTGATTATCCCGAGCTTGCTTGGCTTATATTTGGTAAACAGGTACCCAATGATATGACTACCCCCTCGGGTGCTGCTAAGAACGGCACGGGTGGAAACACAGGCGGAAACACAGGTGGAAACACCGGTGGTAATACCGGCGGCAATACCGGTGGCACAACTCCTACACCGACTCCCGGTACGGTTTACAACCTCACAACAACACTGAACGATGGCGACAAGGTTGTTATAGGCGCACCTGCTTACAATAAGGCTCTCTCGGTACAAAAAATTGAAGCGGGCTCTTTTTACAACAAGGGCGTTGATTATACTACAGTCAACTTTAATAACATAACAAATGACGAGATATTTACGGTCAAGGTAAACGGCGACGGCTCATATACGTTTACGTCTGCAAGCGGAAAGGTTTTGGCACTTGCTGACAGCTACAACTCGCTGAACGATACCGGAGCAAATAAGTCTTGGAGCCTTGAACCCCAAGCAGGCAAAACAGGAGTGTTCTACGTGAAAAACACTGCGCGCAATAATTACCTTGAATGGTACGCAGACAAAGACAACTGGAGCACCCACTCTCCTGCAAACTCCGACCTTTTTGAAATTTCATTCTACTTGGTACAGGCTGCCCAAACAGGCGGCAACACCGGTGGTAACACGGGCGGCAATACAGGCGGTGACAATCCCGGCGGCAATACAGGCGGCAATACAGGCGGCAATACCCCCTGCACACATGCAGAAACAAAGCTTGTTGGTAAGAAGGACGCGACCTGCTCTCAGGGCGGTTATACCGGTGACGTGCACTGTAAGGCATGCAACGAGCTTATAACAGAGGGCTCTGTAACCGAGGCACTCAACCACCTTTACGGTTTAGAAACAGTATTTAAAGAGGCTACAGAAAACGAGTACGGTCTTAACCGTAAGGTATGCGAGCGTTGCGGCAACGAGGAATTTATTTACGTTCCCATGCTTTCCGCGAACAACGGCAGCACAACAGCTATAATAATTGCAGGCTCGTCTGTCGGCGGTGTTTCGGTTCTTGTCGGTCTATTCTTTGTACTTAAGAAATTTGTCTTCTAACACAAACGCAAAGGTATAATGTAAATAGTTATTTACATTATAGAAATGTTTTAGGCACTTGGAAAATGCAATCCAAGTGCCTTTTTTTAACACGCCTGCCTATTAAAGCTAAAAAATCTTATATAATGTTATTGTTTAATTCTTTCGTCAACATAGGTTGCAAGCTCACCTAAATGCTGAGAGTTTGAGTATTCTATAGGGGTAAATCTACCGTTTTCATAATCAACGATAGAAAATGATGCATTACCGGCAAAGTGTAAGCCTTCGGCAAATTCCTCAGGTTTAAGCCCCATAATAATTGACCAAAATGAACGAATCACCGCCGCGTGAGATGCAATAAAAACAGTCTTTCCATCGTGCGCTGACGCTATCCTCTTCAGCTCGCTAAAAAATCGCTTACCGCCCGAGAGAACGTTTTCCCCATCCGGCGGAGTTGTCAGTCCGAAATTTCTTCTCCACCCGTTAATAAACAAATCCTCGTATTCTTCAAGAATTTCGTTAACAGTCTTCCCTTCCCACTTACCAACGTATATCTCTCTTAACTCTTTTGAGGTATGAATCTCCAAGCCTCTTAGTTTAGCATGAGGCAAGGCGGTATTATAAGCTCTTATCAAATCACTCGAATAAATATAATCAAAGTGCACGTCAGCTAAAGCCTTTGCAGTCATATCTGCTTGAATATATCCAAGCTCTGACAAATCCAAATCTGTATGACCAAGAAATCTTCTCTCCATATTTCCAAGGCTTTCACCATGCCTTATTAAATATAATCTGGTTTTCATATATTCCTCTTAAATATAATTGTAATTTGATTTTACCATACAAACAATAGCATGTCAAGCATTATTATTTAAGCAACTTACTACTTTTCGTATTTTTTACTATTTATTACAAATCAAACTTTTTCTTCTAATATTTTCTTTATTTTAAAGATTTATTTGTCCGGATACAATCAAAAGAACACACTTTTTTAAAATTCACAAGTGTTTCACGTGAAACAAATGTTTATAAACGTTATTATAAGTACATATTGACAAAATTATTAAAAAATGATATACTTATTATAATAAAAATATAAAATATCGGAGAAAAGAATGGCAAAAGTAGTATCTTTCTCAAATCAAAAGGGCGGAGTAGGAAAAACTACGTCATGTGTTAATATCGCAGCGCAGATTGCCAAGAAGGGCAAAAACGTATTGCTTATAGACATGGACCCACAGGGAAATGCAACAAGCGGGCTTGGTTTATCTAAATCTAAGATAAAAAACTCAATATATAACGTAATAATAGGGAACTGTCCAATTAGTGATGCCATAGTAAAGACAAAATTCAAAAATTTATCAGTTTTGCCGGCAACTATAGACCTTGCAGGAGCCGAAAGGGAATTGTACGAGCTCGAAGAGGGTATTGGATTTACTAAAATTGCTTTGGACACAATAAAGGACGATTACGACTACATATTCATTGATTGCCCACCATCACTTGGATTATTAACAATAGAGGCATTAACTATATCAGACGGTGTTGTAATTCCTATGCAATGTGAGTTTTACTCACTCGAAGGTATGTCGCAGCTATTAAATACAGTAAAACGTATTCGTGAGTTATACAATCCCGCTCTACAGATTGTAGGAATATTACTTACAATGTACAACGGTAGATTGACACTTACTAACCAAGTTGTTGCAGAGTTAAAGAAATATTATGCCGATACTTTATTTAAAGTGCCTATTTCCCGTACTGTAAGAATATCAGAGGCTCCGGGATACGGTGAGCCGATATGTTATCATGACCCATACGGCAAGGGTTCCTTAGAATATGCTGCAGTAGCAAAAGAACTTATGTTGCGTATCTAATCTAATGTTTCACGTGAAACAATTTTTTAACACAAAAGCCAATTTATCAGGGTTTTAAATTGACACTTAAACCGTTTTGTCAATTATCTTGTTAATTTGCATACTAGTTAATTAAGAATGGAGTTTAATATGGCAAAAAAGAATAGCGGCCTTGGCAGAGGCCTAGATGCAATATTTTTAGATAACACTCGTGCAAGAGAAGAAGAAAAAAACAATACAGGTGTAAATTCTCTCAGAATATCACTTGTAGACCCCAAGAGCGATCAACCAAGAAAATACTTTGATAAGGAAGCTCTTGAGGAGCTTGCCACTTCTATAAAGGAGAATGGATTATTACAGCCTATACTTGTGCGCGAATACGGTGAGGGCCGGTATCAGATTATAGCAGGCGAACGCCGATTCAGAGCATGTAAGCTCGCAGGCATGGCAGAAATTCCTGCAATAATCCTTAATAAAAGCGATAAGGCGGTTGCAGAGATTGCTCTTATTGAAAATATACAGCGTGAAGACCTTAATCCAATTGAAGAGGCGATGGCTTATAAATCCCTGCGGACTGAGTACGATATGACCCAAGAGGAGCTTTCTGAAAGAATAGGAAAGAGCCGCAGTGCAATAGCGAATACCCTAAGACTTCTTGACTTGCCAGAGGAAATACTTACGATGGTAGCAAGCCGCGAGTTAAGCGCAGGGCATGCAAGAACCTTGCTTGGAGTTCGCGACCCCGAGGATATGCTTTTGCTTGCTCAAATGGCAGCAGAGGGTGATATGTCGGTCCGTCAGCTTGAAGAAGAGGTAAAAAAAATCAACAGACCCAAGAAAATAAAGGAAGAAAACGAAGAAGAACTTCCTTTTGTCGATTACTTGAGAGAGATGGAGTTGAAAATCCAGCGTCAGCTTGGCAGAAAAGCCAAAATTAAGGATAAGGGCAAAAAAAAGACCCTAACGTTATTCTACGAGGACAACGAGGACCTTGACGAGCTTTTAAAAACGATATGCGGAAGTGATTTTCTTGACGAGGTATAAATAAATAAAAACAGCAGGGAGCACCTGAGTCTTCGGACGTTGGTCTTTCTGCTGTTTTTATTTTAATATATAATATTGTTATTAATTTAAGTGTTTTTCAAGTACCCGTGTCAAATTAAAGGTGTCCCAGACCGGTATTTATAAGGCAGATAATTTCATAAGAAAACACGGTAATCAGTGCCCAAAAGAGCAGAATAAACAAACAAAAGAGTATTGCCCTCGGCAAGGAAAAGGCATAGGTGTGTAACACCTTATTAGCCCTCTCTTTATTTTCCTCGGATATATAAAACCTTGCAGTACTTATATCAAATTTCTCAAGCTCCTTGCGCTTTACAGCAGACATTTTTATGTATTCCTCGTACGATATAATGGGTGCACCGACTCTTGACACAAGGGTAGATAGACGACTGCGGCGGTTGAGAAAGTATTTAATAATTCTCTTATCCTTTAATCCTAAATCCGAAAGTGTCTTAGCACTCTCTTCGTCAGTAGCAGCGTGCCTGGTTAACTGCTTAATTAGAAGATTCATTTGACCTCTGTTAATCTCAAAGATAACACCTGCAATACAAATGCACACCGTAACGCAAAAGGTGAATACATTTATATAAAAGCTAATACCTATGTTTTCAAAATCCTTCAGATTCATAAGGATAATATCATTCCAGATATTTCTGTACATAAAACCTCCCTGCGGTTTATATTAGAATTATATATTATAGAGAGCTTTTTTTCAACAGAATTCCACAAAAGTTTATTCTTCATTTACAATAAATTCACTTTATAATAAAAACCCCGGCTTATAACAGAGCCGGGGAGAGAGAATACTCATTATCATTATATTTAATTCTGTAGGTTGATATGTAAGCACGAGAATATTTTTCTTCAAAGCAATCAATCGAGCCAAAGCCCCTTCCATCTGCCTTAAGCGTTGCTTCGAGCCTGGTCCATTTGTCAAAAAACACCCATTCACTATGACTTACCTGTTTTATCACTGCGCTTTTGCGCTCACTTACATTTTCTATCGTTTTCCCGTCAGCTGAAAGAGCTAAAAACAAGGGGATTTTTTGTGTTTTTTTGCTGTTTTGTAAATTATCGTTTACATTTTGCAAGTATTTTTGCTCTATTTTTTTCTTGTGCGGTATTTGCCTATGGAGCTCAATATCAACACCTATTTGATAAGAATTACATTTTTTATCTACGCAATTATTATAAAAAGCAAGAGCGACAAGGTCGCCGCTGTGGGATAAGCTGAACTCAGGTGGCAGGGAACAGATGCCTATATTTTCTGCCTTCAGATGCGGTTTTCCTTCCTTATCGCGCCATATTCCGCAGTATTTGCTGCAGAAAAGCACGGGATATACCAGCTCAAGCACTCTGTATGCTGCAAGTCGGGTGTAAAGCGTATCTCTGTTTTTTCCGTCAGTGCTGATTTGAGCATCTGTGAGAGTTTTAATAAACGACTCTTCCAAACCGTTTATATCAGCCTTACACCGGGCCTGCATGTCTTTAAAATCTTTTATGTCAGCTACAATTAAACTTATCATTACATATCCATTATAACCGGCAAAATCATGGGCTTGCGCTTTGTTTCCTTAAATATAAACTTCGCAAGGTCGTCCTTGATTACACCCTTTATCTGTGCCCATTCGCTGACTCTCTTTGAAATCAGTCTTTCTATGGATTGCTCGGCTACCTTTTTAACTCTCTGCATAAGCTCCTCACTCTCCTTTACGTAAACGAATCCGCGAGATACTATATCGGGGCCTGAAACTATAAGTCTTGCATCAGTATCTACCGTTGCTACAACAACCACAAGTCCGTCTTCTGCGAGATGCTTTCTATCCCTCAAAACAACACTGCCAATGTCACCAACTCCTGCTCCGTCAACAAGCACCTTTCCGGAAGGCACGAGAGATGTGAATTTAGCCGACTTTTTATCTACCTCAAGCACTCGGCCTATCTCCCCGATGTGAATGTTTTCTGCAGATATACCCATATATTCACCTATCTCACGGCACGCGTATAGGTGACGTGACTCACCGTGTATAGGCATTAAAAACTTAGGCTTTAATAGTGCCATCAAAAGCTTGATTTCCTCAGAGCATGCGTGACCCGAAACGTGCACATCCTCTGTCGAATCGTTTACTACCTTAACCCCCGATTTGATAAGTGCGTTTATTATCTTACCTACAAGCTTTTCATTACCAGGAATTGCGCTTGAAGAAAGAACTACAACGTCGTTTGGGGTAAGTTTAACTCTGTCGTGCTCAGAAAAAGCAATCCTGTAAAGCGCCGACATCGGCTCACCCTGGCTGCCCGTAGTGATAAGAGTAATTTGCTCGGGCTTGTATTTTTTTATCTCGTTAACGTCAATAAGCACGCCGTCGGGCAAATCCATATATCCAAGCTCTGCCGCAGCGCCTATAACGTTTACCATACTTCTGCCAAGAACGGCAACCTTTCTTGAGTGATTTGCGCTCGCGTTGATTATTTGCTGAACTCTGTGAACGTTTGACGAGAAGGTTGCGATAATCAGCCTTTTATTCTCATACTGCTGAAATATTCTTTCGAGTGAGGAGCCGACTGTTCTCTCAGATGGGGTGAATCCCGGGCGCTCTGCGTTTGTGGACTCACAAAGCAAAAGTGTAACTCCCTCACGCCCAAGCTCTCCGATTCTCACAAGGTCCATCATATTACCGTCTATCGGTGAAACGTCAAGCTTAAAGTCACCTGAGTGATAAACGATACCTATGGGCGTCCTTACCGCTATCGCGCAGGCATCTGCTATAGAGTGATTAACGTGTATAAATTCTGCCTTAAAAACGCCCAGATTTACAACGTCACCTGCCTCAACTGTATAAAGCTCGGGTTCTTCTGGCAGGGGGTGCTCGTCAAGCTTGCCTTCAATAATGCCAAGAGATAACCTCGTTCCGTAAATCGGTACGTTAATTTGTCTTAAAATATACGGCACAGCTCCGATATGGTCCTCGTGGCCGTGAGTAATAAGCAAACCCTTTATTTTATGTGCATTCGCCACAAGATAACTAACGTCGGGTATTACTAAGTCAACGCCCGGCATATCTTCGTCGGGAAATCCCATTCCGCAGTCAATAATTATTATGTCGTCGCCGTACTCAAGCACGGTCATATTTTTGCCTATTTCACCAAGACCGCCAAGGCACATTACACGAAGAGGTGTTTTCAGTCTTGGCTTTCCCTTTTCTTTTTTTTGCATAATCTATTGCAAAGTCTTAACACGCCTGTGGGTCTATAATATTTTTTGACCACTATTGTTAACAAAATTAAGACTTATTCCTTTCAATGTTATTTAATAAATAATACTGTTATCATAGCTAAAATTCCGGAGAATAAGGCACCGAGTAAAAAAACAACTATCCTGTTTTTCAATATTTTTCTTACACGCGAGCCGCGCTCAGCTTTTTCCTCCGACAAAACGTTCTCTTCAATTATCCTGTTTGCTTCAGCAATCAGGTCGGGCGGGGCATATGCGCTCTCCTTATCGCTTATTACAAAATATGCCTCGTCAAAGATTTTACTACCCGTATTTTTTAAAAATACGATTTTTTTCTGACAGCCTCGAAGCATTTTATACCCCCTTTTTTAAGGGAATTATTGTCAAAGCTATCTACGTTTATTCCACTAAAGTAAAATTGGGTGAGAGTATGTCTTACGTTTCGACCAAAGCTCTCACCCACAAACATAAATCAAAAGGTTATCTGCCAAAAATTCTTGAGAAGAATCCTCGTTTCTGGGGCTCTGCCTTATCCTCAGCTACTACTGCCTCAGGTATAGGGTCTGCCGATGTGATAGCGGGCTCAGCCTCAACCATAGGCGCATCGTTAGCCCTTGCCTCTTCATTCTCTACAGCCTCTTCAATTGCACGGCGGCGTGCTGCTGAAAGCTTTTTCTTGCTCTTCTCGGGCAAAACTACCTCATAGCTGTCGTCAAGAAGGTCGTCTATGCTGATGTTAAATAGTGCCTTGATTTCAAGAAGCTTTGATACCTCGGGATATGACTGTCCCGACTCCCATTTATAAACCGCCTGGCGAGATACTCCTACGGCGCTTGCAAATTCGTCCTGTGTAATACCCTTCAGCTTTCTGAGTTTTACGAGTTTTTCCTTAAAAGTCATATCTTTATCTCCTTTTTAAATTTTATTTATCAAGCTCGTTATATTTATCTACACTGTCATTATAGTTGGCATAGCAGGGATTATCAATTCTCCAGCCATCGTCCTCTTCAATAAGGTCCAAATTTACAGTGATAGTTTGACTTTTTCCCTCTTCGTTTGTTACGGTCGCATCTATCTCAACAAGTACCGTCTGCTTCTTTGAACCTATAACGCGAAGGGAACCGTAATCATAAACTATTTCGTCTTTAAAGAGAACAGGTGCCTTAGAATACACCATAATGCATATAGGTGCAAGCACGTTTGGACCGTCATACCTCTGATAATACCGTGTCATTTGCTGAACGCCTGTTTCGTCCTCTATCGCAGAAAGCTTTGTTGCAAATATCTGCTCGGCGTATCCGTACGTAAACACCTCAAGAGTTTTGTTTTTCAGCTCCTCGACAGTTTTAAATCCAAGACTGTTAAGGTGTATCGGGTCTGCCTCATAATAGTACCCGTCAATATATCCCGAGGTAGTATACTGAATACCGCTCCCGTAATATATCTCGTTTAGCACCTCGGCCTTCTTCAAAAGAGCCTTTGCACTTGCTATCACCTCGTCCTCGTCATAGCTTCTGTTACAAGAGGCGAGGGATAGTATAACAAGTGCTGTTAATAGTAAACAGATAAACCGTTTTAACGAACGCCTCATACCTCTCCGTCCTCAGCCAAGTCCTCTTTTACAGGCTCTTCTGTATTAAATTCGGGAGCTGTATTCGGTGCATTATTTGTTGCATCCTTTGCAATCTCAGACTCAACCTCGGCACTTTCCTTTTCAATGTCTTCGGCCTTATCAAGTCTTGCTACGTTGTTTATGGAGCTACCCTCAGACAAACGCATTATGATAACACCCGTAGCAGTTCTTGAATAAATGTTGATACCCGAAACAGAGGTACGTATAATAGTACCCTCGTTGGTTATCAGCATAATATCGTCGTCCTCACTGACCGTTACGATAGAGGAAAGCTTTCCGCTCTTATCGGTAATCTTATGGCACGCAACACCCTTACCACCGCGGTGCTTCATTTGTCTGAAGTCCTCAAACGATGTTCTCTTACCCATACCACCCTCGGTAACGGTAAGAAGTGCTTTTGTGTCGTCAACCAAAGCAACTCCTACTACGTAGTCGTCAGTATCAAGCGTAATTCCGCGCACACCGCGCGCCGCTCTGCCCATAGCTCTTACGTTATTCTCGTCAAATCTTACCGCCATACCGTTTCTGGTTGCGATAATAAGACTCTCGTTGCCGGTTGTGTGGCGTACGAATATAAGCTCGTCGTCTTCGTCAAGATTTATTGCAATCTTACCGCCTCTTCTCTGATACTCAAAGTCTTCAAGCAGAGTTCTCTTGGTAACGCCTCTCTTGGTTACCATAGTAAGATACTCACCCTCTTTAAACTCGGTGATAGGAATGATAGCAGTTACGTATTCACCTTCCGAGAGCTCGATAATGTTTACAAGGTTCGTTCCCTTTGCCTGTCTTGATGCCTCGGGGATTCTGTAAGCCTTCTTAGAGTAAACTCTACCCTTATTTGTAAAGAACATAAGATGTGCGTGGCTGTTTGAAACGATAACGTCCTCAACGAAATCGTCTTCCTTGGTCGTCATACCGATAATGCCCTTACCGCCTCTGTTCTGTGCAGAGTAAACGTCAGCTCTCTGCCTCTTGATGTAGCCTGCGTGGCTTACTGTAATTACGCATGTATGTCTTTCGATAAGGTCCTCAAGGTCAATTTCCTCAGTTGCCTCAACAAGCTCAGTGCGTCTTTCGTCACCAAAGCGATTTTTAATGTCGGTAAGCTCGTTTTTGATTATTTCAATAACCTTGCCCTCGTCAGCAAGTATACCCCTGTACTCTATAACAAGCTCGGTAAGCTTGGCAATTCTGTCCTCAACCTTCTTTCTCTCAAGGCCGGAGAGCTTACCAAGCGTCATTTCCACAATAGCCTGAGCCTGAGTTTCTGACAGACCGTATCTCTCGATAAGTCTATCCTTAGCGTTAGGTATAGACTCACTCGTTTTGATTATGGAAATTACCTCGTCGATATTATCAATTGCCGTCTTGTAGCCCTCAAGAATGTGCATCTCACGCAGGGCCTTGTCAAGGTCAAATCTTACTCTGTTGGTAATTACACTCTTCTGGAACTCAATGTACTTGTCAAGTATCGCAGGGAGTGAGAGAGTCTTAGGCTCGCCGCCGTCTATTACAAGCATATTTACAGAGCACGTGTCCTGCAGCTGCGTATACTTGTAAAGCTGATTGAGTATTACCTCTGCGTTAGCGTCGCGCCTGTACTCAACAACGATTCTCATACCGCCGCGTCCGGACTCGTCGCGCAGGGCAGTGATGCCCTCAATTTTCTTATCCTTTACGAGGTTTGCCATGCTCTCTATAAGCATAGCCTTGTTTACCATATAAGGAATCTCGGTAAAGATAATTCTTCGCTTTTCGTCCTCGATTGTAGCTCTTGCTCTTACGTATACACGGCCTCTGCCCGTTTCGTAAGCCTCTCTTATACCGCGTGAGCCGTATATAATTGCAGAGGTCGGGAAGTCCGGGCCCTTTATAAACTCCATAAGCTCGTCAACCGAGCACTCAGGGTTCTCCATTCTGTAAATGGTGCCGTCAATAACCTCGGTAAGGTTGTGGGGCGGTATATTCGTCGCCATTCCGACAGCGATACCTACAGAGCCATTTACAAGCAGGTTGGGGAAACGCGAGGGCAAAACAGTCGGCTCATCTCTCGTATTGTCAAAGTTTCTCGTCATAGGAACGACCTTTTTCTCAATGTCGCTCATCATATGCGATGCAATCCTTGACATTCTCGCCTCGGTATAACGGTATGCAGCAGCACCGTCGCCGTCTACGTTACCGAAGTTACCGTGACCCTCAACAAGCGTATAGCGAAGAGAGAAATCCTGCGCCATTCTTACCATTGACTGATATACCGCGGCGTCACCGTGCGGATGGTATCTACCAAGCACGTTACCAACGGTTGTAGCCGATTTTCTAAAGGGCTTGTCGTGCGTAAGATTATCCTCGTACATAGCGTAAAGAATTCTTCTTTGTCCCGGCTTTAAGCCGTCACGCACGTCGGGCAGGGCACGAGAGGTAATAACGCTCATAGAATACTCTATAAACGAGGTCTTTACCTCTTTTTCCATATCTCTGTATTCAATTTTCTGATTCGGAAATTCTATATCCGTGCTTTTATAGTTATGCTCCATTTTCTACCTCTTAAATGTCAAGATTCTCAACGAATTTTGCATTTTTCGTAATAAACTCACGTCTTGGCTCAACCATATCGCCCATAAGCACCGAGAATATCTCGTCGCAGGCAATAGCGTCCTCAACAGTAACCTTAAGCAGAGTTCTTGTTTCGGGATTCATTGTTGTTTCCCAAAGCTGCTCGGGGTCCATCTCTCCAAGACCCTTGTATCTCTCAGATTCGACACCCTTACCGCCAAGTTCCTCGACGAACTTATCTTTTTCCTCGTCCGAGAAGGCGTATCTTAAGGCCTTGCCCTTATGCACCTTGTAAAGCGGTGGCTGTGCTAAGTAGATATTTCCGTTTTCAATAAGTCCGCGCATATGACGGAAGAAGAAGGTTAAAAGCAATACTCTTATATGCGAGCCGTCAACGTCCGCGTCGGCCATAATTACTATCTTGCCGTAGCGCAGTCTTGTTATATCAAAATCGTCACCGATACCGCAGCCGAGTGCCTGAATAATAGGTATCAGTGAAGTGTTGGAATAAACCTTGTCAAGTCTTGACTTTTCAACGTTAAGAACCTTACCGCGAAGGGGAAGTATCGCCTGGAAACGGCTGTCACGGCAATTCTTTGCAGAGCCGCCTGCCGAATCTCCCTCTACAAGGTAAAGCTCTGTAAGCCTTGCGTCGCGCTCGTTACAGTCGGCAAGCTTGCCGGGAAGTGTAGATACCTCTAGCACGTTTTTACGTCTTGTAAGCTCGCGCGCCTTTCTTGCCGCCTCTCTTGCGCGGTTGGCCGCCATAGCCTTTTCGATTATCATTTTTCCGGCCGAGGGATTTTCTTCAAGATATTCCTCAAGCTTTTCCGAAACTATATTGTCAACAAGTGTTCTTATCTCACTGTTACCGAGTTTTGCCTTGGTCTGGCTCTCAAACTGCGCGTCTGTAAGCTTTACCGAAATAATCGCAACCAAGCCCTCGCGCACGTCGTCGCCCGAAAGACCCTTGTCGTCACCCTTTATCGCGCCGATTTTCCTCGCATAATCGTTTACAGCCTTGGTAAGTGCGGTCTTAAATCCCGTTTCGTGAGTACCGCCCTCTATCGTTGCCATATTGTTTGCAAAGGAGATTATCGTTTCGTTATAGCTATCGTTATACTGCATAGCTACCTCTGCGATAGAGCCGTTCCTCTCCCCCTTCATATATATTACGTTCGGGTGAATAGGCGTGCCCCTCTTTTCGTTGTTAAGGTATTCAACGAATGATACGATACCGCCCTCGTAATGTAGTACCTCGCATCTTTCCTTGCCCTCGCGCTTGTCTTCAAGTACAATCTTAACGCCCGCATTAAGGAACGACTGCTCACGCATTCTGACAAGAAGAGTATCGTACTCAAACACAGTTTCTTCAAATATAGTGGGGTCGGGCTTAAATCTTACGTAAAGACCGTGTCTGCCATTAGAATCTCCCACGCACTTAAAGGGTCTTGCAACCGCACCGCGCTCAAATCTTTCGGTGTAGCACAAGCCGTCACGGCAGTTTTCAACCTCTACCCACTCGGAAAGAGCGTTAACAACCGACGCGCCAACGCCGTGTAAGCCGCCTGCAATTTTATATCCGTCACCGCCAAACTTACCGCCTGCGTGCAGTACGGTATAAACCACCTCAAGCGTCGGCAAGCCAAGCTTCTCGTTCATACCAGAGGGTATTCCTCGTCCGTCGTCCTGCACCGAAACCGAGTTGTCAGGCCACAGAGTAACCGTAATGCAGTCACACTCTCCCGCTAACGCCTCGTCAATAGAGTTGTCAACAATTTCATATACCAGGTGATGCAGTCCTCTTATCGAGGTTGTACCTATGTACATACCGGGGCGTTTTCTAACCGCCTCAAGTCCTTCCAAGACCTGTATTTGACTGTCGTCATAGTTTTTTACTTCGTTTGACATCCTTTTCTCCATTCTGCCGTTGTAGATGTAAATATTATTTATTCCTCGGCGCCTTCGTTTTCAAGGCGCATTTTTAGTCCAACCGTTGAAATTCTTGAAAGCCTTACTCCGGCACCGTCGCCGTCTGTAAGTAAAATAAACGCACGGGGCAGGTCGGTGTCGTAATACTTCAGCCGTCCTTTTTTCTGCATGCCGTTTATAAATTTTTTCGTTATTCCCGATACAGTAGCTGTATCCAAGTCAAAGATACCTATAATATCCTTTTTCTTAACGCTTTTGCCGTTACCTATGTGCAGATACATAATTGCCTCCTTTTACAAGAATAACGTTTGCGTCCTCTCCTGACAGACCGTCTATATCCTCGCACGAAGTGATAACCGTCTGCATTTTCTTAATCTTACCCGCAACGTACGCGCGCCGCCCCTCGTCAAGCTCGCTTAGCACGTCGTCAAAGAGAAATACCGGGTATTCGCCGTGTATCTCGCGTATAACCTCGCCCTCTGCAAGCTTAAGGCTAAGCACTATTGACCTCTGCTGACCTTGTGAAGCAAAGCTGCGCGCGGCACTTCCGTTAAGCTCGATTAAAAGGTCGTCCCTGTGCGGGCCGTAAAGCGACGTACCGACAATCTTTTCTTTTTCAAGGCCCACGGTATAAACTCTTTTGTATTCTTCTTTTATCTCAGCCTTATCGGTGCAATCTTCCTTAATATCCGATTTATAGGTAAGCTTAAGTCTTTCCTTGCTGTCCGAAAGTAGCGAAATATGCTCACAGGCATATTTTTCAAGCAAGGCAATATATTCTCTGCGTGCAAGATTTATCTCGGCAGAATATTCCGCCATAGCCTCACTCCACGCAATAAGCTCGCCCTCGTCATAATACAAGCCGCGTGATGCGTTTTTTAATATCGCATTGCGGTTTTCAAGAGCGCTTTTAAAGCGCTTATAATCAGAGAGGTAGGTCGGCCTGCAGTGCGATACCGCAACGTTGAGAAAAGCTCGTCTTTCCTCAGGCTCTCCCTTTACAAGCCTTAAGTCGTCAGGGAAGAACAGCACCGCACGGAAGTTGCCCAGCATTTCGCTGACGCCTGTGAGCTTATATCCGTTCTTTTTTCTTGTTCTCGCTTTTCCAAAGAGAGCATATTCAAGCGTATTTGTGCCGTCCTTGTCCTCGTATTCGATGGATATGCGAAACCCCTCTTTGCCAAAGCCTACAAGCTCCTTATCGTCAGACGAGCGGAAGGAGCGCCCGCGCGAGAAAAGATATATCCCCTCAACAACGTTCGTTTTACCCTCTGCATTGTCACCGATAAATAGGTTTACTCCGCTATCAAAGCCTATGTCGCATCCTTCAATGTTTCTGTAGCCCTCAGCGGTAAATCTTTTTAATTTCATTTATCTTTCCGCGTCGTTCATTCTTACGGGCAAAATCATATAGAAGTAATCAAATTTCTCGTCGCGCTCCTTAGCCTCGATAGTTATAGCCTGGTTTGCGCTCTTTAGCTTAATGAGTATTTCCTCGCCCTCTGCCGCTTTTACAGCATCTATAAGATAACGGCAATTAAAGCCTATATCAATATCTCCGCCATCGTGTACACAGTCCATCTCGTCGGTAACACCGCCGTTTACAGAGGTTGAAGTGAGATTGAGATAATGCCCCTCTACCGAAAGCTTAACGTAGCTTCTGCCGCTGCCCTGTATCTTTTCCTCTGCGATAATGTTCGCGCGCTCAAGGCCTGAAAGCAATCTTTCTCTGTCAACCGTGATATGTATATCGTTGTCGCGCGGGATAATTCTGTTGTAATCAATATATTCACTGTCTATAAGTCTTGTAAAGAATATAACGTTTCCTTTATTTACTATAGCGTGCTTTCTTGAAAGATAGAATCTGCAGCTTTCCTCGTCTGCATCTGCAAGAATCTTGTTAAGCTCGCCAAGTGCGTGGCCGGGCACGATAAATGAGTATTCAAGCTCACTGTCAGCTCCGAGCGCACCTATATCACATGCCATACGGCATCTTGAAAGCCTGTAGCTGTCGCACGATACTACCTCAAGCCCCCCCTCGGTAACCTTCATAAACGCACCGCAAAGCATAGGGCGCGTATCAGCCTCAGCGATGGAATGAGTAACCTTTGAAATCATTTTACGCAGTGAGTCTGCCGAAATCGTAAATCCGCGCTCGGTAACAAGCTCGGGTAAATTCGGGAAGTCAGCACCGCGAAGAGCGAACATAGAGAATGATGCCTTACCGCAGGAAATCTCGCAGGAGAGTCTGTCGTCAATGTCAAAGGTAATCTCGTCGTCAGGCAAAACTCTTACTGTCTGGTAAAGCCTTTGAGCGTTGATAATAAATCTTCCGTCGCGCTCAATGCTTACAGGCTCGACCGTTGCTCTGAAGCCCTTGTTCATATCGTACGTGGATATTTGTATAAGCCCCGACTCAAGCGTTTCTATAAGAACACCCTCGATTGACGTAATTGTATTTTTATTTGAAACCGTTCCCATAGCAGGGGTTAAAACCTTCATAAACTCGGATTTTTGTACTGTGAATTTCATAGCTATCTCTCGTTACCTTTCTTCTGATTGCTTTGCCCGAAGGGCGGATAAATAAATTATTTATTATTGGGTTGTGGCAGTTGTGTTAGTGCTGTTGAAATTGTTGACAATCTGAAATTGTCTTGATATTCAAGGCTTTTTGCCAATCTTTTTCAACAACCCTCTCTGCCGAAATCTGTTAGGACTCTGTTGTCTTAAATCAACAACGTTACAAACACTCTTCCAACATTTAACAAACAGGCAAAATCGGGTCTTTTAAACACCGAAATGTTGAGAATTATTTGTCCTTAATTTCCTTTATAAGCCTGTTAATCTCGTTTTCGTAGTTGTTGACCGTCTTAATGTTGTTTTCAACCTTGTCGATAGAGGAAATTACCGTTGCGTGGTCGCGGTTGAATATCGCACCGATTTCCTTTAAGGTAAGGTCGGTCAGCTTTTTAATTATGTACATAGCTACCTGACGCGAGGAAGCTATATTATCGGTTCTCTTCTTGGATTTCATATCCTCGCTTGATACACCGAACGAGCGGCCGACAGCCGAAAGTATGCGCTCAATAAGTGCGTCAGTCGGAATATTGCCGGGGTCGATTATCGAAATTGCGTCGTCGATTTTCTCGCGGGTTACCTCTGCGCTTGTCAGCGAGTAAAGCGCGTAAATCTTTTTAAGCACGCCCTCTATCTGACGGATGTTGTTCTGCAGTCTTTCCGCCATATATTCAATAAGCTCATTTGATATCGAGAGACCCATCGCGTCTGCTTTTTTCTTTATAATGGCAATTCTGAGCTCAAAGCTCGGGGGTTGTACGTCTGCAAGCAAGCCACCCTCAAATCTCGTTCTCAGCCTGTCCTCGAGCGGCTTGATTTCCTTCGGCGGGCGGTCGGAGGTAAGTATTATCTGCTTGTCTGCCTCATAAAGAGCCGAGAAGGTGTGGAAAAACTCCTCCTGCGTCTGCTCCTTACCCGCAAGGAACTGTACGTCGTCTATAAGCAAAACGTCGGCCGTACGGTATTTTTCCTTAAATGGGGCGGTCGAGCCGCTCTTTATAGCCTTGATAAGCTCGTCAAGAAAGGTCTCGCACTTTTTATATACAATCTTAAGCTCGGGATGGTTCTTTCTCATATGGTGAATTACCGCATAAAGCAGATGCGTTTTACCAAGGCCCGAGTGGCCGTATATAAAGAGAGGGTTGTATGTGTTCGGCTCGTTTGCTACCGCATAGCATGCCGCACGGGCAAACTTGTTAGACGAGCCCTCAACAAAGTTGTCAAACGTGTATTCGTCAAGCAACGAGCGCTTGTCGGCCGATGTGCTGAGATACTCCGCAACTCTTTCTTCCTCTTCCTTGCCTTCCTTTAAAAGGTCTGCATCTATGTCCGTGATTTCACCCACGGGCGCACTCGGACGAATGCCTGCATATTCGGCAACCGAGTAAAGCTCAACGCTTACGTGAAAGCCGATAATTTCTTCAAGCGTTTTTTCTATAGTATCCTTATACTGTGTGAGCAGAATGTTTTTTCTTAACTGTGTCGGGGTGGTAAATACCGCGCTGGTTTCGTTCAAGCTTACGAGCTTAAGGTCGCCAAACCAAAGGTTGAAAACAGCGGGGACAGAGCTTACCTTTTCTTCAATTGCGGATATCATAAGCTTAACTATGCTGGAGAGCTCGTCCATTTTTTCGTCCATATCTGTACCGTCCTTTCAGAGTGAGATGTGTTTATGCGCTTGCGCGCGTACATAATAAATAGATAGTTAAACATAGTATAACATAAAAATATTTAAAAATCAATACCACGCGCGCGAAAATTGCACTTTTCTATTAAATATTCAAAGCAAAACTTTTGTTTACATTCTCTTTGGGCGGCCCTTTGTAAAAAGAGATGCCACAAGACCAAGCACCAGAGCCACGGTAATGCCTGCCGCGGTGGCAGAAAGACCGCCGGTTATAATACCGATAGCTCCCTTTTCGAGGATTGCCTCTTTAACGCCTTTTCCTATTGCGGCACCAAAGCCGATAAGAGGCAAGGACGCACCTGCGCCGAAAAGCTTGAACATAGCGTCGTAAGCGCCCGTTGCATACAGTAAAACTCCGCCCGTTACATATAAGACGAGTATTCTTGCAGGGGTAAGACGGGTTAAATCGAGCAAAAGCTGTGCAATAACGCAAAGCAAGCCGCCGCCTAGCGCGGCCAGAAGAATTGAAAATACGATATTCATAAATTACCCCCTGTGAACTATTCTTATAGCCGGAGCTACGGCCTTTATGGTTTTGCCTTGCAGTACACTTGACGGTGACATAAGTGCACCCGTGGATAAAAATAAAACGTTTTTAAGCTCGCCGCGCTCAAGCATTGGTAAAAAGTGTGCCGCAAGCACAGAGGCAGACGTGCCGCATCCGGAGGCTCCTGCGTGTACGTCCTTTGAATTGCTGTCGTAAAGCAGCAGTCCGCAGTCAAGGTGGCGCGGCGCGGCGGCGGGTAATTTTTCACTGAGAATATGCCGTAAAATATCAGAGCCCACTTGACCGAGGTCGCCTGTTATAATGTGGTCAAACTCGCGCACGTCATACCCCGTGTCGGAAAAATAGGTTAAAATTGAGTCTGCGGCGGCAAACGCCATAGCACCGCCCATGTTTGAGGCATCGGTTGTTGCACCGTCGATAATTTTACCCGCCATCACCTCGCATATCTCGGCACCTGCCCCGACCTCGCTTGATAAAATAAAAGCACCGCCTGCGGTTGCCGTCCACTGTGCAGACGGGGTGCGCTGACCGCCGTATTCCACGGGTGTTCTGAATTGTCGCTCCGCGGCAGAGTTGTGGGAGGTGGTAAGAGCTGCGCCCGTGTCGGTAAAACCCTCGCTCATCATTGAGGCGAGAATCAGGAGTGACTCTGTGCAGGTAGAGCACGCTCCGTATACACCGAGAAAGGGCGCACCGAAGCACTCAAGCCCAACAGAGCTTGCCACACACTGGTTTTGCAGGTCTCCGGCAATTATAAGGCCAAGCGCCTCGTGTGACATACCTGCCTTGGTTAAAGCTATATTCATAGCGCATCTGCCCATCTCGCCCTCTGCAAGCTCCCATGTGCTTTGCCCAAAATTATCACTCTCGTCTATAAAGTCAAGCTTTTCTCCGAGCGGGCCTCGACCTTCCTCGTAGCCACCTACCGATGCGTAGGAAACAAACCTGACAGGATTATTTAAAATCTTAACTCTTTTCATAAAAGAACTCCAAACAAATAATAAAGTATTCCGTAAATCACGCCTGCCGTAATGCCGTAAAGCAGCACGGGACCTGCCACTGTGAAAATTTTTGCGCCTACGCCGAGAATATATCCCTCGCTTGCCGAGTCCATTGCCTCAGAGGTAATCGCGTTTGAAAACCCTGTAATCGGTACGAGCGTGCCTGCCCCTGCGTGCTTTGCAATACGGTCGAAAATACCGACGGCTGTAAGAAAGGAAGCTATAAAAACAAAAATAAGGCTGACGAGAAGGCCCGCCGTGTCCTTTTCAACACTCAGGTACAGAAAAAGCTGTCTTAACCCCTCGCCAAGTGCGGTAATTATTCCGCCGAAGATAAAGGCTAACAGGCAGGTTTTTAAAAGCTTGGTTTTCGGCGTAAACCTCTTTATAAGCTTGGTTTTGCCCTCTTTGGTATAAATATCCACGGTATTTAATCCTCTTTTGCTCGTTTTTTGGTTATTATAAGTATTTTTTTGTTATTTATTCGTATTGATTTTTAACCTGTGCTATGATAAAATAAATTTGTTAAATCAGTACAAGGAGTGCCAGAATGCGTCTTAAAGCTAAAATAATGGATGAAGTCTCAATGTCACGCGCTGTTACAAGGCTGACGCATGAGCTTCTTGAACGCGGAATATCGTCCGACACTGTAATTGTAGGTGTTGAAAGGCGTGGAGCTATTCTTGCGAAGATAATCAAAGACGAGCTTTGCCGTGCCGGCAGCATAGACATTCCTGTGGGCAGCATAGATATTACGTTCTACCGCGACGACCTTTCGCGCATAAGTCCTCAGCCTGTAATGAACGGCACACAGCTGCCCTTTGACGTTAACAAAAAGAACGTAATTTTAGTTGACGACGTGCTTTATACCGGCAGAACCGTAAGGTGTGCGATTGATGCACTTTTCAGACGCGGAAGACCCGACAGCATCAAGCTGCTTGTGCTTATAGACAGAGGGCAAAGAGAGCTGCCCTTTAAGCCTGATTTTGTAGGTAAAAACATTCCCACCTCGCATAAAGAGGTAGTACGTGTTAAATTTTTCGCACTTGATAACGAGAGCTCAGTTGAAATATTTGAAAGAGAGGATACCGAATGACTGATAATAACGAACGCTCGCTTTCTGAGATAAAGGAAGATGCACAGCTTCAGCAATTAAGCGCACAGGAGGACGAGGTTTACGCCTTGCCCGAAAGTCCTAAAAGCCGCAGTATGCTCTGGTCGATACTTTCACTTGTGAGCGGAGTGCTTTCTATACTCGTCGCGCAGGTGTGGGTGCTATCAATTATACTTGCGCTTGCCTCTATCGGTCTTGCGGTTTATGCAAGGCACAGGCTCGGTTTTTTTGATAAAATTTCAATTTTCGGTCTTATAACCGCTATAGTAGGCACAGTATTCGGTGTCTTCTCCGCGATAGTTCAGATAAGCGGAGTATTTGGTGCCCTTTGATAAGGGATAGAATGGAAAAAATATGAAAATCTTAGCAATAGGTGACGTAACAAGTCCGAGGGCGGCAGAGTATCTTTCACGCAAGCTTTGGCGCTATAGAGAAGAAAATCAGATTGATTTTACCGTCGTAAACGCAGAGAATGCGTCGTTTATAACGGGGGCGGGGCCTGAGGTTGCAGAAAAGCTCCTTCGCGGAGGTGCAGATTGCCTTACGGGCGGTAACCATACACTCAGAAATAAGCAGATATATACCTTTCTTGACGAGAACAGAGAAATGCTCCGCCCGATAAATTTCGGTGACTCAGCTCCCGGGCGCGGATATACGGTGCTTGACGCATCGGGCAGACGGGTTCTCGTTATCTCGGCGATGGGCTGTGTGCACATAGAGCCGAATCTTGACGCACCCTATTCATTTATAGATGCGGTGCTTGAGAGTGAAAAGGGGAACTTTGACGTAGCTATTCTCGATATTCACGCCGAGGCTACGGGTGAAAAGCTTGCTATAGCTCACTCGTACGACGGCAGAATTAACGTGGTTTTCGGCACGCACACTCACGTGGCAACGGCTGACGAATGTATTTTACCGCATGGCACGGGCTATATAACCGACATTGGTATGTGCGGTGAGAGCGGCGGTATCTTAGGCATTGATAAAGACAGTGTAATTGAAACTATGCGCACACACATGCCGCCTCGCTTCCGCCCATCGCAGGGTGAGGTTGAGTGCTCGGGCGCAGTGTTTACTCTTGATAACATAACCTATCGGGTAATTGACGTAAAGAGAGTGAAAATTTAACACGGTATAGGGTGTTCGACACTCTATACCCAAAATCTATAAACAATAGTTTACATTTAGAGGTAGTATGGATTTTAATACCGAATGTATAGTAATAGGCGCAGGCCACGCGGGCTGTGAGGCGGCGCTCGCCTCGGCAAGAATGGGTATAGACACCGTTTTATTTACGATAAGCCTCGACGCTGTAGCAAATATGCCCTGCAATCCATCTGTCGGCGGCTCCGCAAAGGGGCATCTCGTTTATGAGATAGATGCTCTCGGCGGCGAGATGGGCAAATGTGCCGATAAAGCAACAATACAGTCAAGAACCTTAAACCTCGGCCGCGGCAGTGCCGTTCACGCAAAGCGCGTGCAGGCAGACAGGCAGAGATACAAGAGCGAAATGAAGAGAACTCTTGAAAAAGAAAAAAATCTCCGCCTTATTCAGTCGGAGATAGTAGAGATATTGACAGAGAGCGAGGGCGGCAGTGTACGTGTATGCGGTGTTATAACTCACCTTGGTGAGATATGGCACGCAAAATGCGTTATTATAGCCTCGGGCACCTTTCTTGAAAGTGAAATCTTTGTCGGTGATAAGGTATACAGTGCAGGGCCTGACGGTATGACAGCGGCGCGCGGCCTTTCAAGCTCTCTTTTATCGCTTGGCGTGTCGCTCCGCAGATTTAAAACCGGCACCCCCGCGCGTGTTCACCGTCGCTCTATTGATTTATCCGTGCTTGACGCACAGACGGGCGAGGATAATCCTATGCCGTTTTCTTATTCTACTGGTAAGGAGTATAGGACAGGTGCCAATCTCACCGAATGTCATATAGTTTATACAAACAGTAAAACTCACGATATAATTCGTAAAAATATGAACCGCTCAGCTATGTATTCGGGCAATATAGTAGGCGCGGGTCCGAGGTACTGCCCGTCCATTGAAACAAAGCTCGTTCGCTTTTCCGAAAAGGATAGACATCAGCTGTTTGTCGAGCCGTGCGGCCTTGATACTGACGAGATGTATATTCAAGGCTTTTCCACCTCTATGCCCACAGACGTGCAGTATGAAATGCTACGCTCGCTCCCCGGCTTTGAAAATGCTGAAATTATGCGTTACGCATACGCAATAGAGTATGACTGTGTTGACCCGTGCGAGCTTAATGCCGCGCTTGAATTCAAGCGTGTTTCGGGCCTTTTCGGTGCAGGGCAGTTTAACGGCACCTCGGGGTATGAGGAGGCCGCCGCACAGGGCTTGGTTGCAGGCATTAATGCCGCACTCAAAATAAAGGGGCGCGAGCCAATGATTCTCTCGCGTGACTCGTCGTATATCGGCACGCTTATTGACGACCTCGTTACCAAGGGTACGGAGGAGCCGTACAGAATGATGACCTCGCGCAGTGAATATAGACTGCTTCTAAGGCAGGATAACGCCGATGCGCGTTTGACTCCCATAGGTCGCGAGGTTGGTCTTGTCAGTGATGGGCAATATGACGCTTTTGTGAGAAAAACCGAGCTTATAAAGGCAGAAATCAAGCGTATTTGCGAAACAACAGTACCGCCTAGTGAGAAGGTAAATGCATTTCTTACAAATCATGATTCTACCCCTATCACCACGGGCATTAAGCTTGCCGAGCTTTTACGCAGACCCGAGCTTGATTATGAGATGCTCGCAGAGATTGACGAAAAAAGAGAGCCCCTGCCCGATGCGGTAAAGCTATCGGTGGGTGTTGAAATAAAATACGAGGGATATATAAAAAGAGAGCTGCGCGAGGCAGAGCGCCAGCGCAGGCTTGACGAGAGGAAAATCCCATCTGACATAGATTACGGCAAAATCAAGGGGCTTAGACTTGAAGCGGCAGAAAAGCTTGAAAAAATCAGACCCGAAAGCATAGGTCGCGCATCAAGAATAAGCGGAGTTAACCCTGCCGATATCAGTGTTCTTTTGATTTATCTCTCATCAGCTTCGAGATAAGACGTGATAAGAGCCGCGGAGATTTCAGTACAACTATTTTCATAATTTTTCTCCATTAAGTATTAAAATGGGGATAAAATTAACCCCTATCGGCAGTATATGTCGGTAGGGGCTTTTTTGCCTTTATTTGCTGTAAGTAAGAATGTTAATAAGTATTTTCTCGGCGTATTCGCGGTTTCTCGTATTAGAGCCCTTGTCAAAAACAGACGCTACGGCACTGAGCTTTCGCAGAGCTATTACCGTGTCCTCGGGCAAATTCCTTATACCGTCAAGCTCGGAGAAGGGCAGGGAGTGTAAATAAACAGCACCCTCGTCGTAGTATTCTACCTCACACCCATCGGGTACAAGGTCTGATAGAGGCGTAAAGAGCGACACCTCGCCAAATACCTTGTATTTATCGTAGTTTGCAGAGGATAGAAGGCATATATAGTATTCGCTGCCCGAAACCAGCTCGTATTCAAGACGCGAAAAGTCCTCTCTTATGAGATTGTGAGAGCCGGAGCCGGCATTATTAAGCTCCTCGTCAGAGGGCGTGTAGAGATTTAAAAACGAGGGGTTAATATCACCGTTTTCGTCAGTGTCAGGCACAACTCGCTTAAACGAGGAGTGAAGCTTTACGTATTCTGCAACGTCACCGTCCTCAACCTGCGATACGGCGTAGCCACCGGCATACATTATATACGCATCGAATTTTTCCTTGCCGCACATTTGTAAGGAGCAAACCAAAACCGCTATTATCACAAACACCGACACGATAGAATGCCACTTGTAGTGATACCAGAAATTTTCTATTTTCGCGCGCAATCCGCCCGTGACATTTATATTCTCATTATCGGACATAGCCATACCCCCTTTTTTCTAAAATAGATTATAACACAAATTAAACCCAATTGCAACAAAAGGCCGCGGTTTATAAAAAAGAGCTATGAGTGGCGCAAACAACGCTTAGTTCATAGCTCTTTCTTTGTATTTTTATGCTTATGCACAAATTAGCTTTGATTAAACCTCGGGCTTCATAGTCGGGAACAAAAGCACGTCCCTGATAGAGGGCGAGTCTGTAAGAAGCATTACAAGCCTGTCTACGCCAAAGCCAAGACCGCCTGTGGGGGGCAGACCGTATTCAAGCGCGGTAATGTAATCGTAGTCAACCTCGGCTGTCGTGTTCGGGTTCTCACGGCGCTTAGCCTCAACCTGACCTTCAAATCTCTCGCGCTGGTCAATCGGGTCGTTAAGCTCGGAGAATGCGTTGCCGTACTCGGTGCAGTTGATAAAGTACTCGAATCTTTCGGTAAAGTTCGGGTCCTCGGGCTTTCTCTTTGCAAGGGGGCTGTTCTCAACGGGGTAGTCGTAGATAAAGGTAGGCTGTATAAGCTTATCCTCTACGAATGCGTCAAACAGCTCGACAAGCACAGTGCCGCGCGTAGCATCTGCGGGCACCTCTACGTGCAATCTCTTTGCATCGGCGCGTGCGTCCTCGTCGCTTGTCCATGCGTAGTAGTCTACGTCTGCATACTTCTTAACCGCCTCGACCATAGTGAGTCTGTCCCACTTGCCAAGGTCAATTTCAGTGCCCTGATAAGTAATCTTTGTGTCACCGCAAACCTCGCGTGCGAGCATCTTGTAAAGCTCCTCAACAAGGTCCATCATACCGTAATAATCGGTAAACGCCTCGTAAAGCTCGATAGAGGTAAACTCGGGGTTATGCTTCTGGTCCATACCCTCGTTTCTGAAAATTCGGCCAACCTCGTAAACCTTGTGCATACCGCCGACGATAAGTCTTTTAAGGTAAAGCTCGGTTTCAATTCTCAGATACATATCTATGTCAAGCGTGTTGTGGTGGGTAACGAAGGGGCGCGCGTTTGCGCCAATCTCAAGGGGTAAAAGTATGGGCGTGTCAACCTCAAGATAACCGCGCGAATCAAGAAACTCGCGTATCAGCTTTAAAATCTTTGAGCGCTTAACAAACGTGTCCTTAACCTCGGGGTTAACGATAAGGTCAACGTATCTCTGTCTGTATCTCTGCTCAAGGTTGGTAAGACCGTGGAACTTCTCCGGCAGGGGCAAAAGCGACTTTGAGAGCAGAGTAACCGAGGTTGCGTGGAGTGAAACCTCACCCGTTCTCGTACGGAAAAGAGTACCCTCTACACCTACGATGTCACCAACGTCCCATTTCTTGAAGGCTGCATAATCCTCTTCGCCTATGCCATCTCTTGCGATATAAAGCTGAAGCTTTCCTTCACCGTCCTGCAAATGCGCAAAGGATGCCTTACCCATTATTCTGCGTGAAACAAGGCGGCCTGCAAGGCGCGCAGTTATAGCCTCACCCTCTGCAAGCTCGCTCTCGCGGCTCTCAAACTCACGTCTTGCCTCGGGGGCGGTGTGTGTTACGTTATACTTGGTAATAGTGAAGGGGTTCTTGCCGGCTTCCTTAAGTGCCGCCAGCTTTTCTCTCCTTACTACAAGTTCGTTAGTCGAATTTTGTACGTTATTATCCATTTTATTTCTCCCGTGGGATAAATTTAATTTTCCTTTGCTCTTGATACTGCGAGTATTCTTAAATGCTGAACAAGCTTTGCGCCCGAAACAACAACCTCTTCACCCTCGCGTGCACCAAGAAGAGCAGAGCCGATAGGCGAGGCGTCGGAGATTTTGCCGTTCTCGGGGTCAGACTCGTATGAGCCTACTATGTGATAAGTAACCTCGCGGTTTCTCTCTACGTTAAAAAGCTTAACGATAGAGCCTACGCTGATTTTAGACTCGTCAATCTGCGACTCGTCAATTACCCTTGCGTTTGCAATCATTTCACGCAGCTCGTCAATTCTTGCGTGTATAACAGCCTGCTCCTGCTTTGCGGCATCGTATTCACTGTTCTCGGAAAGGTCACCGTAAGAGCGCGCAGTCGATATTTCCTTTTTATTTTCCTCAGCTTTTACGTTAATAAGGTGGTCAAGCTCGTCCTGAAGTGCCTTAAAGCCTTGGGGCGTGTAAAATTTCTGTTCCATCTTGGTATTCTCCTAAATATATAATGTTAAGTTTTGTTTATTTTTGTTCAATTAGCTTTTTTATCTCGGTATAAGCCGCGTCAAGCTGTGGGTCGCCATCGGCACTCCACTTCACCTCAACGTCTGGGGCAACACCGATACCGTCGTAGTTTACTTCGCTCGGCGGGTTGTAATAGCCCACGGTCAGCGTGAGGGTTGAGCCGTCCTTAAAGGTGCCCGTGCTCTGCATTACACCCTTAGAGTAGGTGTTCGTGCCAACGGTCGTGCATTTGAGTATACCCATCGCGGCATAGTCGCGCATAGCGGCAGAAAAAAGCTCGCCGCCCGACGCCGTTGCGTCGTTAAATAAAACCGTTATCGGCACGGTTATAAAATGCTCGTTTTTCGCAGTATAAATATCCTCACCCGAAATACGTTTGGTAGAGGCTATCCTCGTACCCACAGGCACCAGATAATCAATTACGTCGACTGTTGTTTGAAGATATCCGCCGGGGTTATCACGCAAATCAAAAATAATTCCCACAGCGCCCGCAGCCTCAAGTGCATCTATTGCCTTGCGAAACTGTTCTGCGGTGTTTTGCTTGAAGCCGGTTATCATAACCTTGCCGATTTTCTCAGCGTCAATACTGTAGCTTACACTCTTTTCGGTTATCTGCTTTCGCACTGCGGTAAGGTTAATATATTCACCGCCTCTGATAACTGTCAAGGTAACGCTCGTGCCAACCTCGCCGCGTATTGCGTTTATAAAGGCGTCGTAGCCAAGCTCTGCGAGTGTTTTGCCGTCAACAGCGTGCAGATAGTCACCTGCAAGAATTCCGGCCTCAAGTGCGGCTGAATTTTCCATAACCGAGCTTACAATAACAGTGTTATCCTGCTCCGAATATTTTACGTAAACGCCTATGCCGACAAAGGAGCCCGACATATCCGTGTTATATTCTTCGTATTCTCCGGCGGTTCTGTAAACCGCGTATTTGTCACCCGTAGCCTCGACAAAGCAGGTTATAAGCTTATCGGTCACCAGAGCCTTGTCGCTTAAGTCAAGAGTATCGAAATAGTATTCGAGAAAAAGCTCTGCGGTTTTAAGTGCCAGCTCTTCCTTCGGCTTTTGCTCGTAAACCGAACGGGTTTCAAAAAATGACTCCGCCGCCTTGAATTTCGACGCATCAAAGCCCGAAATTCCGTATTCGGAGAGATAATAGGCTGCATATCTGTAGTCCCTTTTGCTCTCTGTCACGGTTAT
The DNA here is from genome assembly GCA_045661245.1 of Eubacteriales bacterium. Lineage (GTDB taxonomy): Bacteria > Bacillota > Clostridia > Oscillospirales > CAG-272 > UBA1740. Next base: position 38,232 of record JAZRFH010000010.1, on the reverse strand, counting down.
AATATTTGCCAGTATTTCTTCTTTGGTAAGCGGGGGCTTATCACCTTTGCCTGCCAAGGAGTATAAAAGGGCAAACACGGCCATAGCCATAATTAACAAAAGAGAAAAAATAACGGCGGTAATTCGTGTTACCCTGATTGTGTTCTTGCTTTGCAAGTCTTTCGTATTCCTTCCGCTTTATATCGTTTTAATAAAACAACAGCTTACCCTGCGGCAAGCGCAGGGCAAGCAAATATAGACGGTAATCAGAATTTGGTTGGCTTGTTGGTAAGATACTTTTTAACCATAAGCGCTACCTTGAACGTAACCGCATGGTCAAACTCGCGCAGGTCAAGACCTGTAAGCTTGCGTATCTTTTCAAGTCTGTATACAAGGGTGTTTCTGTGTACGAAAAGCTTTCTTGAGGTTTCCGATACGTTAAGGTTGTTTTCAAAGAAGCTCTGTACGGTCATAAGAGTTTCGCGGTCAAGCGACTCAAGCGAGCCCTTCTTGAATACCTCTTGTAAGAAAATCTCGCAAAGAGTGGTGGGCAGCTGATAAATAAGTCTGCCGATACCAAGGCTCTCGTAAGACATAACGGGGTGCTCAATATCAAACACCTTGCCTACCTCAAGTGCAATTCTTGCCTCTTTATAGGCTCTTGCAAGGTCCTTAAGCTTTTCAACGATAGAAGAAATTCCGATAAGAAGCCTTGCACCGTGCTCGCTTGCAGCCTTTTTAATAAGCTCAAGCGCTTCTTTCTCAAGCGCATCCTCGTCGCACTCTTCGTCAAGCTCCTTAACTATTACTATGTCCTGCTCACTGATGTTTATAACGTAATCCTTGCCGTTTTCGTCGACAAGATTCTGCACAATCTCATAAGGGGGCATATCGGTGCCGCCCTGAAATTTTACAACCATTACCGCGCGCAGCCCGTCGTTATTCATGTGTAGTTCGTTTGACTTGATATATATATCGTTAGGCAGAATGTTATCGAGAATTATGTTCTTGATAAACGAGCCTTTGTCGTATTTCTCGTCGTAAAGGCTTTTTACAGAGCCAAGGGTGATAGAGAGCATCTTAGCCGCCTTGTCAGCCTCACCGTCGTCGCCCTCTACGAAAACTATTGAATTGAGCTTGTTCTGAGGTGCGAGAAATCTGTATGTATAGTGCTCGTAAACTACTACGTCGCCGGAGTAGGAAAGCTCCTCTCTTATACGCTGCCTTGACTCACCGATTTTAGCGATGTCACTGCATGCAACGATAATTCCATTTTCGTCAATTACACCGACTGTGCGGCCTATGACGTCCCTCATCTGGTGTATTACGTTTTGAAATAAACGGTTTGACATTGTCTTAACCTATCCTTTCAGATATAAATAAAAAACGGGGCTGGGGGACGCAAAAATCCCGCGCTACCGCGTGTATTTGTTAATACTGTGCTTTATTTGTTAATACTGTACTATATTGTAAATGATTTTTAGATAAATTTCAATAGTTTTTTAGAAAAAATTCATAAAATATACAAAAAGCTCTTTAAATATTTGTGTAATATCCTACTAAGATATCGAGGCATATTGCTGATACCTGCGTGAAAAAAGCCGATACAGGCACAAAAATGGCACTTAATCGGCAGTTTTTCGCGTTTTTTCGATGCTGTGATTTAAAGCTCAAGCGCGTAGCAAATCATAGATAAGCATACGGTGGGCGCGGTCTCACAGCGCAAAATTCTCTTGCCAAGACCTACGGCAGTACTACCGTTAGAGCAAATTTTCTGCGCCTCATTTTCTGAAAAGCCACCCTCAGAACCAACTATAACGGCAATCGTCTTATATGTAGCTTTCGGGTTTAACACGTTCTTTATAGGCTCTGTGCCCTCGCCCTCGTAGCAAAAGAGAGTGAGAGTGTAATCGGGAATTCTTTTAAGTAACTCGTCAAAGCTTATTGCATTCTCAACCGCAGGCAATCTGCCTCTGCCGCACTGCTTTGCAGCCTCGTGTGCAATTCTTAATAAACGCGCGGTTTGCTTATCCTTCTTTTCGTCATTCGGGCGCTTTATGCATCTTTCGGAGATAAAAGGAACTATCCTTGTACAGCCAAGCTCTACGGCCTTTTGTACAACTGTTTCAAGCTTGTCTGCCTTGGGGTAAGCCATAAACAGAGTAATCTCTGCCAGAGGCTCTGCTTCCGAGAGGGATTCCTTTTCAAGTGACAGTAAGCATTCCTCGTCGCGTATTCTGGTAAGCCGCGCGGTGTATTCGGTGCCCTCGCCGTCGCAAAGCGTAATAAGGTCGCCTACAGCCATTCGAAGCGAGCGCGCTATATGTCTTGCGTCGTCGCCGTAAAGGGCGGCGGTTTTGTTTTCTCTGTCTATGTCGGTGGGCAAGACGAAAAATCTCGGCATAATAATCTCCTAACTGCGGCAGAGCAGGGCAACCCAGTCGTTTTCCCACTCCTCGCGCTCAATTTTGAAGCCCGCTTTCAGCACCGCACTCTTAACCTCGTCGCTTCTCTGCCCGATAATTCCGGAGAGAATAAGAGGCGCCTGCGGTGCAAGATACTCGGCAATATCGGGCATCATGCGGATAATAATATCAGAAACTATGTTGGCAACGCAAATATCAAATTTGCCGCCCGAGGTGTCAACGTTCCTTAAAAGGTCGGATACGCCGACGGTAATGTTCGTACAGCCGTCAGAGAGGCAATTGTCGCGCGCTACCTTAACCGCCACGGGGTCAATGTCGTATGCGTAGCATTCCAGAGCTCCGAGCTTTGAGGCGCATATCGAAAGTATACCCGAGCCCGTGCCAACGTCCAGCACACGCTTACCTTCAAGCTTTTCGTCCTGCAAAATTTTGATTACAAGGCGCGTGGTTTCGTGCGTGCCCGTGCCGAATGCCATACCCGGGTCCATTCTCACGATAACCTCGCCGTCCTTGGCCTCGTATTTTTCCCAGGCAGGCACAACCGTAATTCTGCCGAGGGGTACGGGCTTGTAATATTGCTTCCAGCTCTCGGACCAATCCTCTTCGTTAAGCCCCTCAAGCGATATATCGGCATTTATTTCAAGCGCACAAAGCCTCTCTCTTAAAAATGCTATGTACTCCTCAAGGTTTTTCTCCTCGGGAACGAATATAGATACCTTAACCGTTTCGCGGTCGGCGTTCAGTATTGCCTCGTCAACGAGCTCTCCATACATTCCGTTGAGCGAAAAATCGCTGTAGTCCTCTATCATAAGTCCGTTATCAAGCATACTCATAACCGCGCATATTTCGTCAAGGTCACGCGTTTTGCCCGTAACGGTAAGCTTTGTCCATGCTCCTGCCATTTTTACTCCAATCCTTTCACATCGCGCTCAATCTGAGCCTTTAAGTCCTCAGGCGTGTCAAATTTTCTCTCGCCCCTTATAAAATCGGTAAGGCTTATTTTTACCTCTTCTCCGTATAAATCACCCTCAAAACCCAACACCATGGTTTCAGCGTGAATCTCTGATAGGTTAAACGTCGGGCAAGTGCCGATATTTGTTAGTGCGACGTAGCGTTTATCACCAATAACAATCTCCGAGCGGTAAACTCCGCCCTTTAAAACAGTGTTCTCGGGCAAGTCCGTATTCAGGGTGGGAAAACCGTAGATATGCCCGACCCCTCGTCCGTGCTTAACCCTGCCTTTAATAAAATAAGGTGCGCCAAGCAGAGTATTTGCTTGCTTTACATCACCATTTTTAAGAGCCTCTTTGATTTTGGTCGAAGATACTGTAGCTCCGTCTATTTTCAAGTCAGGCACAACAATTCCCGTACAGCCGTTTTTCCCCATAAGCATCTTAAGCGTCTGCGTGTCGCCTATCGCATTCTTGCCAAAACGGAATCCCTCTCCCGAAATAGCAATTCTACAGCCAAGCTCGCCTATCAGCACGTCGCGAACAAAATTCTCGGGGCAAAGCCCTCGCACACTCTCAAAGTCGGCAATTATCAGGACCTCTATGCCTAATTCTTTAAAAATCTCTGTCTTTTCTGCAGTTGTATATAGCCTTTGGGAGCTTTTGCTGAGCATGGTGTCCTCAGCGCGAAATGTGAAAGCTGCAGGTGTAAGCCCCCTCTTTCTTGCTTCTTTTATACACTCTGAGAGCAGGTGGCGGTGCCCTGCGTGCACTCCGTCAAAAAAACCGAGGGCACAGCATAGGTTATCTTCACAAGCGGCACTGCCTATACCGCGGTATTCAATTATCTGCATACGCGCCCCCCTTTCTTTTTTATATTCTACTATACTTTAAGTAAAAAGTCAATCTTACTTTATAATTGACAAGCAAAACGAATTGTGCTACAATTACACTTGTACATTACTATTATGAGGTATGTTATGAAGCTGAACTATAAAAGAACAATTCTTGTCGGCTTTGCATTTTTTGTAATTACCGCTTTTTGGGGCGCGTATGATGCAATAGTGCCGAAAATTCTGACGAATTTATTCCATATGGAGCAGTGGGCGTCGGGTATCATTATGTCGCTCGATAACGTTTTTGCTCTCTTTATGCTCCCGTTTTTTGGCTCGCTTTCGGATAAAATGACATTTAAGACGGGTAAGCGCACGCCCTTTATTCTCGTAGGTACTATTCTCGCGGCAATCTTCTTTGTCCTGCTCGGTCTTATAGACAACCGCGGTATGCTTATTCTGTTTGTGGCGGTGCTTTTGCTCACGCTTGTATCAATGTCAATCTTCCGTTCACCCGCAGTTGCGCTTATGCCCGACGTTACCTTAAAGCCACTGCGCTCAAAGGGTAATGCAATTATAAATCTTATGGGCACTGCAGGCGGTATTATCGTTCTTGCTCTCGGTATCGTGTTTAATACCGGTGCGGTAGGTAAAACCGATTTCTCCGCATATACCGCGGCTATCGGTATTCTTATGGTTATCGGTCTTATAGTATTTCTCCTCTTCGTTAACGAGCCACGCTGGGCGCGAGAGATGCAAGTGGAGAGTGAAAGGCTTGGCCTTGATAAGCCTGAGGGCGAGGCTGTAGCAGAGAAGAGAAAGCTTACAAAAGGCGAATTTATATCACTTATTCTTATTCTTGCATCGGTTGCACTCTGGTATACCGGATATAACGCGGTAACAAGTAAATACTCGGTTTATGCAGAAGAGGTTTTGAGAGTTGATTTCAACACAACTCTTATAGTCGCGCAGGCAGCTGCTGTCGTTGCTTACATACCCGTAGGTATCATTTCCTCTAAAATCGGCAGAAAAAAGAGTATACTTGCAGGTGTTGTAATGCTTACCGCGGCTTTTACGGTCGGCATTTTCTTAAAAGAGGTTAAGAGCGAAATTTATATGTTCCCGATATTTGCTCTTGCGGGCATCGGCTGGGCAACTATAAACGTAAACTCGTTCCCGATGGCGGTTGAGCTTGCAAAGGCAGGCGACGTCGGTAAATATACGGGCTACTACTATACTGCGTCAATGGCGGCGCAGATTATTACCCCTGTTTTCTCGGGTGCTCTTGTTTCGGCGTTCGGCTGGGGAGTTTTCTTCCCCTATGCGGCAGTGTTTGCAGGGTTATCGTTCGTAACAATGCTGTTTGTTAAGCACGGTGACTCAAAGCCCGAAAAGCGCGGTGCTCTTGAAAGCCTCGCAGGGGCGGAGGAATAAGAATGTCCGCACCTCAAATTGCTCTTATCTCTATACTTTCGGCTTTTGGTGTGGCTTTGCTTGTATTTGCGGTCTGGCTTTTTCTCACTGCACCGAGTATTCCCACGAGGTGCAATAAAAAATATAGGTCCGTGCGCTTTGCGCACAGGGGCTTACACACAGACGGCGTTGCAGAAAACTCTATGACTGCTTTTGCTAAAGCAGTTGATGCAGGCTACGGTATTGAACTTGATATAAGGCTTTGCAAATCGGGTGAGCTGGTGGTTTTTCACGACCCTACGCTAACTCGGGTTGCAGACGTTGATAAAAAAGTTATTGACCTTGACCTCTCCGAGCTTCGTGAGCTTAAGCTCCTCGGTACAGACGATACTGTGCCGACCTTTCGTGAAGTGTTGGAGCTTGTTTCCGGCAAGGTACCCCTGCTTATTGAAATTAAGAATGGCACTGACGAGAGCGGAGTTGCGGAAAAATTCCTAGAGGAGATAGAGGGCTACAGCGGCGAATACATCGTTGAGAGCTTTAACCCCAAGGCCTTGCGTACTGTAAGACGCGCTCGCAGGGATATCCCTCTCGGCATTCTCTCTATGGCGTATATGAAAGAAGAGGAGTATCGCGGCAAGGTGCTCTACAGATTTCTTGAAAGGCTGAGAACGAACTTTCTTTTTCGCCCTGATTTTATCGCGTACCGTCATACCGATAGCGGAGTGCTCGCTCTCAGACTTATTCGCTTTATCTTCCGCACGCCTACCTTTGCGTGGACTGTCAGAAGTGAAGAGGACGAGGTGCTGGCAAGGCAAAACGGCTTTGACAGCGTAATATTTGAAAAATATATACCCAAGGATAAATAATTTACACGGGGCTGGGCTTATAGCTCGGCCCTTATTGGTAAGGAATAAATATGAAATTAACTTTAGTTGCTACCTGCCTTTTCGGACTTGAGCATATGCTCGGAGAAGAAATCGAGGCTTTGGGCTACGAAAAAATCAAAACGATAGACGGCAGAGTTACCTTTTTGGGTGATGCCGAGGCGGTGGCTCTCTCAAACGTCTTTTTAAGATATGCCGAGCGCGTTTATATTTCTCTCGGCTCGTTCCCCGCATCTACCTTTGACGAGCTTTATCGCGGCACGCGTGCTTTGCCGTGGAGTGAGTTTATCGGCAGTCACGACGCCTTTCCCGTAAAGGGTCACGCGATAAAATCACTCCTACATTCCATACCCGACTGCCAGTCAATCGTTAAAAAAGCGGTGGTAGACAGTATGTCGGATAAATACGGCATCACATATTTTTCCGAGGACGGCATAAAGTATCAAATAGAGTTCTTTATTTTTAAAGACGAGGCCACCCTTATGATTGATACCTCGGGCGTTCCACTTCACAAGCGCGGCTACCGCAAGGAGGCAAATCTTGCGCCTATACGTGAAACTCTGGCTGCGGCAATAGCGGCAGTATCCCGTCCGCGTGAGAACGTTTTGTTCTGGGACCCGATGTGCGGCAGCGGCACGATTGCCATTGAGGCGGCTATGCTGATGCGTAATATTGCACCGGGAATGAAGAGGCATTTTGCCGCAGAGCAGTTCCCGTTTATCAAGGAGAATATATGGAGAGATGCGCGCGAAGAGGCGCATGAGAAAATCACACCGTCCGACTTTGAGGCGTTCGCCACCGATATAGATAAGGACTGTGTTGAGCTTACCAAGGCAAACGCATACAGGGCAGGCGTGTTAAATTCTATGCGTGTTTTTGAAAAGGACGCGCGGTATATCTCCGCCATCGGCCGCAGGGGTACGATAGTCACCAATCCCCCGTACGGTGAGCGCCTGGGCACTGTTAAAGAGGTAGAGGCGCTTTATAGGGATATAGGCGTTCATTTTCGCTCGCTAAGCCCTTGGCAGGTCTACGTTATTACCTCGCACGAGGGATTTGAGCGTCTTTACGGCAAGCGCGCAGATAAGGTCAAAAAGCTTTATAACGGAATGCTGCCGTGTTACCTTTACCAGTATTTTAAAAACTAGATAATTCTTTTGTAACAGTAAGGTCATATTTTTTGTGTAAAATGGTCTTATCTCTCAAATGATGGAGGATTTATGAGTAAATTCAAAAGGGCCTTGACGGCAGTTCTTTGTGTGCTTGTTCTCTTATCGTCAACAATGCTCACCTCTTGTATGTATATGCAGCTGGGGCAGGGCAATAAGGGCGATTACGTAACTAAATCAGAGCTTGAAGATATGCTTAATAACAAGCTTATAGGTAATGTAACCGTCAACGGCGGCGATAATTACGATATTACGATAGAGGGCGGTGAAAAGCTGAATCTCACGCTTGCAAGCCGCGCGCTCCTTTCTGCTGTAAGCGTTTACTGCACGTTCAGAACGGTAAGCCAATCGGGCTTTGGTCAGTCGACTACTACCGAGAGCTACAGTGCAGGCTCGGGCATTATATATAAGCTTGATAAAACCACGGGCGACGCGTACGTAATTACAAATCACCACGTTGTATATAATCACGAGGCAAACACCGCAAATAAAATATGTGACGATATCAAGCTCTTCCTTTACGGTATGGAGAATGCCGCTTACGCTATCGACGCTACCTACGTCGGCGGCTCTATGCAGTATGACCTTGCCGTGCTTAAGGTAAGCGGCAGCCGTATCCTTGCCGAGAGCAACGCGGCACCTGTAAGCTTTGCTGATTCTAATGCTGTTTCTGTGCTTGACACGGCAATAGCGGTAGGCAATCCCGAGGGCGACGGCATTTCGGCAACAGTCGGCTACGTCAGCGTAGACAGTGAGTACGTGCTGCTTAATTTCACTATGCCTACGGGTCAGCGCGAGATAGAGCTGCGCGTTATGCGAGTCGATACACCTGTAAACAGCGGTAACTCCGGCGGCGGCTTGTTTAACTCGAGCGGTGAGCTTATAGGTATAGTAAACGCAAAAATGATTGATAGTGAAAACATCGGCTACGCCATTCCATCTAACGTTGTAAAATACGTCGCTGACAATATACTTTACTACTGCGACGGCAAGAATGCCGAAACACCCTACAGATGTCTTGTGGGTATCACCGTAACCGCAAGCAGAAGCTACTCTAAGTACGACACCGAAACGGGTAAAATCCATAAGCTTGAGGACGTTAAGGTGCAGGACGTTACCGCCGGCGGAATTGCAGACGGTATTGTGAAGACGGGCGATATTATCAAGTCGATAAGCGTTGACGGGGTTAAGTACGAGATAACGAGAATATTCCAGGTTGTTGACTGTATGCTTAACGCACGTGTGGGCTCATTGGTAAAGGTTACGGTGCTTCGCGGCGGCGAGGAGCTGGAGCTAACGCTTAATATAACCGAGAAAGCCCTTACAAAATGGGATTGATTTTTTAAAGCAACAAAATAAGAGAGAGCAAAACGGGTTTACGTAATGTTCTCTCTTTTTTAATGAAGTCTTACACTTTACATTTTTGGTTATTCTGCGTCTTCAATTTTTGTTACCAGCACAGTCATATCGTCGTTTGGTAAGGAGTGGTGCATAGCAGAGTCAAGTATCCATTTTGCATATTTTTCGGGGTCTTCCTTTGGCGGCCTTGATAATAGGTCGATAAGCCACGGCGCGTCCTCGATGTTCTGACTCACTCCGTCAGAGAGCATAATTATATAGTCGCCGCCTTGTATATCTACGCGTATTTTCTCAGCGGGGGTATCCTTCATAAGCCCAAGCGGTGCCGTGCGCGATTTGATGCGGAAGAGTGAGGAGCCGCGCTTAATATAAGAGGGTGCCGCACCGCTTTTTATAAATGCCGCAGTACCGCTTACCAGGTCAAGCGTAAAGAGGTCAACCGTGGCAGAGCATTCCTCGCACCTCTCCCTGACAAACCTGTTTACAAGCTTTAGGAGCACCTCGTACGACGGGGTAAATTCAAGTGCACGCATAAGCAGGTCGGATACAAATTCCGAGGTGTCACGCGCCTCTGTACCGCTGCCCATACCGTCAGATAAAAGTGCGTAATAATGCTCGTAGTTGCTTACCTGTGCGTGCGCGGTGTCGCCTGAAACCGTGTCCTTAGCTCCTGCCTTACCCACGATGCCGTACGATGCAGAATAGCGCTTTGCCGCGCCTGCCGCCATAAGAGCCATCTTGCCCTTGCGGTATAGCTCGGGCGTGTCAAGCCGTACGCCTGCGGTGCTTTCTATAAGGGCGCGTAAGGCGTCTGATTTTATCTTTTCCCCGCTTGCGTCCTCACACGCCACTATAAAGTAGGGCCGCCTTTTACCGAAAACCCTTGCCGCGCCGTTAAATATCTCTACACTCTCAAGGCTCCCCAGAAGCTTTTCTGTAAGCTCCTCGTTTGTTGCCCGCTCCTCTGTGTCAATAGCTCTCGATTCGGCAATCAAGCGCGATATAAGGCTTATCATATCGGGCGAGGAGTCCTTTTTATAGCTGCGGTACTTGTCCTCTGCGAGAATTGCAGCCGCGCGGTTAATCGTTTTTGCAAGCTCTCCCTCACGCGTGCAGTCACCGCCTCTTGTAGATAAATCCTGTGCTGTAATCGGTATGCCCGAGAGTAGCTTTTGCGCGCATAAGCCCTTTATTCCGCCGGCTATGTGCTCGTTGCCCTCGCACACCTCTGTATCACTGCATAGCGCACAGTATTTTTCTGCGCACTGGTCGATAAGGGCACAGTATTCTTCCCTTGTCGGGTGCCCGTCCTTATCTCTTTGCCGCTTTACCACCACCGATATGGCGGATAGTGCCGCCTCAAGTGCCTCGGTCCTGCCTGAGTATTGATTTTTGTAGGAGAGTGCCATAGTGCCCAGCATATCCTTGGCAGTAGCTGTGCCTTCCTCAAACCTTTCCTCGCTTAATTCACCTTTGATTCTTGTAAGTATCGGAGCGCCTGCAAGTGCGGCAATAGAGTATTCGGGGAAAACCGAGAGAAAGCCCGCAACGCCACCGGCATACGCACACCAGGCAGAGAGGGTGATGCCGCCTGCAACCAAGGCGTAGGGTATACCTACGGGGAAGAGTACACCCGCTACAAGACCCATAAGGGCAAATGAAACAGAGTAAACGCTTGAGAGCCCAAGCGTTGATGCAAAGCCTATTGCGGTGGCACGCAATGCACCGAATCTGCGTGCTGTAACCAGCGTTAATACGCCTGCAAATATATACGAGGTGTTTATGCCGAATAGAGTGTATTCAGCAAGCGAGAGGGATATAAGAAACGCAAAGATAAGTGCCGAGGCCTGGAAAAAGAGCAGAGAGTATTTTTCCTTTTCCGTCTTGCCTCTTAGCGAGAAAATAGGCGTATCGGATAAAATTTTCGGCAAAACCTGCACCCCCGTATCAAAAAATCCCGAAAGAGCGAGGGTAACCAAGGGCGAGAGTAATATCATACTTACTCCGAAAAGCACGGTTGCCTCAGAAAGACCCGACAAAAGCGACTCGTAAACCGCGGCTATAAACCCACCGATAAGCGCGGCCGAGGCTCTGAGGGCGAGGTTCTCCGAAAACAGCGACCGAGCGTTTTCCTCTCTTTTGTCGGTCGTTGAAACGATAATCCGTAAAAAAACTACGATTGCCGAAATCATAGCATAGATAAGCCCCTGCTTGCCGAGCGTTAGTGCACCGAGGGCACTGCCAAGCACGGCTATCCATACTCTTGATGGCAAAATTGAAATAAAGGCTACCGAAAAAGGGTGCGCGCCGAAAACCGCATGGCACCTTGCAAACAAAAGAGCTATAAGAAAGGTGCATAGGTCAAGTGCGGGCTCAAGCTTATTTGCTTGCCGCTTGCTTATTGCCGCCTTAAGCTCTTTCTTTACCCTTTGTATAGGTCCGTGTCTTTCTGCTCGAGCGTCCTGTGTGTTGGTGTTTTGCCTATCCATTTATACCGACCCCTTAATAAAAGTTTTCTTTATTCTACACAAAACACAGTGCAAACGGTGTAGAAGCAGCGCTGTCGCAACACAAAAGTTTATGGCGAAACAGAAAGAACAATAAAAAAACCTCTTTAAATAGCTGTAAAGAGGGGGTATTCGGGGTCTTATTGCGATAAATAAATGAATAAAAAGCAAATTAAAAACCGAATGCCGCAAATATACGGCAAAAGAAAAAGAGAGCTTTACGTAATCCTCGCTCTCTTCTTCAATAAACAAATTGTATTTAGTTTTCGGTTGCCTTAGGTATTTCTATTTCTCCCTCGGCTTTTTCAAAAGCCTTTATTTCCTGCCGTATCAAGTAAAGAATTTCACCGTTTGCAGAGCGGCCGTAATATTTGGATATATAGTGCAGCTTGTAATGCAGCTCGGGGTCAATTTCAATACCAAGGTGCTTGTTGCTTTTATTTCTCATAAATTTTTTCTTGCGCGATATGAGGTTTTATTCCTCGTCGCTCTCTTCCTCGCGTGCGTGCTCGTCAAGCTCGTCATTGAACTTGGTTATGGATTTTGCGTTGACGTAGTAGCCGTCGCCTGCGGCACTGATAAAGCTGTATTCCTCGTCGTCGGCATCGTAAAGCGTGCCCTGTACCTCAAGGCTCTTTGCTGCGCGGCAGAAGGTGTCGAGAAATTCGTCTACGTCAAATTCGTCAATTGCAACACCCCAGTCGTCATTGGTGAAAACGAGGCGTGTTTCTTCGTCCTCGTCAGCGGTAGCATAGCTGTCGTCAAGGCTGATATAATCAGGCTCAACCTCAAAAAAGTCGTCGAGCTCACCCGATTTCAAAAAGCTTGCAAAGCGCTTGATTTCCGATTTTGTGCCGGTAAGTGTAATTTCAAAATAAAGCTCCTCGTAAAGTGTCATAAACAGCGTTTACCGTCCTTTGTTCAAATTGATTTTTTGTAGGTGATTTATTATGCGTAGAGTATAGCACAGCCAACCCTCTTTGTCAATATTTTTTTAAAACCGTACCGATAGTATGTATATGTACCGCCGGATATATTGACACGCCGAAATTACTATGTTAAAATAAAGAAAAAGGGGATAAATTATGGCTCGTACAGGCAGAATAATTCACACGGTAGCGCATAGCGTCCTTTTCGTGCTTTCAAGCATCTTTGCGGGTTGCTTACTTGCTTTTGTTTGCGACCTTATCGGCTGTATTGCTAAAAAGGGCACGGCAGATGAGGGCGATTTGTTGGGCTTAGGCTTTAGTATTGCGATACTCCTGATTTTTGTTGCTCTTGGTGCTATTGCTACGTCGGTGCTTTCGCTTGTGTCAGTCACGCTCTCGGCATTTATTATCAAAAAATCCGAAGGTAAAAGACGGGTGTGGGGTATCGTGTCGCTTGTGATTAGCATAGCCTACGTCGCTTTATCGGCAGGCTCGTTTCTTTACGTTGTGCTTATCCCGAAATAAACAAAGCAAGCAGTAAAAATATGATACGATAGCAGCATTCTGTTACAGTAATTTTGTTTCTGCGCAAGGGATTTTCGGTGTATTTCAGAAATACTGGTCCTAATAATAAAAACAGCAGTATACTGCAAAAGAAAAACTAAAGGGGACACGTTAAAATGTCAAAAGGTGTTAATATCGGCCGTACTCTCATAATAGGCGACAGCTACTCAACGTTTGAAGGATATATTCCCGAGGGGTATGCTCATTGGTATCAAGACGGAACTAACGGCCTAGCGGGTGTTGACGGCACGTGGTGGAGAATACTGTTTTCAAAAATAGAGTGCGAGCTTGTGCGTAACGACAGCTGGTCTGGCACGACTGTATGCCATACGGGATATGACGGTAAGGACGTGCGCGACAGTTCCTTTATAACAAGGGCGCGCAAACTATTTAAAGACGGCTTTTTTGAGAGGGAAAGAATTGATACGGTACTCGTCTTTGGTGGCACTAACGACTCCTGGGCAGGCGTACCGCTTGGCGAATTTAAGCTTGACGGTGCGAGCGAAGAAGAGATGTATTCCATTTTGCCTGCAATTCCTTATTTTACCCGTATGCTGCGCGAGGGATTGCCGACGTCACGCATAATCTTTATCGTAAACCCCATGATAAGGGAAGAGATAAGAAACGCCTTTACCGCATCCGCCAACCACTTTGGGTGTGAGGCAATACACTTGACCCAGCCCGACGTTATAAATAACCATCCGTCGGATAAGGGTATGCGTGAGATTGCAGAACAAGTACTCATATATTTAAATGCAAAATGCAATTAAATGCAATTAAATGCAAAATGCAAAATGCAAAATCAAGACGAGAGTTACGAAAATGCAAAATGCAAAATAAGTTTTAGTTAAAGCAAAGAGCACAGACACTTACTATGAATATACAAAGCAAGGATAGAGGAAATTAAGCCTTTATTCTTGCTTTTTCATTTTCAATTTTCAACTTTCAATTTTCAATTACATTCTCGCCGTTTCCTTGGCGGGATATGTTCGCCTATTTGGCGAGAATTTTCCGCCTATTTGGCGAATTTCATAAATAATTAAAAATAAGTAAAAATCCTAGTACTACTAGTGACTAGCGCGTACGCGCGAGGGAGAGAGTTGGCGGTTTAGGTTTTAGGTGACAAAAAATAAAAGCAAGAATATAGGGTTTGGTTATGTGCTTACCCCGTACTCTTGCTCTTTTTATTTTGTTAGAAAATTATCTCTGAATTCTGCCCGAGCCGTCGCCGCCCGCAAGCTTCTCAACCTCAGAAACGGTAACCATATTATAGTCACCCTCGATGGAGTGCTTGAGTGCGGATGCCGCAACTGCAAATTCAACTGCCGCCTGGGTGGACTTGCCGTTCATAAGCGAGTAGATAAGACCGCCGCCGAAGGAGTCACCGCCGCCAACACTGTCAATAATGTGCAGGTCGTATTTCTTGGAGAAGCAGTATTCGTTGCCATTTACGTCATAAAGCATAGCAGACCAACCGTTATCAAATGCCGAGCGGCTCTCACGCAGAGTGATTGCAACGTATTCAAAGCCAAACTTATCAGCAAGCTGCTTTGCAACCGACTTGTAGCCCTCGTGGTTAAGCTTACCACCGTAAATATCGGTAGCCTCTGCCTCAATGCCGAATACGTCCTTTGCGTCCTCTTCGTTAGAGATACATACGTCAACGTACTTACAAAGCTCTGTCATAGCCTCTCTTGCCTCAGCACGGGTCCAAAGCTTGCCGCGGTAGTTAAGGTCGCAGGAGATTTTGATACCCTTTGCCTTAGCGGCAACGCACGCGTCCTTGCAGATTTCAACAACGTTTGCGCCAAGTGCGGGGGTAATACCTGTAAAGTGGAACCAATCTGCACCCTCAAAAATCTCGTCCCAGTTAAAGTCCTCACGGCTTGCCTTTGAGATAGCGGAGTTAGCACGGTCGTAGATACATACAGAGCCTCTCTGAGATGCACCCTTTTCGTTAAAGTAGATACCTACTCTGTCGCCGCCGCGAACGATTTTTGTTGTGTCAACGCCGTATCTGCGCAGACTGTTTACAGCCGCCTGACCGATAGCGTGAGCGGGGAGCTTGGTTACGTATCTTGCGTCCATACCGTAGTTGGCAAGCGAAACCGCAACGTTTGCCTCACCGCCGCCGAAGGTAAATTCAACGTGGTCGCACTGTACAAATCTCTCGTAGTTATAGGGCTGAAGACGGAGCATAAGCTCACCGAAAGTTACAACCTTCATAGTTAATAATCCTTCCTGAATTGTTTTAATTATATTTTGTTATTATCAAGCATACATTTATACCGTGAGTTATCCCTTTAGGCTGTTAATGCAGGACTTGCATATATTCTTGCCCTTAAATTCGATAACGTTATCGGCAGAGGAGCAGAAGTGGCAGCAGGGACGGTATTTTTCAAGTATTATTCTATCACCCTCGACAAAGATTTCAACAGGGTCGGCGCTTGTAATACCCATCGCGCGGCGCATCTCCTTGGGAATGACTATACGCCCGAGCTCATCAACGTTTCTGACAATACCCGTAGATTTCATTACTACCTCCATTCTTGATTGAATTTTGCAAAATTATTCTAACATAACCGAGGTATAAAGTCAAGACGGTTTAACAGTAAAAACAGGGAAAAAATGGAAAGTAGAGGCATAAAAAATGAAGACGGTAAAAGCACGCCCCGCGGCGTATGAGAACTTAAAAGAAATTATATTCAGGTCTGCGCCGTTGCTTGCGCGAGAATTAAGTGATGCAATACCCGGCAGGGAGTGTGAGCTTGAGGAGATACGGCTGCGTAAGGACTCGGTGTCTAGCTACAGGGTTGCCGGCAGAGATTATATGCTGCTTTCGCGGCTTGACGGCTATACGCTCTCACAAATATTTGATACGCTTACAGAGGGGGCGGTTTATGCCTATCGCGATAGTCTGCAGGAAGGGTATGTAACCGTACGCGGTATTCGTGTAGGTGTTGTGGGCAACGCTTTTTCCACGGGGGAAATATCTGCTCTTGTTTTCCGCATACCGCGCTCGGTTATCGGCTTTGGCAGTGAGCTTTACACTGCTTGGCGGTCGCTCGGTATGTGCGGCACTCTTATAATCTCAGAGCCCGGCGGCGGTAAAACAACGGCACTGCGCTCGCTCGCTATGCATATAGGTAAGGGCAGTAAAATGCGCCGTGTCGCGGTAGTGGACAGCCGCTCGGAGTTTCTGCCAACCGATTACGTAAACAGCAGTGTTGACATTATAACAGGTCACTCTCGGGCATCAGGTATTGAAATTGCGGTACGCACCGCTTGCCCCGAGGTTGTTGTGTGTGACGAAATATTCGGTGAAGAGGATGCCGATGCTCTTATGGGCGCTGTGGGTGCAGGAGTAACCGTAATAGCTACCGCCCACGGTACAAGCCTTACTGAGGTCAGAAAGCGAGCTTATATTGACCGTCTTTTCACTCTCGGCGTATTCTCGGGCGTAATTTCAATTCAGCGCTCGAACGGTGATTTTCTTTACACGGCAGAGGGGGTATACGATGCAAACGGTCGGCGTTATACTGATACTTTCCGCGTGTCTTTTGATAGATAAGACGTATAGAAAGCGCTCGATGCACGGAGTTGTTGTGCTTGGTGAGCTTTGTTCATTTTTCGGGCATATCAAAAACCGACTCACGCTGGGCGTTCGCCCCTTATCTGTGCTCGTCAGCGGTCTGGAAGCTCCTGAGCTTGAAAGGCTTGGTTTCCTTGAGGCGCTTGCGGGCGGTGAGGTCCCGGTTAATGCATACCGCAATATTAAGAGTGAGCTTTATTTATCTTCGGGGACGTGTGCCTTGATAGAGGATTTTTTTAATTTTGCAACACGGGGTACTGTTAATGACGTAGAGAAAAGCTGTATCGAGATTTTGTCGGTGCTTAACGAGGAATACCGGGTGAAGAAAGAAAATACAACGGTAAAGTGTCGGCTTGTGCGTGTGGTTTTACTGTCACTTGGCCTTGGACTTGCCGTTACGGTGATATAGAAGGGACATAAAAAGAATGGATATTGATATAGTTTTAAAGGTCGCGGGTGTAGGCCTTACCGTTGCGGTAATATGTCAGATACTTACCCGTGCGGGCAGAGATGAGCAGTCGGTTCTGGTATCAATTACGGGTATAGTGATAATATTTCTTCTTTTGGTACGCGAGATTGGCGAGCTCATATCAGAGCTGCGCGGGGTTTTTGGGCT
The DNA here is from genome assembly GCA_045661245.1 of Eubacteriales bacterium. Lineage (GTDB taxonomy): Bacteria > Bacillota > Clostridia > Oscillospirales > CAG-272 > UBA1740. The sequence continues at coordinate 21,008 of JAZRFH010000010.1, read as the reverse complement.
ATGAGTGACGCTATACGTACTGTCGGTGTCGGCATAATCGCGGCGTTTGCCACACTGCTTTTGCGTGAGGCGGGGTTTAAGGGGGCCAAGCTCTTATCCTGCGTCGCCTTGATTACTATAATGGGACTTGCTCTGGGGTTGACCGGCCGCCTTGTTTCTCTTATCGGTGTCGGTGAGCTCTCCGAGAGTGCACAGTGGGCGGTGCGCCTTTTTATCAAGATAGTAGGGGTAGGGTACATATTCGGTATAGGCTCTGATATTTGCCGCGAGCTTGGTGAGAATGGGGTGGCAGGCGCTTTGTTAGCCGTGGGGCGTGTCGAGATTTTACTGCTTTGTATGCCTGCATTTCGTGAAATTTTTGAGCTCGGAATGAGTTATTTAAAATGAAAAAGGTAAAAAGATGTTTACAATTTTTAACAGTAGCTGTTATTGCTCTGTTTCTCTTTCCCACAGTTGCCTCGGCAGACGGATATACCTCGCCTGAAGATGCGCTTGGTGACTATGAGAGTATTTTGCCCGAGGGGGCTACAATGCCCGACGGTGCCGGAGTTGTCAGCTCGCTCGGTATTGACGCGGTAATGGGAGAAATACTTGCCTCGGTACGCGGGGAAAGCGGCAGAATTGCCTCGTTTTTTCTTTTACTTATGGGTGCCGCGGTTATGATTGTTCTCTCAGGCACTCTCTCGGGTGAGCTTGCTCCGCTTTTGCGTGACGCGGCATCTGGTATTGCATCATTGCTTGTCTTTATGAAGGTTTTGCCCCTTGTCAGCGAAATTGCCGAGTCACTGTCTGTTATCTCGGGGTTTTTCTCAGCCCTTATACCTATTCTCGGTACGGTGCAGGCCTCGGGGGGCGGTAGCTTGAGTGCCGGCACGGGTGCTTTTGGTATGAGCGTAACACTTGATTTGTGCGCTCTGTTTACAGAAAAGGTTTTAGGGCTCCTTGTGTTTTCAATGTTTCTCTCGGGCGTTGTCAGCTCCTTCGGCGGCGGTATTACAATTCTTGCCTCGGGTATAAAAAACACATTTACGAGAGGTATTGGTCTTGTGGCTACGGTCTTGCTCGGTACACTGGCATTGCAAACTCTTATATCTGCCACGGGTGACAATATGGCTCTGCGTGCGGCAAGATACGCAACCTCGGGCTTTATCCCCGTTGTGGGCAGTACGGTGGCGGGTGCGCTCTCTACTCTCGTCGGCGGTATCACCTACGCAAAAAGCGTTATCGGCGGCAGTGCAATAAGCATTATAGTAGGCTTTGCAATTTCACCGCTCGTTATTCTCCTCGGGTATAAGCTATGCTTTTTTATCGTGCTTTCCTTTCTTGATTTTTTGGGTGCGCGCGAGGGTGCTTCTTGTATCTCGGCTATACGCGATGCCCTTGACGGTCTTATATCGGTTTACGTTGTCGCCGCGGTTGTATACGTGCTTGAAATAGCTATAATTTTATCGTCAAGGGTGGGTGTGTAATGGGTAGCTATATTTTCGGGTGCATCTCACTTGCGTTTATAAGCGCCGTGCTTTATCACCTATCTCATACGTCCTTGCGCGAGAGTGTGCGCGCGGCTATGGGCGTAGTTCTTCTTCTCTTTATGCTCTCGCCGATAGCCTCGCTTATCTCGGGCGTCCTTGACGTCAGACTGCCATCGGGCGATTTTACCTTTGGCGAGAGCTATACCGCCGTTACCGAAGAGGCGTACTGCAAGGGTATTGCCGCGGCACTCTCAGACGAGTTTTCCGCCCCTAGAGATTGCTTTTACGTCTATTGCGACGGCTTTGTTTTTGAAACTATGTACTCGAAAAAGGTTTACGTAACACTTACGGGCAAGGCGGCCTTGCTTGATTACCGTGCAGTGCGCGAGTTTGTTATAAATTCTGTTGAAACGGGGGGATGTGAGGTTGAAATTGAAATTACTTAAGCAGCTTGTCGAGGGCCACGGGTATATGAAAATCGCTTTGCTTATCGGGCTTGGGCTTCTACTTATATTTTTCGGTATGGGCGGCGGCAATACGGCCGACACGTCTGAGACGGCAGATACGCTTGAAACGGATATAACCGAGCTCTGCTCCTCGCTTGAGGGGGTGGGGCAGTGCCGGGTGCTCGTTACCTATGAAGAGAGGAGTCTTGGCTACGGCAAGGGCACGGAGAGTGTTATATCCGGTATTGCGGTTGTATGTGAGGGCGGGGAGAGCGTAGCGGTCAAACAAAGGGTGAGCTCGGTTTTGTCCTCTGTTTTCGGCATAGGCGCGAATAGAATAAGGGTGGAGAAGCTTGGGGGCTATCCGTGAATTTTTACTCTTAAAAGTGTAATAATCACAGCGGCCTCGGCATAGTCTTTATCAGTAACACAAAAAGGAGAATTACATACTATGAACAAGCAGAAAATCAAAAAGCTATTCGGGTCGGGCAAGGCTCGGGCGATTGCCCTTTTTCTTGCGGTGGTAATGATAGGCGTTGCCGTTTACGCCAATTACCGCATATTCTATGACCCCGCTTATTCTATGGGCTACGGCGACAACAATATGGACGATAATTTTGACGGCTCAAGCTCCACAGGCTCAAATAGCCAGGAGAACGATTATTTTACCGCAGTTGCACTTAACCGCGAGCAGTCGAGAGATGAGGCAATCGACGTATTAAAGCTCGTTACCGAGTCGCAGGAGTCAAGCGAAGAGGCGCGCGCTGAGGCAAGCGAAAAGCTCGCTAAAATTGCCCTTGATATTCAAAACGAGGCTAATATTGAAACACTCGTTAAGGCAAAAGGTTTTGAGGACTGCGTTGCCGTAATTTCAGAGGGGTCTGCAAGCGTTATAGTGGGTGCCGAGGCTCTCCAGGCGGCAGAGGCGGCGCAAATACTTGCGATAGTGTATGAAACAACCGGTATCTCTCCTGAGAACATCAGCATCATAAATAAATAACCTTGGTCGGAAGGCGAAGGGAAACAACCTAAAAGAGCGAGAGTAGGGTAAAAAAGTCCCATATTCTCGTTCTTTCTTTTGTTAAATCATTGACTAGCGCAAAAAAGTATGCTAAAATAGTAAAAATAAAAATTATATCCATAGGAGAACAGGTAAAATGGAAAAGCTTAAGGTTGGTATTATCGGTGCAACGGGAATGGTTGGCCAGAGATTTATTATGCTCTTGAACGAGCACCCGTATTTTGAAATTACCGCACTTGTTGCAGGTCCGAGGTCTGCAGGCCAGAAATACGGCAAGGCGGTTCTCGGAAGATGGAAAATGAAGACCGCTTGCCCCGAGAGAATACTTAATATGCAGGTTATCTCGTCCGACGAGGTTGAGAAGGTAGGCGAGCTTTGCGATTTTGTTTTCTGTGCCGTAAGCCTTTCTAAGGACGAAACGCGCGCGCTTGAAGAGAGATACGCAAAAGCTGAAATACCCGTAGTTTCCAACAACTCGGCAAACAGATGGACGCCTGACGTACCTATGGTAATTCCCGAAATCAACGATGCACACCTTGAGGTAATCGAGGCGCAGAGAAAGAGGCTTGGCACTAAGCGCGGCTTTAACGCAGTTAAGCCCAACTGCTCTATTCAGTCGTACGTTCCGGCACTCTCTCCCCTTCGCAAGTTCGGTATACGCGAGGTTGTTGCTACTACGTATCAGGCAATCAGCGGTGCAGGTAAGACCTTTAACGAGTGGCCCGAGATGGTTGATAACCTTATCCCTTATATCGGCGGTGAGGAAGAGAAGAGCGAGCGTGAGCCCCTTCGTGTTTGGGGTACTGTAGAGGGCGGCGAGATTGTGCCCGCTAAGGAGCCCGTTATTACAACTCAGTGCCTTCGTGTTCCCGTGACCGACGGCCACATGGCGGCAGTGTTCGTTAAGTTTGATAAAAAGCCCACTAAGGAAGAAATCCTTGAGGAGTGGAAGAATTTCCGCGGCAAGCCCCAGACTCTCGGCTTACCCTCAGCACCCGAGCAGTTTATCACCTATTTTGAAGAGGATAACCGCCCCCAGACGGGTGTTGACCGTGACCTTTACGGCGGTATGGGCGTAAGCTGCGGCAGACTTCGCGAGGACGCACTTTACGACTATAAGTTCGTTGGCCTTTCGCATAATACTCTACGCGGTGCGGCAGGCGGTGCCGTTCTTATTGCCGAGCTCCTTTACAGAGAGGGATATCTTACCAAAAAGTAATTTGTCTTGGGATAAAACCTTGGCGTCTCTCTTGACATATAAATAAATAAGATATATAATTAAAGCAACGCGCGATGATTTTTTCGCGCAACGGTAGATTTTGATATGCAGGAATTATGCTCTCGGCAAGGTCGGGGCTTAACAGAATGGAGAATAAAAATGAAAAAGAGCCTGTGTTTAATACTTGTGCTTACTCTTTGCCTTGGCAGTGCTTTTGCACTTGCCTCCTGTAAGAAGGGAAAAGATATTTACGATATAGCGGCTGAGCTCGCTCCCACGAAGACGGTTACGTCTGTTGATTATACGGCGGCAAACGGTGACGATTTGGGTGCTTGGTACACTCTTGAGAGTGACGGCGGCGACTCTATATTTACCTATGAATACAAAAGATACCGCACTTCGGCTGAAGCAATTGAGGATAATGACCCGAGCACTATAAAGACTATTTCCGGCAAGCTTTACTGCAAGGACGGTAAGGTGTCTGAGGACGGTGTTAACTGGACGTCTTCCCCCGTGCCCACCACGATTTCACTGAATCTTGCCCCCGATAAGCTTGAGGGTGCGGTTATCAGTGAGGACGGTAAAACACTTACCGCAACTATTACCAAAGAGAATGCCGTAGCGGTTATCGGTACAGACCTTGCGGCTGACGGTGCGCTTTCTCTTACGGTTAAATCAAACGGTACTTATCTTACCGAGGTTGTAATTTCCTGTACAACGGTAGAGGGTGCTGCGGTTTGCGTAAGAACCTCTTATTCCTACAACAAGCTTACCCTTGAATTTCCCGAGGCTTGATTTAAGACCGCGAAAGGATTAGAAGCTAATGAAAAAAATAATTGCACTTTTAATAGTTTTAGCATCTCTTACCGCGCTGGTATCCTGCGCTAAGAACGAGGTTGATACGGTTGGCGACAGATTCAACGCAAGCAAGCCTACCAAAACCGTTGTGTATACCGCACAGCAATTTGGTGACACAAGACTTGAGGGTGAATATATTCTCACTACCGGTTACATAAAGGGTGCTGTAGCATCTGTTTACGAGGCAACCTACGATTATATGCCTTCGATTGAAGACGGCTCGGGTGAGATTATTAAAAATTTCATAGAGACCGAGCACGAGCTGCTTGAATATCTTGAGGGATACGGTGTTCGTGAAAACGGCGGTGCGTGGGATAAAGAGGGTGAGAATTTCGTGTCTGACGTAGGTCCTGTGTCACTCAATCTTTCAAGCAAGTACATCAAGACATTTACGTATGAGAACGGCAAGCTCAGATGCGTAGTTGCCGCAAAGAACACTGCTGAGGTTCTCGGTCAAGAAGCTGATTTGCCCGTTGATATTTCGATTGAGGTAACAGACGACGGCGCGAGCATTACCTGGGTAAAAATTTCCTACACAGTTCCCGAGGATATCGAGGCAGAGATGCCCGAAACTCTCGTAACCATTGAGGCGTTCTACACCTATGATAATGAGCCGATTGATATAGCAGTTAAATAATAATAAACATAAAAAACAGAGCAGGACCGAGAGGTGTGATAACCTTTTAGTCTTGCTCTTTTTTTGTTTTTAATTGAAATCGGGCGAATACGGTTAAGCACCCGCCCGGCGTAATTGTATTTTGTAAAAATTATTCTGTTCTCAGTGCTACAACAGGGTCCTTCTTAGCGGCACTGGACGCGGGTATAAGTCCCGAGAACAGCGTCAGACCAACCGAGATAAGCACGAGTATTGCCGCCGCACCGATGGGTAGATAAGCCGAAAGGTTCGGTATGTTCGTAAGCGCGTGCAGAATAATATTGATAGGAATGCAAAGCAGATAGGTAACACCGATACCGATAAGACCCGAAGCCAGACCGATAATGATGGTTTCTGCATTGAACATGCTTGATACGTCGCGCTTTGATGCACCTATAGCACGCAAGATACCGATTTCCTTAGTTCTCTCCTGTACCGATATCAAGGTAATTACACCAATCATTATAGAGGATACTATAAGAGAGATTGCAACGAATGCGATAAGCACGTAGGATATAGCGTTTACTATAACCGTTACCGAGGACATAAGCGTACCGACGATATCGGAATATTCAAGCTTATCCTTATCCTCCACCCCATCGTTATAATCCTTAATAAACTCTTCGATAAACTCTTTTGATTCAAAGTTCTTGGCAAAGAAATTGATAGCGTAGGGTGATGCCTTCTCTGCATCGTCAAGCGTTTTCAGCACGCTGTCGTAAGTAGCGTCGATTTGCGGTGCCATCGAGTAAAGCATCTCTTCAAGCTGAATAAACGCCTCGTCTTCTGCACTAAGGGTTGATAGAATGGTAAGAAAGATTTCTTCATTAACCTTTAACTGCTTCGCAATTTCTGTGGTTTCGCTATATATCTGTGCCATTTTTTCTTCACCGGCAAGCGTTATAAGTCCGGGAATCGGGAACGGCATTTGCTCCGACTGAGGAATTCCCATGAAGGCTAACATTACCTGTTGTACGTCGAGTACAGGTAAAAGTTTTACAATATTGTTAGGTGTAACGGTAATACCGTCCGTTATTTGCGACAGTGCAAGACAAAGAGTGCTTGCCCCGTCTTTACCCAGTTGTGTTGACTGCGCTGCGGACAGCACCTTTTCAAACACAGCGGTTTGCATATCTGCCGGCAGAAGCATATATATACCCAGAAACGACTCCGGGTCGGTTGCATTTATTCTGTCCGCAAAGTCGGAATTATTAAGCATCTCCTCGGTCATAAATTCATAGAACTTTTCCATCGTTGCGTCGTCAATCTTATTGATTAGCTGGCCTATAGTTTCGGGAGTATAGTGTGTTCTCTCGAAGGGAAGACCTGTAAGGACGTTGATGTTTGAAGTTTCCTTTTGCTGATTTATAACCTCGCTTGCTGCGTTCTTTTCAAGAATATAATCCGTAAGCTCGCGTGTATATCCTACAGCACCGCTGATAGATGTTGCGGAAGCGCCCTGCTTTGGTCGTACAATTCCGGATATTTTAAGAGTGATGCCCTTGTCTTTAGCATTTTCTGTGACGAACGTTTCTTGCTCAAATGCAGGGTGATTTCTTACGTCGTCCCAAATATTATATTCCTTGTCGTTTGCGGTATAGGTCTTGTTCTCGTTCTTCTCAAAAAAATCCGAGGTAGTGAGAAGTAAAAACTCCATACCAAGAAAATCATCGTATGAGAATGGCTCTACTTCGGTCGGATTGTAGTTTCCGCTGATAAGGTCTTTCATCTCTTGGTCAATTTGGTTGGGGTCAAGAACACCAAGCAGATAAAGAGTCATTTTGCTTATCTGATTGTTAGAGTTTACAACAAGCACGACCTCGTCCTTAGCTGTAGGCCAATTTCCGTCAACGACATCATACTGCTGGTCAAGCAATTCCTGATTGTTAATCATTTCAGAGAAGACGTTAATTGACATACTGTTGCCCATTTCCATCATCTCGGTCATACCCGAAAAGGCCTCGCCCATATGTTCAAACAGAGTTTCGATACCGATCTTGACCTTACCGTCGGCAGTGTATATCTGCAAATCGTAATCGTAGGTATACTGAATGTCACTGACGCGGTCTTCAAGCTGCGCGTAATTATTCTCAATATACACCTTGAATGCGTCAAGATTGTTCTCAACGGTTGAGCTCATTGCCGCCATCATAGTTCCGAGAGAATCGTCAACGTGTATCATACCCGAATCGCGATAATCCTCACTGTTTGAAACGCTGGTCATTGCCGTGAGCATTGAAGACATATCCTGGGTATATCTCATAATCGTTAGGGGGTATGTTGATAGAGTATCCTTCTGCACCTGGTCGATAAATGCGTTAACACCCTGCGACACCGCAAGTATAAGAGCAATACCTATAATTCCTATAGAGCCCGCAAAGGCGGTAAGCGTTGAGCGCCCTTTCTTGGTAAAGAGGTTTTTGAGCGACAGCATAAACGCGGTGGCAAATGACATTTTCGCCTTTTCGGTCCTTTTCTTTGCCACGGGTGCCTCGGCGTCAAATACCTTCTCGGTATCAACCGCCACGCCAGCCGTGCTCTCGCTTGCCTCATCCTCGTCTGTAAGAGGATTGGTGTCCTCAATTATTCTACCGTCCAAGAGTCTTACAATTCTTGTCGAATACTCCTCTGCAAGCTGGGGGTTATGCGTTACCATAATAACGAGCCTCTCGCGAGAAATCTCCTTGATAAGCTCCATTATCTGCACGCTCGTTACAGTGTCAAGCGCGCCCGTCGGCTCGTCTGCAAGCAGAATCTCAGGGTCGTTTACAAGTGCGCGCGCAATAGCAACTCGCTGGCACTGACCGCCCGAGAGCTGATTGGGCTTTTTATTGTACTGACCTGCAAGGCCAACTCTGTCAAGCGCAAGCTTTGCACGTGCGGTGCGCTCTTCCTTGGGTATACCCGCAATAGTCAGGGCAAGCTCAACGTTTACAAGAACGGTCTGGTGGGGTATAAGGTTGTAGCTCTGGAAGATAAAGCCGACCCTGTGGTTACGGTAAACGTCCCAATCCCTGTCGCCAAACGACTTCGTGCTCCTGCCGGAAATTATGAGGTCGCCGTCGGTATAATGGTCAAGTCCGCCAACGATGTTAAGTAACGTTGTCTTTCCGCAGCCTGACGGGCCGAGAATTGACACAAATTCAGTCTTTCTGAAGGAGATGTTTACGTCCTTCAGCGCTTCAACGGTTTCCGAAGATGTCACGTAGTTTTTCCTGATGTTTTTTAATTGCAGCATATGCGCACCTTTAAAGTTTTTTCTTATATTATAATTGTAAATTGTGAACATTTTTAGACTATATATTTAATGAATTATAAATAAGCTTAATATTTATCGGGCATTGTAAAAAACTTTACCCCCGCTATTGCCAAAACAGATAAATTATGGTAAACTTATGCTGTGATTAAAACCGAAAGGAGTATTTTTATGGTACTTGAAAGAAAGGATATTGACCCTAAATATAAATGGGATTTGTCTGTAATTTACGAGAATGAGGACAAGTTTTTTGAGGATTATGCAAAGTGCGAGGCACTCGTTAAGGCCTACCCCGTGCACGAAAAAACGATGCTTAAATCGGCAGAGGGGCTTTGCAATGCAATTCACGCAATGCTGGAGATTGATGCTATTATCGAAAGGCTTTGGCAGTATGCGTCGCTCAACTACTCTGTAGATACCTCGAATAACGCGTATCAGGCGCTTAACGCAAGGGTGCGTAATCTTGCAGTTTCGGCAGGCACTGCGGCGTGGTTTGTTTCGCCTTATCTTCTTCGTCTTGACGAGGGGACGCTTGAAAAATGGTATAAGGAGTGCCCCTCACTTCTGAGCTACAAGCGTATGATTGAGAAAAATTCACGCACCAAGCCCCATACACTCTCCGACGAATGTGAGATGCTTATGTCGCGTATGGACGATTGCCTTGACGGTGCGGAAGATACGCGCAGTCTTTTTGCGAACGCGGACCTTAAATTCGGCAAAATCAAGGGAGAGGACGGCAAGCCCTGCGAGCTTACAGACACCAACTACGTACCTTTCCTTATGAGCGGTGACAGACGCGTTCGCAAGGCGGCATTTACGACTCTGTATAAAACCTATAGCCAGTTTGGCAATACCTTTGCGTCTATGTACAATAACCACGTAAAGGAGAAAACCACACTCGCTAAGATAAGAAATTACAAAAACTCGATAACCGCCTCAACCTTCCGTGACGAGGTAACTCCCGAAATTTACAATAACCTTATCAAGTCGGTTAACAAGAATTTTGCACCTCTTTACGATTACTACGAGCTTAAGCGCGAGGTGCTCGGTCTTGATAAAATTCACCTTTACGATATATACGCGCCACTTATCGGTGAGCTTGACCGCGAGTACAGCTATGAAGAGGCGGTTGAAGAGGTTTTGAAGACAGCAGAGGTGTTTGGCGACGAGTATTATAACGCGCTTAAAGAGGGTCTATGCGAGCGCGGCTGGGTAGACGTTTATCCCTCACGCGGCAAGCGCGGCGGCGCATTCTCCTCGGGTTGTCCCGGCACAGAGCCGTATATCCTGCTCAATTTCAACGGCACGTTTGATAACGTTTCAACCCTCGCGCACGAGGCAGGCCATTCAATGCACAGCTATTTCTCTATTAAGTATAATGAGCCGCACAACTCTCAGTATACCATATTCGTAGCAGAGGTTGCATCTACCGTAAACGAGCTGCTTATGGCACACAGAAAGCTCCGCGAGTCCGACTCCGACGCTCAGAAGCTCTACATTCTCAACCAGCTTATGGAAACCTATAAGGGCACTCTTTACCGCCAGACTATGTTTGCTGAGTTTGAGCGCGATATGCATGCTCTTTGCGAGAAGGGTGAGCCACTGACTGCCGAGCTTATCAACAAAAAGTATTACAGAATAGTCAAGAAATACTTCGGCAAGGGCGTTGCTTGCGACAAACAGATTGCCTACGAGTGGATGCGTATACCGCATTTTTACTCCTCGTTCTACGTATACAAGTATGCTACCTGTATTTCTGCGGCAAGCGCAATAGTTAAGCGCATTGAAACTGAGGGCGATGCCTATATCGGTAAGTATATAGACTTCCTTAAGTGCGGTGACTCAAGGTCGCCCCTTGACAGCCTTCTCGTTGCAGGCATAGATATGACCGACCCCGAGGTGGTAAACGGTGCGGCTGCGGATTTTGCCGAGTGCGTAAAGCAGTTCAGAGAAATTTATAACAACAAAAAATAAACAATTTCAGCCCGGCAGAGCCCGGGCTTTTTCTTTTTGCTTATTGAAAAAGCACAGCTGCCGTGGTATAATAATTCTGTAACAAAAAGTAAAGGCGTAATTCGCGGGCTCGCCCGCATACAGAGGTAAGGAAACTGCGGTGAAATTCCGTGGCAACAGCCATTACGGTTAAAGTCCGAATGCTTACTGAATTACGCATACGGTATACTCCCCTTGGGCAATCGGCAGGTTTAGCGCGCACCCGTCGTTAGAAGGGGGTAAGATGCCCTTTACCTTTTGCAAAAGAAAGGAAAAGAAAAATGAAAAAAACAGTCAGAATTTTAGCACTACTCTTGTTATCGTTAGTAATTTTAACCGCTTGCACACGCGATTTGTGGCGTGATGCTGTTTACACCGAGGATACGTCCCTTGGCACGGGCGGCACGGTGTTTACGCTTGTAGTCGTGGCGCAGGATAAATCGGTAAATCTCACCGTGTCGACGGATAAAGAGAACCTTGGTGAGGCACTGCTTGAAGTTGGGATAGTAGACGGTGAGGACAGTGAGTACGGCCTTTACGTCAAGAGCGTTAACGGTATTGTTGCCGATGCTGAGAAAAGCGGCGCGTGGTGGGGCCTCTATATAGGCGATAAGGCCGCTGACACGGGTGTGTCGGGTATTACGGTTGAAGACGGAGCGACATATAAGCTCGTGTATAGTAAATAATGAGTGAAAAAAACACCAAAAAAGTAACACGGGGCACTGCATCTCGGCAAAGTCGGGAGATGGTAGTCTTTGCAATGCTGGCATCTCTTATGCTTGCAACGCAGCTTGCAATGTCTGCTTTGCCAAACATTCACCTCGTGGGTGTGTTAACTATTGTTTACACATTGGTATATAGATACAAGGCTTTGATACCAATATACGTCTACGTTATTTTATGCGGCGTAATCTCGGGGTTTGCTACCTGGTGGGTGCCGTATCTTTACTTATGGACCCTGCTTTGGGGTGTGGTTATGCTGCTGCCGAAGAAAATGCCGCGCGGGGTAAAGCTCGTACTGTATCCCACGCTTTGTTTATTGCACGGCTTGGCGTTCGGCTCTCTTTTTGCACCTGTATGGGCGCTATTACACGGGCTTACGTTTAAAGAGATGCTTGCTTGGATTGCCGCAGGCTTTGGCTTTGACCTGGTACATGCTTTCGGCAACCTTGCCCTAGGTCTTTTAATATATCCGCTATCGGAACTTCTGTTTAAGCTCACGCGCAAATATCTTTCAAAGTAAGGAGATGGCAGTGTCCTCTATTTTTGCAGATTTACACATTCATACCACCGCCTCTGACGGCACTCTTACACCAAGAGAGCTTTTAGAAGAGGCAAAGGCACAGGGGCTTTCCGTTATAGCCGTTACCGACCACGATACTGTCGGCGGTATTGACGAGGCGCGCGCATTTTTGCCAAGCGGTATTGCCCTTGTACCCGGTGTTGAGTTCTCCTGCCTTTACGAGGGGGAGAGGAGCTTTCTTTTACATCTTCTCGGTCTTGGTATAGATACGTGCCACGAAGCTATTCTATCCTTGGTGGACCTTGCCAGACAAGCGCGCTTACTTAAGCATTCGCGCCGCTTAGGTTATTTAAAGGAGAGGTTTGGCATAGAATTTACGGAAGAAGAGCACGAGTATCTTAACACAAGGCCCAACGTAAGTAAGCTCCATATTGCAAAGCTTTTAATTGACCGCGGTTTGTGCTTTACTATCAGCGAGGGAATACAAAGGTATATGTCTCTACCCGATTTTCCCGACGGAACGGTACCCGTGGCTGATGCAATCGCGGCAATTAAGGCGTCGGGCGGTATACCGGTGTATGCACACCCGCTTGGCGGAGAGTGCGACGTGCATCTTTCCTTCCCCGAGGTAGCACACCGTGTTAAATTATTAAAAGAAACAGGCGTTTGTGCGATTGAATGCTACTATTCGCGCTACAGCAAAGAGGAGATAGACTTTTTGCTATCCCTTGCGAACGAATGCAACCTTCTCGTGTCGGGCGGCAGTGATTATCACGGCAAGAACAAAACAGTCCGTCTTGGTGACACGTCGAGGGAGGGCACGAGGGTAGGGTGCGAGAGACTTACCGTTTTAAGTAAAATACAGGGCGGCAGTTGACAAATCCTTATCGAATATGTTACTATTTAATTGACTTAAATATTAAGGAGGCATATATGAAAAACTGTAAGTATTGCGGCGCACAGATAGACGATGCGGCAGTATTCTGCACCACCTGCGGCGCAAATCAAAATCAAAATCAAGCGTCAAGTACCGTTGTTGTAACCGATGCACCGGCTAAGAGTGAGAGCTACGTTTGGTGGACTGTTCTTGGCTTTTTGATTCCGATTCTTGCACTTATTCTTTGGGCTGTATGGAAGGATAGCGAGCCCGATAAGGCGCTTGCAATAGGTAAGGGCGGTCTTATGTCGCTTTGCTTTAACTCTCCCATTATAGGTCTTGTTATCTACCTTGTAATGAAGGAGAAATATCCTGATATTGCAAAGGCTTGCGGTATTTGCGCTATTATTTCCGTAGCTGCAGGTATGGTATTTGGTCTGTTCTTCGGAGTTATTTATTTCGTACTTATTATGATGGCTACGTCAAGCATGACGCTTTTGCCCATTTTCTTAATCTGACAATACCGCTAAAAGGCATGGGAACGGGGCACAGACTCCGTTCCTTTTTTGATAAAGCACGACAAAGAAATTTTAGTGTTGACAAATTTCTTTCTTTGTGCTATAATACATTCATTGTTGACAGGTCAACAAAAAAGGAGTGGCTTAATTGGATAACAGAAGATATGAGAAATTTACCCTTCTGATAGACGGAATTCATAAGAGTATACATAAAATCAAGGTAGACGAGGCACCTAAGCTTGGCGTAAAGGGCGTGCACGTTTTCTGGATTTTTGAGCTTGCGTCGCATTCTGAGGGTCTTACGGCTACTGAGCTTGCCGCCGTCAGCAGAATTGACCGCTCGCTAGTGTCGCGTGAGATTGAGGCACTTAAAAACGACGGTTATATCACCACAGTGTCAAGCGAAAGGGTGAGAAAGTATAACGAGCGCCTTGTTCTTACCGATAAGGGTAAAGCGCTTGCAGAGGACATTATAGCAATGGTCGACGATATACAGAACAGGGTAAGTGACGGTATATCGCACGAAGAGCTTACGGTATTTTACTCGGTGCTTGAGCGGCTTTACGAAAATTTTGAGGCAGTTTGTGAAAATCCCAAGGGAATAAATATATAGGAGTAGATTATGAAAAAAACAAAATTACACGAGGTAGTTGAGTTTAACGATATCAGACACGCGGTTGAAAGCTTCAGAGAAATGCACGGTGATAAGCCCGCTTTTTCGTATAAGCTGCGTGCCCATGATAAAGAAAAAATTGTTAAGAGCTTTATTGATTTGACAGACGACGTGCGCGGCCTTGCATCAAAGCTGATTGAGCTCGGTGCGGCAGGTAAGCACGCAGCGGTTATAGGCAAGCTCAGCTATGAGTGGATTCTTCTTTATTATGCTGTGCAGGCTATAGGCGGTGTGGTTGTGCCCCTTGATAAGGATTGGGGTGCGGCAGAGCTTTCTGACGTTGCAAAACGCGCGGATATTGATTTTGTATTTACAGACACGGATATTGCCGATAAAGGCGAAGCTATCAATAGCGCGCTCGGTAAGGATACGCTTTATCTGATTGCTCCCGAGGGTGAGAATTCGGTAGGCGCGCTCGTAGCCGAGGGTAAGGTGCTCTTTGAACAGGACAGTGCGCCCTATTACAACGCGCCGATAGACCCCGATAAGCTCTCGCTCCTTGTATTCACTTCGGGTACAACGGGTCAGGGCAAGGGTGTTATGCTCTCACAGCGCAACTATATGTCCGACCTTGCATACATTATCCCCTATATAGATTTTGAGAAGAAATCTGTAAACGTTCTTCCCCCTCACCACACCTATTGCTCAAGCGTTACCATATTCGGCCACTGCACCGCAGGCGTTGAGTCCTATATTTCAAACGGTATCCGCTACGTGCAAAAGGAGCTTAAGGAGGAGCAGCCCGAGCATCTTATCCTCGTTCCGTTGTATCTTGAAACCTTCTATCGTAAGATAATGGCAAATATCAAGGAAAAGGGTAAGGAGAAGCTTATCGCAAGAATGATAAAGCTCTCAAATTTCCTGCGTAAGTTTGGTATTGACCTGCGTAAGAAGCTCTTTGGCGAGGTGCTTGCGGCCTTTGGCGGTAAGGTAAAGTTTGCAATTACGGGCGGCGCACCCATAAGCCAGGATATAGTAGATTTCTTGGACGGCGTAGGTGTAACAGTGCTTAACGGCTACGGTATTACAGAATGCGCGCCCATTATCTCGGTTAACCCGAACAGCTTTATCGTGCGCGGCAGTGTAGGTATTCCCATCGAGGCAAACACGGTTAAGATTTTTGAGCCGAATGAAGACGGCGAGGGCGAGATTCTCGTAAAGGGCTCGAACGTTATGCTCGGCTACTACAAGAATGAAGAGGCTACCCGCGACGCCTTTGACGAGGACGGGTATTTCAGAACCGGTGACTACGGTAAGATAGACAAGAAAACCGGCGCTATCTTTATCACGGGCAGAAAGAAAAACCTCATTATCCTTTCAAACGGCAAGAACGTTTATCCCGAGGAGATTGAGAGCGAGTTTACATCAGTGCCCGGTGTTATCGACATTATAGTTTACGAGGGTCAGTCAAAGCGCGGCCTTATGCACAACGCTATAGTTGCCGAGGTTTATCCCGATAAGGACTATATTGAGAAGAATAACATCACCGACATAAAGGCTCACCTGCAGGCTTACGTAGACGCATACAACCGCACCGCAGTGCCCTACAAGAAGATAGGCATTCTCCGCGTGCGCGACGAGGAGTTCCCCAAAAACACTCTTCGCAAAATCATGCGCTTTAAGCTCGATATGACGATTGATTAAAATAAAACAGACCCTCTGCTCAGAAATCGCGGCAGAGGGTTAATTTTTTAGGCTTAGTTACTGTTTGCTGCTATCTCTATAATAACAACTCTCTTTTTTCAGTTTTTGAAACTGTCTGATAGTATATTCTGTACCGCGTGATTTACCGTCCCAAAAAGCAATAGCCTCGTCGGCATAAGCCGCGATTTTTTCGTTTCGTTTAATTGGTGCTGCTTTGCTGTAGATATGATATTCGGGTAAAAATTCAGTAAGCTTTATCCTCTTTTTTGTAGCGTATTCTCTTGCCAGAGTATCTATACCGACCGCTCCGCCTGAAACAATTTCGTTAACATCTTTTGGTATATAATCGTCAACCGAAATGTTTTTAATTGTTCTCGAACCAATGATTGCTAATTTCATATTAAACTCACCCTGAATATAATTTAGATATACTATGTATCTATATTTAACATTATAGCACAAAATAAGTGTAAATTAAATACATAATATGTTTAGAGTGAGGTTTTTATGGCAATAAAGAGTTTATCTATAAGAATAGAGGACGAAATGCTTGATAAGTTGCATGTTATTGCAGATTACGAGGGTAGGAGTGCAAACAGTCAGATACTTGTGCTTATTCGCGACCTTATAGAGCAATACGAGGCAAAGCACGGTGAGATAAAAACCGGTAAAAGGGTTTAAATATTGATAAAAAGCACAGGCAAACCGAAATGGCAAGCTTGTGCTTTTTATAATTAGTCCTGTGTTTCGATATAGCTGGCAGCATCTACTTTCACAAGCTGATATTCCGGGGATTTTATTAAAAGCCCGCTTGGAGTCAATACCAGCTCTACCTTTTTATCAAGACCAAGCCTTAACCTTAAGTCTTTAGGTATTTGCAATCTGCCTAAATCGTCTATTTCCTTGATTATTCCCGGTGTATTTGACATAGCGACCTCGCAAACGAACGTATTGCACCTATATAAGTGCAAAATAATTTTACCACGCATTTATAATAATGTCAAGAGTTTTGCTCTTAAATAGGTGCGAGGTAAACGATATGAATTCAAAAACAGAAAAGAAGGTAGGCAAAAATATTCGCCGTCTGCGCGAGCGCCGCGGTCTTACTCAGGAAGAGGTTGCTGCTAAGCTTCAAATCAACGGTTGCGACATCACCAGAAGCTCGGTTGCCAAAATTGAGGTTGGGCAAAGGCACCTTTATCCCGACGAGATAATTTTACTAAAACAAATTTTGTCGGCAACATACGACGAAATTTTTGATATAGAGGAATAAAGTCAAACAAAAAGCACAGGCAAACCGAAAAGGCAAGCTTGTGCTTTAGTTTTTCAATAAATTAAGTTGTTTGCTTATCAAGCCGCTTGATTATCTGTCTTGCAAGCATAAACAGAGCGATAAAAACCGCTATAAATACAGCAATAAGTGTCAGTGTGTAAAGCCAGTTGATAGTAAACCAGCCGATGTGCGATGTTGGCAGGGCGTTGTATAAAAATTTAAGCGGTGTGCCCGTGTAGTCGTAAAGGTAAAAATAGTTTGGCTCCCAGCCGAGCGTGGCTCTGAATGCTGAGTTGCATATTATTGCCGCGACAGACGCTGTACCGACGAAGGATATGGAGTGGTACAAATCCTTTTTCTTTAGCTTAGGTAACAGCACCGTAATTCCGTAAAGCGCGCATACCACGATAAATATATGCCCCCATACGTAGGTCTGCGGCCGAATTTTTAAAAGGGTATCGTAATTTGCAAGCGAATCTGCAAATACCATTGCTAAAATTGCAGGCACAGTGTTAAAGCAAAAGGCGGTTGCTATCAGCCATCTGCGCTTTGTAATAAGCGCAAGCCCCGCTACAAGACTGCCAATGTGGCATACCTGTAAGGGTATTACCTCTAAATCCCAGCCTGAGCGCACGAAAATATCAACGTTTCTTACAATCAGAATCAAAATCGATATAGCACCAAGTATAGCGCCAACTGTATATTTGGTTTTACTGTCGCGTCTTCTTACTGCAAAAAATAGAGGTAGGAATAAAACGAACGGTGACAGTATGTAGGCAAAATGCCAAAAAGACCAAAGCTCAAAATTCATTCCGCTCTCCATACATTTAAATTAACACTGCGTTTTGTACTCTGTTTTGTAGCTTCTGCGCTTACGTACAAGCTCGATAATTAACAGCACTGCGGCATAGCAGACTGCGTATATAGGTGCGATAACCCACGCAGTTAAGGGCGTGCCGTCCAGCATCGGCTCTACAATGTGGAACGAATCGGAAAAGCCAAACACCGCCATCTGAAATGCGCCTACGGTGAGATATGCCGTAAAGCCGAAGAATGTGCAATACCATTTTTTATAAGTAATACTTATCTGACCGAATAGGAAAAGAGCAATTATCAACGAAAGGGTAATACTGTGGTGTAAGAGCCCTGATATTGTCGGCAGATAAAAGACAGACGGTCCTTGGTCGAGAAAAGTGGGGTAGAAGATGGTAATCAGCGAGCCGACAAGGCCGAGCGACCATACGAAATGATAAACTGCATTGTTTTTCTTGCCAAAGAGCACGGCAAGCGAGAGCACGAGGCTCGTCATACCGCAAAAGCTGTCGGGTATAATCTGCTCCCACCTTACGTCAGAATATCTGAATACCTGAGAGAGTCTGTTAATCAATATCCATACAAAAAGCATTGCGGCCATAGATTTCAGCACGATTTTCTGCGATTTTTCGCTCTTAGCATATTTCTTTGCAAAATAAAGTCCCGCAGCCGATAAGCTGAGTGTTACTGCAAGGTAAATTAAATGTACACTGCCAAAGACGTTTAAATTCATTTTGTTTCCCTTTGCGGTAGTAATTTTTAGTAATTTTCAAAAACAAGTTAATTATAGCACACACAAAGAAGCATTTACAAGGAATTGAACTATTAAATATTATGAAACCGCTTGTAAAAGAAAAAGCCAAAATCGAACAACAAGGGCTCAATTTTGACTTTTTGGAGTATATTCAACTAAAGTCGGACCTCTTAAATCTCCATCTAGCAGCAATCCGCTTGTTTGTCATTTAGAAAACACAACGGTTACGGTCGTGCCGATGCCGAAGTCACTTTCGATTGAAAGCTCTGCACCGGAAATAGCGCAGATATGCTTAACGATGGCAAGACCAAGTCCCGTTCCGCCGATGCGCTTAGAGTGGGATTTATCGACACGGTAGAAGCGCTCGCAAAGTCTTGGCAGGTGCTCTTTTTCAATACCGATGCCCGTATCCTTGACCTGCAGGCATACGCCTGTATCTGTTTCGGTAATCGAAATTGTTACCGAGCCGCCATCCTTGTTGTACTTGATGGCGTTTGAAACAAGATTTTGGGTAAGCTCGAATATCATTGTTTGATCGGCGGTAAGCTTTGCCGAGCCAACAAACGTAGCGGTGATATTTCTGCTTTTTGCTCTTTCGGAAAATCCGTCAAGCACCTCTCTGGCAATTTCTTCAAGAGCCACCTCGGAAAGAACTCTCTTCGGTGCATCTTTGCTTTCGATTTTTGAGAGCATAAGCATATCCGAAATGAGAGAGCTGAGTCGAATGCTTTCTTTATAAATTCGTCCGAGTTGCTTTTTGGAAGCATCGTCAATGCCGTCCTTGTTCATAAGAACCTCGGCAAATCCCTGCATTACTGTAATAGGCGTTTTCAGCTCGTGAGAAGCGTTGGCAAAGAAATCACTCTTTTGCTTCTCTATAAGCTTTTCTTGTGTAATATCCGTTACGATAAGAATTGCGGCAATCTCATCGGAAATCGCATCGTCGGTCACCTTACTAATGACCACGGAAAGCTCCATTCCGTTATAAGAGCAGGTAAAGGCGTAATCCTCGCCTAAATGGCTTGAAATGTTTTCATATATTTCGAGGTTCTCAATTAAGAAGAGCAAATCCCTTCCGATGTCACGGTGCGTACCGTTAAATAATGAAAACGCACTCTTGTTGGCAAATACAATTCTCTTTGTAGAGTCGAGCGCAATAATGCTTTGCGATACGTTATCAAGCACGGTGTTCAGCTTAACTCTTTCACCGTCAGCAACACGAATATGACTATGAATGTTTGCATTTAGCTCGTTTATCTGATTGAGTACGGCAAAAAGCTCCGGCTCACTCATATTGGTTTTAATGGGAACATACTCTCCGCCGTTCAAGCTTTTTAGGCTATCACCTATTTCGGTAACCTTTGAAGATACGCTCTGCGAGAGAATATTTGAAAGAACAAAAGAAATGACCAAGGATACCACAAGCACCACAATGAGCAGCGGAACGAGAGCTGTTATATAAGAGGTGACTTGGCTGCTTCTCACGGCAAGACGAAGAATAACCTCTGTGCCGTCAGAAAGCGTTGTTTTGACCGCATAGTAGGTCATATCGCATTTGAAGGTATCGGAATATCTCTCAACGGTAGTCGGATTGCCGGCTATGGCGTTTATGATTTCCTCGCGGTCAGAGTGATTGCCAAGCTCGGCCTTTGCATCGCTTTCGTAAAGAGTATTACCTTCAACGTCGAAAATTGTGATGCGAAGCTCGGGATTATCCGAATAAGCATTAAAAACGTAAAAATCACTTTGCTCGTTGAGCAGCGTAGCCGCAAGCTCGGTTTCTTCCTTAAGCCGTTCGTTTACAACGTTCTTGGTGTTCAGATTAACGACAACAAGACCGAAAGCAAACATCAAAAGAACAGAAACCAGAGTAACTGCAAAAAATCGGTAGAATATCTTCTTTTTCATTTTGCATCAAAGCGATAACCGATACCGCGCACGGTAACGATTACGTCGCTGCCTCCACATTCGGTTATTTTGTCGCGGAGCTGAGAAATATGTATATCGAGCGTTCTCGTTTCGCCCATATAGCTTTCACCCCAAACCTCACGGAACAGCTCTTCGCGAGGGATGGTAACGCCTGCACGTGCTATAAGCATTTTCAGAAGCTTATACTCCTTCAAGGTGAGCCCCAAATCGCGCCCTTCATAAAAGACCTTGTAAACGTTATTGTCAATTACAAATCCCTTCTGATTGGTAACGTAAAGGTTCGCACGGCGAATGTTGGTTTTGACACGTGCGATAAGCTCAAGCACCGCGAAGGGCTTGGTCATATAATCGTCTGCCCCCTTGTA